>NZ_JAJENU010000258.1:0-456 GCF_035615495.1 Lyngbya sp. CCY1209 | reverse complement strand
ATTTAAGTCTTATCGAGAACTTTCTAAGAAGTACAATAAGGGGGAATTAGCAAACAAACCTCAACTGCCTAAGTATCGCAAAAAAGGAGGAATGGGAGTAGTAACTTATCCCAAACAAGCTTTAAAACTAGAAAAAGGCAGGGTAAGATTACCTTTAGGAAAGAAAGTCAAAGCCCTTTTTAAGATTGATAGTTTTTTCCTAGACTTTCCGACAAATCTTGAGTTTAAAGAAATCAGGGAGATTAGGATTCTACCTCGCAATGGTTGCTTTTATGTCGAATGGGTTTATGAGTTAAAAGCGACTCAACCTCAGTTAGACAAAAACAAAGTTTTAGGTATAGACCACGGAGTTGATAACTGGTTAAGTTGCGTTTCTAATGTAGGGACAAGTTTCATTATTGATGGTAAGCATCTTAAGTCAAAAAACCAATGGTACAACAAACAAGTAGCCACAAT
>NZ_JAJENU010000257.1:0-239 GCF_035615495.1 Lyngbya sp. CCY1209 | reverse complement strand
CGTTATCAGACATGGGTAAACCACAACATTAGTAGACGGATTGTTGACTCTGCATATTCAGCGAATCAGGCCATTGCGCTGGAAGACTTGACCGGGATTCGGGAGCGCACCAACCTACAGCGTAGAAGCAAAACTGAGCGTAGACGTTCCAATAGTTGGGCGTTCTATCAACTCAGGATGTTTATCGACTACAAAGCAACGGCTAAAGGTGTCCCCGTTGTTCTGGTGAACCCTGCGTA
>NZ_JAJENU010000256.1:0-297 GCF_035615495.1 Lyngbya sp. CCY1209 | reverse complement strand
AGCTTAACCCCACGCCAGAACAAGCTCAAAAGCTTGATCAAACTCTGGTGGCGTTTGCTGATGCTTGCAACTACGTCAATGAAACAGTCAACCCCAAAATCAAGAATAAGAACCGGATTCAGGCAGAGACCTATAAAGAAATCCGCAGTCGATTTAGCTTGTCAGCGAATTTGGCTGTAAGGGTTTGTGCGAGGGTAGCTGCCAATCGCAAGGTAGGCAAGCCAGTTAAGAGCTTTAAGTCCACATCGGCGGACTATGACGCTCGTATCTTCAGCTATCGAGAAAACGACCAGTCTG
>NZ_JAJENU010000255.1:0-203 GCF_035615495.1 Lyngbya sp. CCY1209 | reverse complement strand
GCAGATGCCTGGATTCTCCTCTCCCACGGCAGTCGCCGTCCCGGCGGAAATCAACCCGTCGAACACCTCGCCGCCGAATTGAGAGCCACCCCCGCCTACTGGTCCGTACCCCCCGATCTCGAATCGCGGATTCAGGAATTGGCCGACGCCGGATGTGAAGCGATCGGCATCATCCCTTATTTTATATTTTCCGGCCGCACCAC
>NZ_JAJENU010000254.1:0-12187 GCF_035615495.1 Lyngbya sp. CCY1209 | reverse complement strand
GTATGCCATACGCCCCTACAAAAATGCGATCGCTCGTTTGGGTTTTATGCGTCAAATGGGGGCGATCGCCAAATTTTCAGAGTGCGATCGGTTTGATCAAACCCATTTCTATATTTCAACCGACATTTACGCCATCATAAATTCATCCAGATCGTCAGTAGAGCGAATAATGAGGGAATCCTCAACACCCATTGTTTCGGCAAGAGTAACACTAGCTGCCAATCTCAAAGATGTATTTAACTCTTCATCAAAAGCCAGATTAATCAATGTTTCCAATTTATCGAAATATTGATTTAACTGTTCGATAAATTTTCGATGCTCGACATCGAGCTTGTGTAATATGTAATTAACCCTAGATTCGATTTTATCGATCAGTTCATTTTCCGAATTTTGAAAATAACTTTTCAAAGCTGATGCAACTATTTTTCCTGATATACTTCCTACAAAAGCGCCCAACATGGGAATCGGTATAATTGCCTGTCCTGCAACCGTCGCCAAACCAACAATTGCCGCATCTGTCGCGACAAAAAATGAAAGTTCGGCAAACTGATCGCTGTTGATTTGACCTTGATGGTATTGTTGAACTAAATCTCCAATCCCAACTAATCCACTGACCATTGCACCAGCAAAAGGAGCAGCAAGATCCGTGGCATTTGTTAATAGGTATAGGGTTCCACCTGCAATCCCTCCTTGCAGCGTTCCTTTGCCAGTTTCAATGCCTACATCCTGCCAATCGGCTAAAGTAAAGTCTCCAATAAATGGATTTTTTCCTTCTTGAAACTTGATCCAGAAAGCCTGAGCTAAACGAACTCCTCCACCCGCCACTGCACCCCAAGCTGCCGCCTTTCCCAATCCTTGAATTGAAGGTGAGTTTTTGAGTTTTTCTAAATCTTGAAGATCTTGTTTTGTGGATTTCAGATCTTTTTCCCTAGAATCTAGAGTTTGATCAATTTTACCTTTCTGAACTTCATCATATGTGGCATTTCCAGGTTTGATCACATCTTCGACATCGCGACCAGTCACTTGACCGATCTCATCAATTTTTCTCTGAATTGTCCGGATCGATTTTTCGCTCAGATCGGAATTGCTAATCTGACCCGTCTCGCGAAGTTCTTCAAGTTGCTGATAATAATCCTTTGGGATGTGATATTCACTATTTCCTTTTGCAAATTCAGGATATTTTTCGCTATGGTCTAAAATGTGATCGAGCGTCTTGTTAAGGCTCTGGATATATTTGGACTGAACGTCAACTCCATCAACTCGATAGTCTACCGAAGCTGTCCTTTTTATATTCTCAAAAGTTGCGCTTGGCGAACGTCCACAAAGAATATCATATGCCCGTGTAACTCCCACATGAACTTGCTCGGCAATTTCTCCATGCTTTGTGTTTTCGTTGCCCAAAATATTTTGTGAATTTCCTACAAAATCCCGTATGACTTTCATTTCACCCATTGCAGATGAATAAGCCCCATCAAGCTTTTGTAGTGATGCTTGCAGGTTGTCGGCACGAATGCTTTTATCTGAAGCCGACCAAGCGCCGGCAACCTGAGCAGCAATATTGACATCTAAAGGTCGATTTTTATCTCGGCTCATAATTAAATTTTATGATTGAGAAGTTTGCCAAGAGAACGAATACAGTTAATAAGTGACCCGAAAGCTTCTTTTTTCTCTTGAGAAAACTGTCGGTAATCTCTGGGGGCTTCTTTCAGGAAGTAGAGGAGCTGTTTCAAGCATTTATCAGCGAGATTTTTGATTTCTTCTGCAATTTTTTTGACTTCCAAATCGACCTTTTTAAGGTAAATTATGTCCTTGTTGACTTCAAGACGTTTTTCTGTCGCTTCTTCTGCAACTTTGGCATTACTTTGATTCACAAATATGCCCGAACCGACAAGCGCAACCCCACCGATTGTCCAACCAACCGGACCAGCCATTGCCAGCAAAGCATTTCCAGCAGCCATACCGCCACCTCCCGCAGCTAAAGCACCTCCTCCGAGCCATGCAAGAGCGGCATTGGTTGCTGCTGCACCGGATAGAGAAGCGATCGCAGTCCCAGTTGAAGCCGTCCCAAATGTGGTAGCAACCGCCATTGCAGCGGTAGGGCCGAAAGCCGCAACTCCTACCCCGGCTGCAACACCAGCCGCACCAGATCCGGTAGCAACTTGGGTGGAAGCAGATGACTTTTGTTTGACTTCTTGGACAGTTTTAAGAAAACAATTAACTTGATAGCGAAATTCAGAAACAGCTTTATCGAATTCTTTCGGAGAGTTCGACAAAGTGTTGACATATAATTCAACTGATTCGATAACTTCAGAAGCCACTCTCTGGCGTTTTTTGAATAGATCAATGCTGGCTTGCTTGACTTGTTCTCGAATAACTTCATGTTCTTTGACGGCTTCCTGAAGTGCTTCTATGGCTTTACGCTTTCTGGTGAAATGTAGCATAATTTTTAGAGGTGATAAGGTGAACTTCCTATTTATGATTGTAAGTCTACTTTCGGAAAAAACAATCAGTATTTTCACGTAATTTTGGTTTTTTAAGATATCATCTAGATCGGTGAAAATACTGAGATTTTTTCGGGTCAATTAGCCATTCATTATCTCCAAACATTGGATTGACATTATTGGCGATGTTTGATAGAGGCGTTTCGTAAAACGCCTCTCGGTAACTAACTTGCCATTACAGACATTCAACTCGATATTTTTCCGAAACCTTGGGGGGCGCATTGGAAACATTTGGAGATGTTTTCCGACTTGCTGATTTCAACTGGGACAAGCCATCTTCCAAATAACGCAACTCTGCATAGAGTTGATTCAAGGTAACTTTTTGCTGTTCGAGAGGTATGAGCATTTTTTGTGCTTCATCACCCTGGCTTTCTTGTTGCCAAACCAGCGATTCGAGTTCCAACTGAAAGTTCTCGATATAATCTTCAATTTGTTTTGCAGCGGCACTGAAATCTGCATTAACTTGTTTGTTGATAACGCGATCAATGACAACTTTGCTGTTCTGGATTTGTTCGTCAATACTCTTCTGAATCAATTCGCAAATGTACACCAAATCGATTTCATGGACGACCTGAAAAACATCGATAATTTCCGGATCGCGACAGGAACGATGCTTGACCTCCTTATCCACGATTTGAATTTCTGACAAAATACGATCTACTTTTTCATCGATTACTCCTTCAAAGTTCAATTCGGGTATGAGAATCGGATCGACGTTCAATTTAATATCCAAAGACTGTCCCAAGTATTGAGAGAGCTCATCAGAGATTGATTGCATCTTGTTTTGAATTTCATCGGCTAATTCTTGGCGAATCTGAGTCCCTTCTCGGATCATACTGTCTTGAGTTTTTACCCACAGATCTTGCAAGTGCGGAGCACAATAATCGTTGACAGCTTTCAAGATTTGTTGAGCATCATTTTTGTTATTCAGGCGAATTTTATACTTTTGATTCTCGCTTACATTGATGCGATCAAAAAAGTTGTTAAAAACTTTAAAAATCCCATCTATCAAACCTCCAGAGGACTGTTTTGACCGCGACACAAGAGACTCTGCAAGTTGCTCGATTTCTTGCCGAATGTTGGTTTTTGCTTGAGTGGCAAATTGTTGCAACCCATTGTCATAACGTTCGATTAACTCGGATTCGCGATTTTTGATCGACTTTTTTAATGTCAAAATTTGTTGATTCGCACTGTCGGCTTTTCCGGCATATTCATTAACTTTTTGTTTGAGATCTTCGAGTCCCATTGTCAAACCTTGAATTTTGGTATTGAGACTGTCTTCGATCCCCTTCCCAGTTTTATCGAATCGAACTAAGACATCTTCCAAAAGATTGACCCCCGCATTCTGGGTGATCGTTTGAATGAGTTTTTCTTCAATCTTGGGAATTTCGCTATCTAATAAAGCTTGAGGTGCAATTTTATCAGGTGCGGGGATAATTGTCTGACCCTGTTCGTCTTTGATGCGGTAAGGAGCAGTAAAGAAGTTCTCGAAATCCTCGATATCTGCTTTGGTCGCCGTCCCGTTGATGATCAACTTTGCGAGCAAACCTTTCCGCGAACTGGCGGGAAAAACCATCGGGTTGGCAAATCCAAACTCTATGAACTCGTTTTTTAAATAATCGACGACAGTATCAATCTCTGGATCTCGCTCCGATTTCAAATCGATTTTGTTGAGGACAAAGTAAACCTTATTTAAAATCTCAGGACGATTGTTCAGCACTTCTTGGAATAGATCGATAATGGCATGATCTTTATAAGAAGTGTAATCCAGAACAAACACCACGACGTTGCAGGTGCGTAGAGTTTTCAAGGTGATTTCCTTCAAAGAAACTTGATCGAGTTCATTGAAAGATTTCCATTCGTTGGGTCCGGGAGTATCGATGAGGGTGAAACCGGACAGCGAGGGGAGTTGGCTGATGGCTTCAATGGGATGGTCTACTTCAAAACGAATGACGCGATCGCAGTTTCCCATTTTGCGAATTTGCCGGGTTCGTTCTAAAAACTGTTGTTGAATTTTTGTTGCGTTTCCTTCTGCCAGTAGGATCGGCTTTCGTGCTCCTTCTCGGTATTCCACTAGGCGAGGCGTTTGTGTCTCGTCAATATGCCGAATTTCCGTTGTGCAAATGGTACAGGCTGCATTTTCGCTGGCTAAAATATCTGCACCGATGACCGAATTTAAAAAAGTGCTTTTTCCGGCTTTCATCGGCGCGACCACCGCCACTTTATACTTCTGATCGCTGAGATCTTGCAACGTTTTTTGAAGGTCTTCTTCGGTCGATCGCAAGACATTTTGTCCTTCGATCGCAAAACCAGATCGCACTTCTTGAAGAAACTGAAAAAGTCGTTTTCCCGTTTTATCGACGTTCTGATAAAGCTGTTGAAATTCTTGAGATGACATGATTGATTATCCTGAAGAAAGACAGACGTTTGCTCGTCTATGTGGGTCTACAATTTTTGTATTTCCATTTCCGCAATTCTGCGAAAAAAATAATCAGATTTGCTGCGACACCCAGTCCGACGACATTTCACGATTATTGGAGCAACAGTTGCTCTTGCCTCATAGCCAGGACTTTATTCTTTGCCCAGTAATAACTCGGCACGAATATCAGTTCTTCATTGAGTTCGCAGAGTACCCCATTGGTGATATCAACTGCCTCCTTAAATTTACGGAGAACGGGTAATGTCGGATCGCGATCGATGTCATACATCAGCGACATCAGATGTTGCTGTAATCGCAGAGCTAACCGCAGTAGATCTTTTTCCATTTCATCTAAAGCGTGTTGTCGTGTTAAGTCACTAATTAACTTTGTATTGGAATCTGCTAATTCATAATATCGCCGTTCTAAATCAGCGTACTTTTGGGTTAACTCGTTGGCAACTTTTCGGTGATGCTTGGCGGCTTGCCTATCTTTTTCGCCGACAGCGTGAGCCACGAACGCCCCCGCCACTGCTCCGACGGCTGCACCAACCAAACCACAAATCACAGGAAAAACCATCGTCAAAATCTCCAACTTAATATTTAATAACCGGGAAGCAACGAACGATTTTGAAAACCACCGAATTGGGGGCGTTGTGTTCCGTCCGGTATCGCCCCCAAAGATTGCGCGATCGCCCTCGATTCCGCGTACCGTTTCAAGGCTCCCTCGATTCCCGGTTCACAGGGGCGATCGTGGATGTAATCGTTCACCGCTTTGGCTTCGTCCAAAAATGCCAGATTTCGGCGGTGTTGCTCGATCAACTCATCTTCGATACTTTGCAGGTGTTCCAACTCCTGACGGGTGAGGGATTCGTAATACCTGCGAACTTCCTCTTTATGGCTTTCGAGAATGTGGAAGAACTCGTAAACCATTCCCGCCGCCCCAACTGTCAACAATACAGGGGAAGCAGCACTCAGAGCCATTGCGATGGGGGGACAGGCGGCGGCGAGGGTAGTCACCGTAAATGCGGACACACCCCCCACAGTGCCACCAACCACCGTATCTTTCAGAGTGTGGGCGATCGCATCCGTCTCGGAAATTTCGCCCCGCACCACCCGCAAAGCGTTCGTCAGTATCGAAAAAGGAGCCGTCGTCACCGCACCAATCGCGGCTCCCATTGGTATGGCTTGAATTCCGGCTTTGACGGCCCCCGTAATATTGTCAACGTGCCACTTAGCGCCCAGTTTTGCCTGTTCTTTCGGAGTCATATTTCGCCCGCCCCGAGCTCGGTTCGCCTGGGAGTTTTCCCACGTCATATTGTTGGGATGATCCGAACCCCCCTGTTTGTGCGCCCGGATGTGGCTGGCATCTTTATCGGACAAATATTGCCGGGTGTTCTCAGCGGCGGCTCGGGCATCAACTCCCGCCCGTTGCGAGGGGGGAACCTTCCCCAACATCTCCGTCGCCTGCGCCTCGGTTCTGCCGATGTCGCCGCGGACTCCGCCCCAGGACATTCTGTCTCGGGTAGATTTGGACAGGTCGCCGAGTTTCGCGTGGCGGACTCTTGCCTGGGATGCGGCATTAAACGCCGCGTTACGCTTCGATTGTTCTGACAAGTTCAAAGGACTCCTGATAACCCTATGTTTAAGGATAGCCTCAATTTGCAGTGTATTCCTTCAGTAGAATTACCGAAATTCAGACGATATGACAGACTGTATATTCGGGCGATCAACCCCATGTCATAGGCTTCAGATTAGCGATCGCACCCCACCCCGCACCTCCGCCGATGTGATACTTTGCGGTCCGGCACATCCATCCGCGATATCAACCCCGTCGGGGCGCAACCCTTGCACCCTCCCCCCCACCTATTGCCCGACCCCAAATTTATGGAGTAGAATGGAACCGTCCCCTCCAGTAGGGGAAATCCTTCGCGTTTCAACCAATCTAAAACCACCTCATGTCATACTTGCAAGACTCGTCATCGTCCAAGATGGGGTTAATCGGGTTAATTGCCGCCGCGATCGCCACCGTACTCCTCTGGCAATTCTCCTGGGGAAATTATATCCTCTATCCCTTTTCAATATTGGCGACCTGGTTCCACGAAATGGGGCACGGACTGACCGCCATTTTACTCGGCGGAGACTTCCACAAATTAATGTTATTTTCCGACGGTTCCGGCGTCGCTTCCAGTTCCGTCTCCTTCGGCGGGCGGCTGGGACGAGCCTTGGTTTCGATGGGGGGTCCGCTGGGTCCAGCCGTCGCCGGGGGAATCTTCATTTTATCCGGCCGCCGCGCCAAAACCGCCCACTGGTGTTTGATGGTCTTGGGTTGTGTGATGCTGCTGTCCGTGTTCCTGTGGATACGGACTTGGTTCGGCGCGATCGCGATTTCTTTGTGGGGATTTTTGATATTATTCCTGGCGTTTGAAACCCCCAAAAAAATCCAGGCTTTCGCGATACAATTTATGGGGATGCAGGCGATCGTCAGCACCTACCACCAAAAGGATTATTTGTTCGGCGGCGGCGCGGTCAATATCAACGGCGGCCATTTGGTATCCGACACCGGCAAACTGGCTGAATATTTGTTCCTGCCGCACTGGTTTTGGGCGGCGGTAATTATGGTCATTTCCGCTTCCATCTTTTGGTTCAGCCTGAAAATTACCTACGGTTCCGACGACGGGGAGATTTGATGTCGAAAAATTGCCGTCAGTTGCAACCGCCGCTATAATTGCAGTACGTCCGCCACTCGGTTCAGTCCCATGGTTCACACCGACCTTTACAAAGACTTACCCACCAGCGACGAACTCCCCTGTTCCGACGATACGCCAGTGGATAACGAAGACCAAAATTTTATCCCCAATTATCTGTTCTTTCTGTTGGAATTCATTTGGAAAGAGCGAAATGACTGGTATTTTGCGGTGGATATGGGTGTCTATCACACCACCGGAGTCAGCCCGAAAGTGCCCGTCGTCCCCGACGGTTTCCTGAGTTTGGGCATTCCCCGTCGCCAGCCCGGTAACAAGTCCCGCAAAAGTTATGTGGTTTGGGAGGAAGGGGGCATCGTCCCGACATTGGTGCTGGAGGTGGTGTCCGGGACTCCGGGAGGCGAATACGACGAGAAACTGGCGATTTACGAAAAGCTGGGGGTGCTGTATTATATTATTTACAACCCCGAATACTGGCAACGCGATCGCCGTGAGCCCTTCGAGGTCTACAAATTGATCGACGGGGCATATCGGCAACAAATCGGCGAACCCTACTGGATGCCGGAAATCGGTTTGGCGATCGGTCGCAGTCGCGGTATCGTGGGGGGTATCGATCGCGAAATTCTCTCCTGGTTCGACCCAAACCGCGATCGCTATTTGTCCGCAGAAGAACAGGCCCGACAAGCCCAAGCCGAAGCCCGACAAGAACGACAAGCCCGTTTAGCCGCCGTCCCCCGATTGTATCACATGGGATTGACCGCCGAGCAAATCGCCACGGCTTTGGGCTTATCAATAGATGCGGTCAACGAACGGTTGAACGACAATGATAGAGCCGGCAACAGGCAATAGGCAACTGCTCCAGAAGGCAACAGGAAAACCAATCGTTCCCCGTCGGGGTTTCGGGGACAATCCACGCCACCCGCTTTTCTCACTTTGTTATCTCACATTGTGATATACTGCTCCACCTCTGGCCTATTCCCCGATCAAAACTGCCTCCGTTCGCCGTAACTCAACAGCATCTCCAAACTCACCAGGCGATTTTTCCAACTGCTGACCTGGTAGGGTTTTTCCCGAGCTTGCAGGGTCATCGCCCGCGTAAATTGAGCCTTGAAACTGACCAATTCTCGCTTCGCCTCCCGCAGGTTTTGAGACGAGGGAGACTCCGCCAACGCTTCCAGGGCTGCCGCCAAACTTTCCGCCTTCGCGTTCAGGGATTTGAGTTCGGCATCTCTGATCCAGAGTTGGTCATTTGCGAGTAAGAAACTCCACTCCCGTTTCAGTGCCAAATAGCGGGAGAGGGCGGCTTTGTACGGTTCGCGGTAGGGAACGATCGCACTATCCGACGCCTTGCCATTTTGGGTGCGGCGGAAGAATCCTTGCAGGTTATTGTCGATGGTTTCCACCGCAAAAATCGAATAGCCGCCGGCGGGCAGATCCCGCAGGGCTTGAATTTGGTCGATCGCCACGATATTCGGAATTTCCAACAGTTTCACCGACGGGGCGATCAGAGTCCCCCGCAACATTTCCGGGCGGGTGAGGGGTTCGGCGATGCGCTGCAGGCGGTTGGTATCCAAAGAATAGGTCATGGGGACGATCAGATCCACATATCCTTCCCGAGCCCAAACTTCCCAATGCTGTTGAATTTGGCGGATGCGTTCCGCTTCCGGGTGGGGGAAGACCGCCACGGACAAAATCACGTCGGGATAGTTGAGTCGCAGCAGTTGTTGAACCTCCGCCACGAAACTGGTAATTTGGTCAGCCCGAAATTGTACCCACCGCTGCCACATCGTGGGGTTGCTGGGGGTAATCGTCACCGGATCGACCCCCGTCATTTGTTTGAATTGCGATCGCGCGGCGATGCCATAGCCGAAATTGAAATTCCGGTTCGGGTCTTGAAACGGATAGCGGATGTAGTCCAGTTGGATGCCGTCAACGTCGTAGGTGCGGGCAATTTCGCCCACCACCCGCAACAGATAGCTGCGGACCTCCCGATTCGCCGGGTCCAAATAGGCCTTGCGATCGTTTTCGTGCCAGGTGCGGGCCCGATTGTCCAAATTCGCCCAGTCCGGATGGGCGGACAACACCGGACCGAGATAGGTTTCCGGCTGTCTGACGAGGGGGTTGTGCCGCTGGTTGGCGGTGGCGAAGGTCCAAATCCAGGCGTGCAACTCCATATCCCGTTCGTGGGCGAGTTTCACGGCGGCGGCGAGGGGGTCCCAACCCACCGTCAGGGGATTTTGTTCCGGGGCGACCCGGGAGGGGTAGATGGGATATCCGGCGTTGAGGGTTTCAAAAAAGACCGTGTTGATGCCGGCCTCCGCGAGGCGGTCGAACACCTGCCGCAGTCCCGCTTCTCCCCGGGCGGCGACGATGGTTCCCCGGTCCAGCCAGACGGCCCGAATTTCCGCCCCGGCCCGTTCCCCGTCCGTGGGATAATATCGCCACAGTTGTTGTCGGGCCTCCAGCCACAGTTTGCGGGCGGCGGCCCAGTTTTGCTGGGCGACCAGTTGGGGGAATTGGGCGATCGCTTCCTCGGCTTGGGCGATCGCATCCCGGGCGGGTTTGGGCACCGCCGCGATCGTCTGCATCCCGGCAACGGCGTCGTCGAGTTGGGCGGACGCCACTTGCAAGTTGATCGGCACGTCCCCGGAATAGGAAGCAATAAGGGCATTTTCAAACCGACCCAGCAAATTCGCCAATTCTTCCTTCATGGAAATGGCGGTGGCGTTGTCGATGGGTTCGTCCCCCGGTTGCACCTCCAGGGCGGGGGGGGCGGACTGTTGGGACGGATCGGTGAACAGTTCCAACAACGACGGGCGGGGGTTGAGGGGACCCGAACGGCGATCGCTCATTTGGGCGGGTGGTGCGGGCGGCGGCGTTTGAATCGTCGTGGCGGGTTGGGCGGGAGTTTCCGGCGGCGGCGTTTGAATGGCGGCGGTCTGCGGTGCGGCTTGTCCTCCCCCGGTGCCCATCGTGTAACGCCCGATCGCCGCCTGCAACCAGGCCGCATCCACTTCGGGAGATTCGGACTGTCCCCAGTGCCACCCTAAATAGATGGCCTGTTGGGTGGCGATCGCGGCGGCGGAGTTTGTGCTACCTTCCCAGACGCCGGCGGTGTAGCTTTGCAGCGTCGCGGGAATTAACACGCCACCCGGAACCGTGGCTTCCGTGTCCGACGTCGGCGCCCAGTCGGTGACGCTGTGGCAGACGCGATCGCGGCAGCGGCCTTCTTGGGCTTCCGGTCGGGCGGGATTGCTGAGGGGAAAGGCCCAGTAGGACCCCAGGAGCGATCGCAGCAGTTGGCGGGCTAAAGGCGTGGAGCGGTTCCCCACCGGGCCGCTGGCGATCAGCCGCCCCCCCTGTTTGACCCACTGTTCCAGGATGCGAATTTGGTCGGTGGTCAGCACTTCTACGTTGGGGAGAAACAGGACTTTGATCCCCTGCAATGCTTCCGGGCTATCGATCGCGTCGATATCGATCGCCCGGTGGCGGATGTCACTCGTTTGCAGCCGCCGTTCCACCTGGGTCCAGTCGGCGGCATTGCTCGGCGATCGCACCACCCCCAGCACAGTTTCGGCGCGGACGGGGGCGGGAAAATAGATGCTCAAATTGACGAGAATGCCGATGAGGGAACCGAGGAGGACGGATTGGCGATCCGGTCCCGTTCGCTGGTGAGTCATGGATTTGGGGAAGATGAACGTTGGTAATCCTTGCGGGCGATCGGTGGGATTGCCCGGATCGGCTCGCGATCGCCCGATCCTCTGGGAATTCCCCATCAATTCTACCGGAAAGGGGCGATCGGTTCCAAACCATTCGGCCTCCCGGTGCGATCGGTTCGGAGGGTTGGTTCAATTCGGCTGTTCTCCCCAATTCCGAGGCAAGAAACTGGGTTTCTATCTGAGTTTTGGCTATGCAATAAAAGCCACTCTCAGAAACCCGGTTTCTCCATGTCGGGGCGAAAGCCCTTCGCCCTCGGCCCCCGAGGCTCGATATTAACCAAAACTAATCAATTTCTACCTAACCTTTTGTTTTCAAAAATTATCTGAGAAAATAATAAAAAAATTATTGCAAATTTCTCTCAAACAGTTGACGGCAGCATGGGGGTTCTGGTACAGTTGACGAAACGGCACCCAAGGGGTTCTTGTGTCCAATCGCCAAACCAGAGGCTACAACCCCCATTCCTTCGCGAAATATCCAGATTTTCCCGAAAAAATGAAATTCCCCGACGCACCAATTTTTCGAGTCCCCGGGGACGGGGCTTGACAAAATTGTTAACTTGTGCATTGAGACGGGGTGCGATCGCAAAATTGCCCCCAAATTGTCCATATTTCCCATTGACAAATCCCCCCACTTGACCTATTCTTAAATCATGGGAGAATGTGCCGACATATATATAGCTTTTCAGACCCAATCAATCCCCGCCAAATTGCTAAGGGCAGGATTCAGAATTCTATCTCCCGTTCCAATTCATCTAGCAGTTTTTGCCGTCACTCGCCCCCCTAGCCCCCCAATTCTGGGGGGAACAATAGAATTAGGCGATCGCACTCGCCCCCCTAGCCCCCCAA
>NZ_JAJENU010000253.1:0-34423 GCF_035615495.1 Lyngbya sp. CCY1209 | reverse complement strand
GGTGACGGTTGGGAACGCACCGACGATTGACAAATGCAAATACACGATCGCGATATTTGCGATCGCGCCGTTGGAGTAATCATGTAGGGTGCGTTCCCAGCGATCTATTATCGGTTAAGGCAGTTGGTGACGGTTGGGAACGCACCGACGATTGAGCAATGCAAATACACGATCGCGATACTTGCGATCGCCTGGGTTAGAATAATAGCAGTTTTGAGGTGATGGCGATGGGTATAGGGCGATCGCTCCTGAAATTGACCGTTGGTGGCGGCTGTCTGCTCGGTGGGATGGTATTTCCGCCGCTGCTTGCCGGAGAAGGGATTGCTTGGGGAGTCGTATTGGCGACGGTTGAGCCAGCGTCACGGCTGGGAACACGGCTAATGCGATCGATGCTTTAACGGAGGGAAAAGAGCGCGATCGGGTATCATTAGAGAATGAGGATCTGACCCGGGCTGTCGGAAAAGCGATCGCCGCCGATTAAACCTAGCCATCAAACTACTCACCAAAACCATGCTAAAAGAAGTTGATATAGATATTTGGGTTGCAGAACAGCCCTTCCGATATTTGGGACTCAGTGTCGGAAACAGGATGACGGTTATTCGATTGGCTAATCAAGAATTAGCCGTGATTTCTCCAATTCAATCTAGCGACAGACTTGTCAGCCAGCTAGGTGAACTGGGAGTTGTTAAGTATATTATTGCCCCTAACCTTTATCATTATTTATTTGCAGCTAATTTCAAATCTATTTATCCCCAGGCAACCTTTTGGGCTGCCCCTGGTTTAACCATTAAAAAACCAGATTTACCGATTGACCAGACCATCAGGGGCGATCGAGGTGAGTTATTACCTGGATTAGACTTTGTATTATTCGATGCCCTAAGAGTTTTGGGCTTAACGGGAATTGATTCACTTAATGAATGTGTGTTTTTTCATTCTGCAAGTCGCACTCTGATTTTGACAGATACAGCATTTAACTTTGATGAAACATTTCCAATTATGACACAACTTTCAGCTAGAGTGCTTGGAGGATATAAACAATTAAGTCTATCAATCCTGGAACGGATTGCCACAAATGAAAAAGAGCGAGTTAGACAATCGTTTGAACAAGTAATGTTATGGGATTTCGAGCGAGTTATTATGGCTCATGGAAGTATAATTGAGCGATATGGCAAAGAAAAATTCAAGAAAGGGTATGAATCTTTTTTGCGTTGAATCTAGCGTTTACCTTATCCTATATTCCACCACTATAAAACCTGATTTTTAGTCCCTAAATAAATGCACCGATAGCCTCTTGCAAGAACACTTCGCCAACCTAGAAATCCAGAAAGAGTGAAGCCACATCAAAGAAAACCCTTTCTCAAAGAAACCCGGTTTCTGGCAACTTGGCTATAATAGTCCTAGCCCCCTTAGCCCCTCCTCAACTTAAATCTGTTTAAGGATGAGTTGGCGTCAATCAGGTATAATTAGATATTAATCACAAATCAGAGGGATTCATGCTGAACATACAACTAGACCCCGAAACCGAAGCCCGTTTAGTGGAAATTTTAGCCAAGGAAAAAACGACCAGCGATGAATTGATTAAACGCTTGGTTAAAGAACGCTGGTTGAGTTTACAACCCCGCCAAACTATTGTCGAAAGATTGGGCGGACATCCTGAACATCTGTTAGAAGATGCGCCGCCTGATTTGTCCGAAAGGGCTAATCGCAAAAAGGCGATCGCTGACTATTTGAAAAAGAAACATCCTCAATACGATTTGCCATGACCCATTATCCTGTAATTCTGGTAGATAGTGGAATCTTGGTCGCTTACTACAGTGTTAAAGATCCCTATCATCAACAGGTGCGAGTCTTCTTTGAAAGATGTACCAGTAACCTAGTGACTACTGTTGGCTGTGCTACTGAGGTAATGTGGCTTTTAAGTTCTAATTGGCGAATACAAAATCTATTTTTAGAAGCCGTTGCCAAGGGGGTTTTTGAAACTATCCCACTGCTGCCTGAAGATTTTTCCCGCATTGCTGAACTGAATCAGCAATATGCAGATTTGCCTGGAGATTTTGCGGATTTGTCTCTAATTGCGATTTCGGAACGGCTGAATATTCCAGCTATTGCTACTTTAGATAGTGATTTTGATGTGTATCGGCGTTATCGAAACCGAGCTTTTGAACGGGCATTTATCCCTGAATCATAAAGTTATTTTTAGGGGGGACGATGATTTCTAGGAGTTAGTGATAAAACCTCAAATCAATACTTAAGTCATGATAACGGCACGAGGATGGAAGTTTTTAAAGAATTTGTTGTTTGCATCAAAAATACAGACCATGCCGCTTCCCTAGAAGTTCGCAAAATTTATCGGGTATTACCCGACTCTAAAGCCACCCAGCATGACTTGATTCGCGTTATCGATGAATCAGGGGAAGATTACTTGTATCCGAGTCGTTATTTTGTCCCGATCGCACTCTCGGAACCCTTGAAAAAAGCCCTGTAAACTTGTCTCTAATCCAAATACCCGGTTTCTTAACGCAACGATCGCACCAAATTGTTAAAATATATAAAGCACTATTGGAATCAATCCCGCCATGACCTATCATGTAATTTACGACGGCAATTGTAATTTGTGTACCACCCTGGTACAACTGCTGGAAAACCTCGATCGCGGCGATCGCTTTCGTTATATTCCCATGCAAGACGAAACCACATTACAGCAATTTGAAATTACGTCCGAAGACTGCGAAATGGGAATGATTCTGATCGATGCCGATCAACCGGAACGGCGGTGGCAGGGCAGCGACGCGGCGGAAGAAATCGGGCGGTTGTTGCCGGGGGGAGAAGTGTTTGTCGGCGCTTACCGGGCGATGCCGGGGCTGAAATGGGCGGGGGATCGCGTTTACGAACAAGTCCGGGACAACCGCTATCAACTCTTCGGAAAGCGATCGCAAACCTACCAATCCAACTACCCCAGTTGTTGCGGCAATTCCCCCTCCTAAATTGCCCGTTGTTAAGCTTCAGCGCCTCCCACACGGGTGATTTTCCAACTCCCAATTGAGGGTTCCAGCGCCATCCAATTCCACTTCCACCCCGACGGGTAAAACGGCGTTGCAGCCGTCGTGTCCGAAGGGGAGATCGGAAATAATGGGAATGCCGAGATCTCCGAGGCGATCGCGCAAAACTTCTTCCACTGAGAAATCGCTGCGTTCGCCCTCCGATTCCGCTGGGCTGAACCGCCCCAAAGCGATGCCGCGCACCCCCTCAAATGCCCCCGTCATCCGCCAGTAAGTCAACATTCGATCGATGCGGTAGGGCTCCTCATTGACATCCTCAAAGGCGAGGATCGCGCCCCTCAAATCGGGCTGGTGGGCGGTTCCCAGCAGGTACGTCGCCACCGTCAAATTTCCGGGAAATAGACGGCCCCTCACCCGTCCGCCGCCCCAACCTTTTCCCTGCAAGGGTTGCAATGGGCGACTTTCTAAATAGTCGAATAAACGCGCGATCGCCCAGTCCGGTTCCTGGGATAAAGTGGTCAAAACGGGGCCGTGAATGCCAACAATATTCTCTTGTTCAGATAACGCCCACAGTAAAGCCGTGATATCGGAAAATCCGAGCAAAAATTTGGGGTTGGGAGACGCCGGAATTTCGCATTTCGGCAACCCTTCCAGCAGCCGCGTCGCGCCGTAACCCCCGCGAGCACAGAGGATGCCGCAGATCTTCTCATCTTTAATGGCATCGATCAGTTGCGATCGCCGATCGCCATCTTTCCCCGCCAAATAGCCCCAATTTCTCTCCAAATTTGGATGCGGCGCGATCGCATATCCCCGCGATCGCCAAATGTTCAACCCCTGTTGCACGGGTTCGAGGTTCCGCAGCCTGCCGCTGGGGGCAATTACTTTTAAAGTCGGGTGGGTCATCGGTAAATTAACAGAAAATGCGATCTGAACTCCCCTCTCCCAAAGTTGGGAGAGGGGTCGGGGGTGAGGGCGAGAGCATCCCGACCTACTCCCGTTCGGGTTCATCGGGTGGCAAAATTGGCGGTTCTTCTGATACCGAAATATCCGGTATCGGCGGAATTTCGGCGGGTTCCAAAACCGCTTCCGCCCCCGCCCATTGATCTAAAATATCCTTCAAAATTGCCTCCTCAATCCAAGTTTTTGTCACCACCGCCAGGGGCAAAGCCAACACCAGTCCCGCCAACCCCAAAAACCGGGCAAAAAACAACTGTGCCACCAACGTCGCCGCCGGTAGGAGGGAGACTTGTTTTTGCATGATCATGGGGCTGAACCAGTAACTCTCCACATTCTGAATGACGATATAAAGGACAATTACCGCCAGCGCTTTCAAAGGGTTATCCAACAAAGCGACAGATACCGGAAAAATCACGCTTGCCGTGGGTCCGATATTGGGAACTAAATTAAAGATTCCGGCGAGGAGGGCGTGGGCGAGGACGAAGTTGATGCCCAACAGTAACAAGCCGATACCGCTGAGGGTGGCGATAAAGACGGAGTTGATCGCGATACCGCCCATCCACTGCAACAGGGCGATTTCACAGAGGGAAAAAATTTCGTCCGCCCGCCGGCGATAAAAGGAGGGAAACAGCCGCACCGCCACCCGCCGATAGGAGAGGGGATTCGCCAATAACATCAGGGTGAATACAACGATCAACAGCAGTTGTAATAGAATCCCGATGGAGGAGTTGAAAAAGGTGAAAAAGTTGCCGAGTATATTCTGCGCCAAGGGGCCGACTTGTCGGGCGAGTTGGGGGACGTTGGGCAGTTCCAAATTGATCTCCGGCATCCAACCGGGCGGGTTGTCGAGGTAGGCATCGATCCAGCGGATAAACTGTTCGTAACCGATCGGAACCAGTTGAATCAATTGCTCGAATTGATTCAAAAATGGGGGCATAACTAAACTAAAAAACAGAATCCCGAACAGTACCACGAGCGTCAGCGCCAGCATGACGGCTTTCCCCCGTTCGAGTCCGAATTTTTGCAGCCACCGCACCAAACTGTTGAGGGCGATCGCCAATACTATTGAGGTGAATAGCAACAGCAGGATTTGCCGAAATTGCCACAAAATCACCAGGGCGATCGCCAAACAAAATAACGCGACCCAATCTCCGAGTTTCACCGTTCAACCCCCCATTTTAAACAAAGTCAAAAGTCAACAGTCAAAAGTCCCGACTCCCGACTCCCTATTTTCTGTTCTCCGTCCAACAGGAACAGCCACACCGTCACGGCGAACCAGTGAAACAGGACGGGAGCCCACAGGGAACCCGTCAAACCGTAGGCGACGGTACAACTCAATCCCAGGAGTGTCGCCAAACTCAGGAATGGAAGTTTCACGAATGTCGGATAGCCTTTCCGATTGTAAGTCAAGGCGGCGAGGGGATGGTAAATGACGAATAAAAATAGGCTGAAAGCCGCCCAGAACAGCCAGGAAACCCAGGAAACTGCCTCTAAAGGGTGGGGGGTCAAAAATACCCGAAACACCACTTCTTCGAGCAGTGCGGGGGTGATGAACAGCAGTGCGATCGCACCCGCCAATTTCAAGGGCGGACGGCGGGAGGGATTCCAACGCAGGAACTTCATCGAAAATCCCAGTGGCAGGGCGATCGCGGCGTAAATAACCGACGTTCCAAATAATACCAGCCAATCCCAGCCCGTCATGGCAACCACCGCCATTCCCAGGCGGTTCAGGGGGATAGAAAGAATCGGAATTTGTCCGAACACCACCGTCGGCGCCATCGGCAAAATATCCGGGTCCCATCCCCCCACCTGGTTGGGGCGGACGAACCACAAACTCGCCCCGTGTTTGAGGAAAATTTCGCTCACCTCGTCGTGGGCCCGGCGTGGCATCATCGATCGCCAACTCAAAATCCCGTCGATAATACTCTGATTCGCGACAAAC
Source organism: Lyngbya sp. CCY1209 (assembly GCF_035615495.1). Lineage (GTDB taxonomy): Bacteria > Cyanobacteriota > Cyanobacteriia > Cyanobacteriales > Microcoleaceae > Limnospira. The sequence goes on along the minus strand of NZ_JAJENU010000253.1, from coordinate 28,525 downwards.
CCCTCGCGGTTGTCAACCCCTGCCAACTGTTCGGCATTTTGTTGCCAGTCGGGGCGGATTGTGCCTTGGGGGACGAGGAGATTTTTTAGGTCTTCCTCCAACGCCACCAACTCCTGAAATTGCCGGGTTTGGGGGTCGTCGGGGTGGGCTTCCAACCACTCCCGGATCTGGGGTGTCTCGTTGAAGCGGCGGCGGCTTTCGGCGATCGCAATAAATAACCCTTGGGAGGAATCTTGAACGCAGGAAGTCGATGGTGTGACGGGGGAAACGCCGCTGCCATCTCCCGTCCGATAGCGGGCCGTTATGACTTGTAATTGCCGCATCAATTCGTCGAGGGGGGAACCGGTCAAACCGTCGAAATTGTAGGTTCCGGTGAAGGCATCCAACTTGACAATCACATCGGAAACCGGCCGGGTTCCCAGCCATCCCCGCTGCATATTTCCCATATAATCCGCCCAAGATTGGGTTCCGGAGAGAATGCCGTTGGTGTTGTGGGCGTAAACCTGTTGATATTTGATTTGCAACTGCAATTCGCCGGTAATTGCGTCGCTGACAACTTCGGCAATTCCGTAGGAAAAATGTCCGGTGACGGTTCCGAAGGGCGCCCCTTCTCCCGCTTCGCCGCCGATGCCACCGAAGAGGTGGATTACTAATGCGCGATCGCCTTCTTTCCACTTTCCTAAAGCATCCGTCGGGGTGTCGGCTTCGGGATCGACGAGGACGGATTGAACGGTTCCTTTGCGGTTTTCGGTGCCGTACCAATTGGTCGATTCGATGTAGCTGCGTCCGTTTTCACCGCCCAAAATAATCAGATCCGGAACCGGGCGAAAGGCCGATCGCGGCTGCAATGCTTGAACCGTAAACATCCCGTCGGCATCCCTCGAACCGTAGACGTACCAGCCCTCATCGCCGGCTAAAGAATTTTCGATTTCGCGGGGGGTGGACATGAAACGTCCGTTGCGATCGCGGGGTTGTTGGGGGATGCGGATCGTGCCTTCCGGACCGTCGAAATTCCCCGTTTTGGGGTTGTAGTGGCGGACGCGAAAATATTGACTTGGACAGGGAGATTCGCCCGGACAATCTGGGGGGATGGCATCGGGGCGATCGCCATTTGTCAGCCCGAGAATTTTCACCAAACCGTACATTCTTCCGGTGACTTGAACGGGTTCGCGATCGACTTTTATAATGGCAGGATCGCCGCCTTCGATCGCCGCATTTTCAAAGGCGACGACGACATCATCTTGTGATCGGGCGCCGGCGAGGGACTGCAACGGCCCCACCTGGCGGCGTCCGTCGAGGCGGGTGGGGATGACGTTTCCGTTGCGATCGCTGCGTCGGGCCGCTTCCGTCAATTCCATGTCCGTGGTGACGAGCTCGACGTACCGTTTTAAATTGGGATTGTCAACCCAAGTCAACCGCACCACCCGCCCCACCAAATCGCGCTCTTTCTCCGGGGCGTGATACACCTCAAACCACGCCCAATCGGGGATTTTCGCCTCTTCTAATTGTTCCGATGTCGGCAGAATTAATCGCCCCACCCAATTGCCAGTCGGTTGATATAATGGGGAATTAATTTCAGTTTTAAGCGGAAAAAAACTGGGTTGATTAAAGGGCAAACTTTGGGACAGCGCGTAGCTGGAAGGGGTGGGTTCCTGGGCGTTTGCAGAAACCATCAATAGCAGCAGGAATGACCCCAAAATTAATCCGATCGTCTGCCGTTTGAGAAAGCGCTTGAGATGGCGGTGCGGGGACATTAATTTTATCCAGAAAATAGAACTTTGCTGTTAATCATGAATCGGAATCGAGGCGATCGGGGTCGATGCCCAAACGTCTCAATCGTTCGGCTAATTGTGCGGCTTTTTGCTCCGCTTGTGCCGCTTTTTGCTGGGCTGCGAACAGTTGTTCTTCCGGCGTCAAATAGCGTTGTCCGTTACTATCGTACCAATACAGCCATTCTCGGCGAATGCCTAGGTAGGTTGCCTCTTCCCGGCCGATGCCCAGATTGATTTCCGACAGCCAGACGGGTTCGCCCTCCAACAACCGATATTCGCCCGATTCTAACTGATACACTTCTAACCGGGGTTTCCTTTTGCGGAGGGGATTGTAAATGACATAATATAAAATGCCGAGTTGACGGTATTCTTCTTTCTTGCGGATGTATTCTCCCCGTCGTTTGTGGGAAACGACTTCCAACACCAAAGTCGGAACTTTTCGTTCTTCCCACAAAACGTAAGATAACCGCAAGTCAGAATCGACAATTCTCGGAACCCCCACACTCAGAAAACCGTCGGGAACGATCGCGGGTTCATCGGGGTCGTAATAAATGCCCATATCTACCCCGAAAAACCAATCCATCCGATCCGACCAAATGAACGCGAGAATGGCTTTGAGTAAGCCGGGAATTAAATCTTGTAATTCGTTATCCACTGGCGTATCGTCGGAGTCGGGCAAATCTTTCGCCGAAGGTAAGCCATCTGTGCGATCGTATTTTCTGGGATCGTATTTGAGTAACATGGTGTCCGAATCATCCCTTAACTGTATTTCGATCCTAGCAACATTCATCCGGTTCGGGGTTTACCGTTGACTCAACTCCTCCAACTGTTCAGCGAGGGATTCCCAGAAGGGTTCTTCGTCTCCCTCCCGGGTGGTATTCAATCCGGCGTGCAAGCCACCTTTCAAATCCTGATAATAACTGTCGTCCAAAAAGTTAATATCAATGCCCGCGATCGCCAGCCGCCGTTTGAAGTCTTCCTGGGTGTAATCCCGCCCGTCGATCAACGCGCCCCGGGGGTTTGAAACCAGCAATTTTCCATTCACAAATACCGAGTTGATCGGATTCGGCCACCAAGAATAACCCGTGTAACCGAACATCACCGGCACTTCCACAACTTGATCGTCATCGAGGTTGAATTCCCGTTTTAATTGATTGATCAAGGGTTCTATTTGTTCCCGGTGCAATTTCAAATTGTGCTGAATTAACAGTTCGTTATTGATCGCCGCCCGCACCGTCGTCTGGGTGCTCAAACCGCGATTGATCGCCGCCCCTTCGTACCCCTTTCTCGCCAGTTGCCGCAGCAAGTCAACCCCCGCTTCCGGACTGACGATCAACATCAGCGGTTCTCCCGACGGGGTGGGAATAAAGGTAATTAACTCGTCCACCTGGCGGGTGATCAACCAAGTCGTATCGATCGCGATCGGTTCCCCCTGCACCTTTTGAGCTTTCAGGAATTCCAAAACGTCGGGGTGCAAGGTTTCGTCCTCGGATTCCCCGTAGTAAATGCGCCCCATCGGATAGTCCGGCAGGGGTGGCGTGACGTTCAAATTGCCGTACCAATCCAGCCATTGATTGAGGGGGTCGAGTTGGCGGGGTTTGCCGATTTCAAACCATCCGAAATCCCGCTCCATCAACGATTTGGCGTAGTCCGTTCCCCCCTCTCGATTGCCCTTCAAACCGACGGGATAGCGGCGCAATTCTTCGGGTCCGGGAAACTGCACGTAACCGATTTCTGCGGTATCCTGCATCCAGGCGGTTTCCCCCGGGGTGACGCGGGTTTCGGTGCCGGTGGGCGCGACGGCTTCCTCCACCGCCGCCACGATTTCCCGGTTGGCGCCGCGATCGCTCATGTGGATTTCCGAAACGGGGGCAGTATTGGGCGACATGATCCACGGGGCGACACCCATTTGGATGACATCCGAGGCGATTTCCTGTCCGTCCCGGCGGGCGATCGCCTTCAAATTGATCAGCCCCGTCCAGTCGCCGGACGCGAACTGTTTTGCCTCAATTCCCAATATAATAGTCGGGCTAAATTTGAGGGGTTTGATGCCCGACAGATCGACGGGTTTCCAACCGCCGACGGTTTTTTGAAAAATATTGATATTGTCGCGGGCGGCTTCATCGACGGTGATGGCGAGTTCGGCATCTTTATACGCTTCGGAAACCTGGAAGTGAACTTGTGCCAAATCCGTCTCGTCGTATTCGCCGTTGACAATGCGATCTTGCCAGTCGGGGAGGTCGTCGCGATCGTCGTCGTCGTTGTTAAATAATACCAAAGGACCGGCCGACAGAGACCACTGCTTGGGGCGGATTTTATCCCCCTCATCGACGACGCCATCCCGGTTGGTGTCGCCGTAGAGGGCGAAGCCAGGAAATTGGGGTTCGGCGACGGCAAATTTGGCGATATCTCCGCTGGTGACTTTGGGGGCGACGTCCGGCTGGCTGGCGAGGGCTTTTTCGTAGGTGGCGATCGCCAAATATCCCTGATATTCGACAATTTTATCGATCGCCTGCGGGTGCAGCAAACTATCGGAGGGGATCTGTCGCAGGGCGTCGATCGCCCCCAGCCAAAGCTGTTGCGCCGCCTGCCAATCTTGCGAGGTGGGGGTAGGAGACTCTCCGACTTCCACCGCTTGATTGGCCAGTTCCCCCGCCCGCCGCCAGAGTTCCGAGGCCCGTTCCTCCGTGCGAATTCGCGCCTCCGTCTGCCGCAGGGCCTTCCGCCAACTCTCGTATTGTTGCAGTTGCAGTTCGTACTGCCAAGCCTCCGTCACCGCCGGATCGGGGGGGTCGGACACCTCGTCAAGTTTGGCTTGCAGGCGATCGCGCAGTTGGTACAGTTCGGCGAGGGACTGGGGGTTCTCCCGAACCGTTTCCAACCCCTCGGCGGGGGGGGAAGTCGCCCCGTATTCATCCAAAAGAATATCCGATTCCCAAATCCCGTATTCCACATTATCCTGAGTTTCGGGCGCCGACTGTGCCACGGCGGGGGGTGCCGGGACGAGAATGATCCCCACCACGACCCCCAACGTATCGATCAATGCCATCGCGACGTACCGCATCCACCCCATAGAGTCTCCTCAAGCGACGACATCGATTGTACCAGGGACGGGGAAGAATTAGGATGTCCGCTGCGGGGTATCGGGTGTCGGGAAGGAACCGGAGAAAGGTCAACATTTGTTTCCGATTCTCGACCTGCGCTTTTCCCCTCTCAAATCATCGCCTTCTCCCCGGTCATAAAAACCCGAAAGAAGGCGGCGGACAGTTGCGTGTAGGACGATGTGAATGCTGGGGATTTGAGGCGGTTATAAATCTCATTCAATTCGCAGTTTTCAGGCAGAAAGCAGCGGTTGTGAATCGGAGATCACTTGATCCAATTCATCGACAATTTCAAAAACGCGATCGAGTTGGGTGATCTCGAAGATCATGCGGGTGGCGCCGGACAGGTGGCAGAGGACGATGCGGCATCCCTGCTGTCGGGCGGTTTTCTGGGCGACGATCAGGGCGCCGAGTCCGGAACTGTCGATAAATTCGACCTCGCTCATATCGATGATCCAAAGGGGGAATTTTTGGCCAGCGATCGCCGAAATTTGCTGTTTTATATCCTGTCCTCCCAGGGAATCCAATTGATTTTGCGGCCGAATGACACAAAATTCTGAGACATTCATGATTATTACTCCTACTCGGGATCAGTTCTAAAAAAATTTGCGGTTAATTTACCATATTTCCGATCGGACGAGATCCGATCGGGAAAAGTTGCGGATATTTCCGGTTGGGTTCAAAGACGCCCATCAATTTTTCCGTCCGAGTTGAGGCGGCTGATGGACCGATTTTGGGTCTTCAAAGTCGATCGCCCCCGCTTCGAGATCTTCCACTCGTCCAGCATAGCCCACAATCCCGAAGGGATCGATTGTCCGCAGTCACCGACGGTGCCCGTTCGCGATCGCATCTCAGAAGGGTTCGGTTGTCGCCCCGCACCGGATCGGGTATCAATCCGACGATTGACACGATCCCGCGATACAAGCCAAGATAGTATAGATCTATAAAGCTTTGCAAAAAAATATGAAGGCGGCACTTCATGTCCTTTGAATTTGTATCACTGGAAACCATCCAAGCGATCGCGCAAGAATACGGCTACTGGGCCGTTTTCGGTGGCATCGCCCTAGAAAACGCCGGAATACCCCTCCCCGGAGAAACCATCACCCTGGTGGGGGGATTCCTGGCCGGAAGCGGAGAATTGGACTACTGGTGGGTGCTCGGCTGTGCGATCGCCGGGGCCATCCTGGGGGACAACTGCGGCTACTGGGTGGGCCGCTGGGGGGGCTGGCCCTTCCTGCGTCGCCTCGGCCAACTGTTCCGCATCAAAGAACAGCAACTTCTGGAAGTCAAGACCAAATTCAGCCAAAACGCGGCCAAAGCCGTCTTCCTGGGCCGTTTCGTCGCCCTGCTGCGGATTTTTGCCGGCCCCCTCGCCGGAATTGCCAAGATGCCCTACTGGAAATTCCTGCTGTGCAACGGGGCCGGGGCGGCGCTGTGGGCGTCGGTCATGGTCAGTCTAGCCTTTTTCGTGGGCGAAATCGTCCCCCTGGAAAAACTCGTGTCTTGGGTGGCCCAATTCGCGATCGTCGCCCTGCTGTTGGTCGTCGCCTGGGTCGCGATCCCGATGTGGTGGGAAGCGAGACAAGCCAAAGATATGTAAATTTGGGGCGAATAATCTGCGAAAATCTGCGAAATCTGCGGACAAAAATAGAAACCCAGTATCTTCGCCATCAAGAATGTTGGCGGCGAGTTATCCGCCGGTGGAGGAATTGCAAAATCGCGATCGCGACACCGACACTCGCGGCCAATCCCAGCCAGAAATTGTACACAATTTGGGGGGTTTGGTCGAGCGCCCACCCCCCCAGCGGCGGGCCGATCAAATACCCGATCGCCCAACATTGGGCGTTAAGGGACAGGTAAATTCCCCGCAGGGAATCCGGGGCGAGATCGGCCACCAAAGTAGCGGCGGCGGGGGTATAACTCACGGTCGCGATCGCCAAAATTCCCAGTCCCGAAATCGCCCATACCAGCGTCCCCGTCTTCAGCATTCCCGTCAATGCCACAACTAAAAATCCCATCCCCCACAGGATCGCCGACACGATCAGGGCGTGGGGACGGCTGAAGGGGTTCAACAGTCGGGCGACAGGCAGCAGCAGTAAAATTGAAATCGCCGTATATCCCGCAAATAGGGCGCTGATATTCCCCGCCGAAAAGTCCCGCGGCACGAAATTTTTCAGGTAGAGGGGGATGGTGCTGTGGATTTGGGACATATAAAAAGTGAACAGGATATTGACGACGATATAAATCAGCAACGTGCGATCGCCCAGGGCGACTCGCCAGCCGTTGGGGGAGTTTTCGGAACCCTCGGATTGGGAAGTCGTTTGGGGTTTGTAAGTTTCGGCGATCGCGGCGTAAATGACTCCGAAAAAGACCAGAAATGAGAGTGCGTCGATGATAAAAAGCGATCGGTAAGACCCCGTCGTGGAGATCACCACCCCGCCCATGATAATTCCCAACTGCAGGCCGATATTGTCCCCCAGGCGGGTGACGGCGTAGGCCTCATTTCGCGTCTTTCCCTCGGTCAGATCGGCCACCACCGCCTCCGTCGCGGGCCAGTACAGTCCGCTTCCCAATCCCATCAGCAGGTTTCCCGCCACCAGCATCGCAAAATTGCCGGTAAAAGCCAGCACGAAGGATGCACTCGCCGACACCAAAGCCGACAGCAGCAGCGTCCGCCGCCGTCCCCAGTCGGGGGAGTCGGAAAACGATCCCCCCAGCAGCCGCCCCACCATGCCGGAAATTTGGGCGCTTCCCAAGGCAATACCGACGGAGGTGGCGGAGAGCCCGACTTGATTGACGAAAAAAATCGGGGCGTAAAAGAGGGTGAATCCCGTCCCGGTTTGGGAGAGAAGCCGCCCCACCGCCAAAATCCACACCTGGCGATCGAGGTCGGGAAGCCAAGATAAGAGTCGATGTCGTCGCAATCTGATGTCTCCCGTGTCACCTGTGCGATCGTAGCATTATTTTTATTGGCGATCGGGTCAAATGGATGAGATGTCTCGATTTAACTATTGAATGATCGAAAAAGCAGATCGCGATCGCTCGGATTAAGATCTTGACATGATCAGCCAAAATTAAGATCATAATGCCTTGGGTCGGGATGTGGAAATCGTGGTGAAACCCAAGTCTTGCCCAGAAGCTCAAACACGAGTGGTTGGGCTGGGTTGACGATACGATCCACAATTGATTCAATATCGGCGAGGATGTCGCGCCTTTCCCCTACAATTGATCCGTCTGAAATTGATAAACTTTCAAAGGCGATGATCGGTTATCTGAGCGGAACGGTGGCGGGAATTTACAAAGCGGGAAATCGGGTGATTTTGCTGCTCGATGTCCAGGGGGTGGGGTACGAGGTGCAAATTGTACCCCGGATGCAGGGGACGTTGCCGCCGGTGGGGGAACCGCTGCAGGTGTTCACCCAGTTGCAGGTTCGGGACGATCGCATCGTTCTCTACGGCTTCTCCAGTTGGCCCCAGCGGGACCTGTTTGCCCAGTTGGTGGGTGTCAGCGGCATCGGGTCCCAACTGGCGATCGCATTATTGGATACCCTAGAATTGCACGATTTGGTCCAGGCGATCGTCGGCGGAAATACGGCGGTCCTCTCGAAAACGCCCGGTGTGGGGAAAAAGACGGCGGAACGCATCGCCCTGGAATTGAAGGCGAAGTTGTCCGAGTGGCGACAGCAGGCGGGACTGGAAACCGTAGCGACATCGCGGCTGACACCGGACCTTCAGGAAGAAGTGGAGATCACCTTATTGGCGTTGGGGTACACCGGATCGGAGGTGATGCAGGCGTTGGAGGCGATCGCAACTGAGGGCAAATTGACGGAAACAGATAGTGCCGAAATGTGGATCAAAGATGCGATCGCCTGGTTGAGTCGGTAGGGATCTCTAAAAATTTACCCTTCCCGGGCGACCATGAATAATTCCCGGGACTCTTGCCGAATCAAGCCATCAAATGCGGCATTTTGCAGGCGAATGAACGCATCAAAATCTTCTCGGCCGTATTTGGTGGTTTGCAAAAGCTGTTTCAATTTATTTTCCTGTTCGACGGTCAAATAACCGTTTTTTAGCGTCCTGGTGACGAGATCGCATATGACACCCATAAAATCAGTTCTCCCACTTTTTACTGAATGATAACAAAAGGTTTTTTTGCAGACTGCAGGGCATAAAAAAATGCTGTTATGTCGTTTTTCTGGTTGTCTCCATTCGTGAAGAATCGAAGCGAAAGACACATCAGTTTAGGGCTAAAATACGGGCAGATTAACCATCTAAAATTGACCGAATTCGGAACTGCACATCCCGGATTTTTATACCGTTAAGGATTCATTTTTGTTCGGATTGGGTCTGCCGATAATCGTCAAACCTTTTGTTCCATACCCTTCTTGACTTCTCCCCGGTAAAGACGACAACATCCTACATTTTAGCACGGAATTTTAATCGGCCCCGTTGGAGACGGATCGACCGATTTAGATTCGTTCAATTTTCGGAATAATTCTGAGGAAAAATCCCTCCGATACCGAATCCTTCAGTCCGTCCCGGGGGACAATTCATTGCGGTCGAGATACTGCCGCCAAAACTGACAGGCAGAATAGGCGAGGGTGACGACCCCGATCGCGATCGCCCCCTCGTCCACCTCGAATTTGGGGTGGTGCAGGGAATAGTTGGGTAGGTCCGGGCGTCCGACCCCGAGGCGGAACATCACCCCCGGGGCGTGATTCAAATACACAGAAAAATCCTCGGCGCCGAGGGAAGGTTCGGGGAGAATTTCGACGCTATCATTCCCCCAGGCTTCCCGCACCGACGCCTCGATCAACTGCGTCAAAGCCGGATCATTCTGCACCGAGGGCACGCACCGCCGATACTGCATCTCATAGCGGGCGCCGTACATCTGGCAGACGCCGGCGACGATATTTTCGATCCACTCGGGGAGGGTTTCGTGGGTGTCCGGGTGGAGCGATCGCACCGTCCCCGACAATTTTACCCGGTCCGCGATCACGTTGGGCGCCCGCCCCCCGGAAATTTGCCCGATCGTCAAAACCACGGGTCTGAGGGGATTGTGGGTGCGGCCGATCGCCTGTTGTAAAGTCGTGATCACCTGGGCGGCGATCCAGATAGCATCCTTCGCCTCATGGGGGCGGGCGCCGTGCCCCGACTCGCCGACAATCGTCACTTCCAAATCGTCCGCCGCCGCCGTAAAGGCCCCGGTTCGGATGCCGATCCGCCCCACCTGAATGGACGGGAAAACGTGGAGCCCGAAAATTGACCTCACGTCCTCCATCACCCCGTCCTCCACCATCCAGGTGGAACCCCGGGCAATTTCCTCGGCGGGTTGGAAGATGAACCGCATCGGGCCGGGGAGCCGCTCCTGCAGGCGCGATAAAACCATCGCCGTCCCCAAACCGACCGTGGCATGGAGGTCGTGCCCGCAGGCGTGCATGATGCCGGGACGGCGGGAGGCGTAGTCCAAGTTGGTGAGTTCTTGGATGGGGAGGGCGTCCATGTCCGTGCGGATGGCCAACCAGTCCGCGATCGTCGCGTCGTCGCCCTTGAGTTCCCCCACGACTCCCGTTTTTCCCACCGCCTCCCGGACGTGCAAACCGCAGGAAGACAGCACCCCCGCGACATAGGCGGCGGTCTGATATTCTTGGCCGCTGAGTTCCGGGTGGGCGTGGAGGTGGCGGCGGATTTCCACCAGGCGGGGGAGAAAAGAGTCGGTCAGTTCTTTGATCTGGGTGAGGATCGAGGTTTGGTGTTGAGTCATTGGTGATGATGTCGAGTTCGTCGTCAACCCGTCGGGGTTGGCCGGCGGCGCATTTCAAAGAGTCTATCTTCCACTATAGGCAGATAGGCAGAATTGAGAACTCTCGAATCCAGGAAATGGGGAATCTAAAATCTAAAGTCTAAAATTCCCCACACCCCAATCAACGATTGGCCAAAATACACCCGCTGCGGGGGGGCAGAATAAACTCGACGTGGGTTTGGGTACCCACCTCCATCCAGCGGGCGGTGCAGGTTCCGTAAACCATCCGCTCGGGTTTGGTGGCGAGTTGGGAAACCGGGATGCTGATTTGGACGGATTCCAAACCGCTGTTGAGGGCGATAATGAGTTCCTCCCCGTCCAAAATGCGGGCGAAAATGTAAACCATCCCCGCCGCGAAAAGAATTTCATAGGAACCGGTTCTCAAAGCCGGATATTGGTGGCGAATTGCGATCAGCCGCTTGTGGTAGTCGAGGGTTTCCATATCCCACCGTTCTTTGGGCGGGAAGCCGCGCCGCGAGTCGGGGTCGAATTCTCCTTCCAAACCGATTTCGTCGCCGTAGTAGATGCTCGGGGCGCCCGGAAAGGTGAACAGCAGCAGGGTGGCGAGTTTTACGCTGTCTTTGTCTCCCCCGACGATGCTGATCAGTCGGGCGACGTCGTGGCTGTTGAGGAGGTTGAGTTGGGCGAGTTGGATTTCCCAGGGGTAGAGGGCGAGGAGTTCCCGCATTTTGTTGCCGTATGCTTCGGCGTCCAGGGGGGGATAGGGGAAGTAGGAGGGGCCCTCCACCAGGTCCATCCGCACCCGATCGCCCGCCGTAAATGCGATCGTCGGTCCGGTGAATAGATAATTCATCACCCCGTCGAATTGCGTCCCGTCGAGCCACTCTCGGGCGTCGGTCCACACTTCCCCGACGATGTAGGCTTCGGGGTTGCGGGCTTTGACGCGATCGCGGAATTCCTGCCAAAATCCGGGGGTTTCGATTTCGTAGGCGACATCCAACCGCCAGCCGTCGATGCCGAAGTCGAGCCAATATTCGGCGATTTCCATGATGTATTCCCGCACGTCGGGGTTGTCGTGGTTGAACTCCGGCAGGGCGCGATTTCCCACCCATCCGACGTAGTTGGCGGGTTTCTCGCCGTCGTAGGCGGACAGGGGCCATTTTTGAACTTTGAACCAGTCCAGCCAGGGGGAGTAGGGCCCGTTTTCGAGGATGTCGTTGAAAAAGAAAAATCCCCGACTGGCGTGGTTGAATACGCCGTCGAGGACGATTTTGATATTGCGATCGTGGGCGGCGTCGAGCAGTTCCCGCAGGGCCGGATTTCCCCCCAAAATCGGATCGACTTGATAGTAATCGTGGGTGTGGTAGCGGTGGTTGCTGGCGGATTGGAAAATCGGGGTGAAGTAGATGGCGTCAATTCCCAAGTCCTGCAGGTAGTCCAGTTGTTCGATCGCGCCCCACAGGTTCCCCCCCTTGTAACCCTGGAGGGTGGGGGGCAGTTCCCACGCTTCCCAGTTGGGGGAGGTGAAGAGTTGCTTTCGGGGTTTCTGGTTTTGGGCGAAACGGTCTGGGAAAATTTGATAAAAGACAGAATGCTTGACCCAATCGGGGGTTTGAATGTCCATCGGTGGCTTTCCTGAGTCCTCCACACTTATAGTACAGGGGTGTCGGGTGTGTGGAATCATACCGTGGGGGCAGGCGTCCCCGGTTGCCGGCCAATATCCTGCAATATCGTGGGGGCAACCTTATAGGGTTGCCGCCAATCCCCTGCAATGCCACCAATCCGATCCCCCTAAATCCCCCTTGACAAGGGGGACTTAAATTTAACTCCCGTACCTCACCGAATTGAAAATTGCTGTACTGTTGAAATTAGTGAATATATGAGCGCGATACCTGCAAGATTATGACTTTACCCCATCAGAAAACTCAATCGATCCGTATACAGATTGATGAGGAGCAGCTCGATCTCATCGATCGCGCCGCCCAATGGCAAGGGAAAACCCGTATTGATTTTATTTTGGATGCGGCTACGGCGGCGGCTCAAGAGGCTTTCCTCGATCGCCAAATGTTTTTCCTGGGCGATCGCCAATGGGAAGCGTTTCAAGCTGCTTTGGATGCGGAACCCGTCCCGAATGAGGGGTTGCAAAAAACGGCAAATTTTAAAGCGCCGTGGGAATAAAAGATAATGCCAGGGGTGAGACGATCGCTCACTCGGGCGGATAAACGCGATCGATTTCGTCCGCCAACCAAGTTCCAAAATCGTGCAAAAAATCGCCGATCGCTTGAGAATCGTCGGTGGGTTCGATCGCCCAAGTTAGAGCCCGATACATTGTCGATTGTCGCGACGGATAAGATTCGACAAAAATCTGATAACAGGGATATAAATCGCGGGTGTAGCACTGTTTTTTCTCCATGACGATTTCAAAGCCCGATCGCACGATCCGTTTCGCGATCCACTGACAGATTTTTTGAGTGTAGGCACTGCGTTCTTCCGGGGGCATTTGGGGGACGCGATTCGACAGGTCGGACATGACTTGTCGGATATCGTCTCGGAGGTCGAAAGCGTGGCTGACGGCATCGATATCGGGTTTGAATTTGGGGAGATGTTCGGATATATCTTCCCCCCAGATACAGGCGGACTGGGTGGCGATGAGCATCCGCAGTCCCCAATAGCCATCGTCGGAACAATCCAAGAGGCGATCGCGGGAAATGGCGGACAATTCCACGCCTTTACAAAAGGGATATCGGAGCGTTATTTCTCGATTGAAACAATCGAACCAACTGCGATCGCACTGTTGATAATCTCCCGAAACTACGGCAAAACTATCGACATCGGAAACGCCCAAAATCGCCTGTCCGGCGGCGACGGAGCCACGAATATAAATACTGCGAACGCGATCGCCCCAGTGAATGCGATAAGCTCTGGTAATCTCATCGATAAGCGATCGCCAGGGGGAAACAATTTGATGGGGACTGGCTCGGCGGACGATAAATCCCCGCGCATCGACCGGTAAAGTAGAGCCAATTTTGACAACTCGATTCACGACTGAAACTCATTACAACCCTTTGAAAACCAATTCTACCATCGGAAAATGACAAAAATATGAACGGAGAACATTTCCCCGTCAATTCTCAGCCGCCACCGTCCGAGTCCCGGTCATTTTTCAGTCATCATTTGGGTTTATCATTCCGTTCAACCCAATTTATACAGTTAAATGATCGTGAAATATACGGCTGCACTACTGATCGCCTCTACCATTTTAACCGGCGGTCATCCCCCCATTCAAGCCCAGACTCCCATCGGGAATTTGCAGCGTCATTCGGGCGTGAGCATTTACGGGACGGTTCGCAGCGTCGTCGGCAATGAATTTATTTTGGATGACGGAACCGGACAAATCATCGTCGATGCGGGGCCGCGTTGGTATCACCAAATCTCGCTGCGAGAAGGGGAAAAGGTGAAGGTCGTCGGCGAATACGACGACTATGATTTCGATGCCTACAGTATCACCCGCGATAACGGAGAAGTGATCCGGATTCGCAATGCGGAAGGACCCCCACCTTGGGCGGGCGGACGGAGGGGACGCGATCGCGATTGACAGTCATTAAAAATTGAAATGGATGTGATAGAATAACTGAATAATCATAACAGAGCCGATTTGCGATCGCCCAAACGGGTATTGCGATCGGGCGCGACCTGCCGATTTATTCGACTGTCAAAAATGCGGATTTTGCTAGTAGAAGACGATCCGGAACAACTCGAACCCCTCCACGCCGCCCTGACGCGATCGGGACACATTGTCGATGCCGTCGAAGATGGAATCAACGCCCGCTGGCTGATAGGTGAAAAAGACTACGACCTGCTGATTTTGGACTGGATGTTGCCCGGAGAAGACGGGATCATTTTGTGTCGGCACTATCGAAAAATGGGGAAATCCTCCCCCGTCCTGATGCTGACTGCGAAGGATACCACGACGGATAAAGTGACGGGACTCGACGCCGGGGCGGACGATTATTTGGTGAAACCCGTGGACTTGGAAGAATTGCTGGCGAGGGTGCGGGCACTGCGGCGGCGATCGCCCCTTTGGTGCGGTGATTCCTTGGAAGTGAACGGGTTATTGTTGTACCTCGATACCATGTGTTTGGAGTGGAACGACCAACAATTAAAATTGAAAAGTCGCGACTTTCAACTTCTCGAATATCTGATGCGACATCCCCGGCAGGTACTCACCCGCGACCAGATCGAACAAGCCCTTTGGGAGTGGGGAGAAGAACCGGAAAGCAACGCCGTCGTCGCCCGAGTCAAACGGCTGCGTCAACGGCTGCGGGAGTTGGGAATCGACACTTGGATCGAGACAGTTTACGGCACGGGTTATCGCCTGGAACCCCCCTCTTTATAAGAAAATGACAGATCTTATCAAAACAGTTCAAAAGCGCTGGATCGCCCTGCCAATTCGCGTTCGTGGGACGGCGATCGTCGCCATTCCCGTCACCTTTTTATTTACCACTTTATCCGCCTTCGCCTGGTTGAAATCCAACCTGGTGGAAGATGAAGCTTGGGTGCAGCACACCCAGACGGTGCGGCTGGAAACGAAACAGCTTTTAAATGCGTTGATCGATGCGGAAACGGGAGTTCGCGGGTACGGACTGACGCAGCGGGATGAATTTTTGGAACCTTACGATCGCGCGATCGCAGTGATTCCCGATTCTTTGGATCAGTTAGAAAATTTGGTGCAAGACAACCCGCACCAAACCCACGAAATGCAGGATATCCGCGCAATTGTTAATGAAAACTTGGAGATTTTCAAACAGAAACTCGCCCTTCAAAAAGACTTAAAACGAATTCGCGGAACGGCGGATGTTTTGGTGCCGGCGGCATCTCTTTACGACTGGTTGGACGAGGGAAAAGCGACGATGGACGCCGCTCGTAGGGAAATCGATCGCTTCGCAGAAACCGAGGAAGAACTGTTGATAAAACGCATCCGACACCGCGATTTTTACCGGCAACTGACTTGGATTTTTATGTGCATTTCAGTGGCGATCGGCACGATCGCGGCGGCTTTTGCCGTCCATCTTTTCTATCAATTGGAGCGGGAGTTGGCGGAGCGGGAAGAAAATCTCCGCCAAAGCAATCAACGTTTGGAAAATGTCTGCGATCAACTGCAACGATTTACCGCCAATGCCTCCCACGAATTGAGGGCACCTTTGGCTGCCGTTTTGAGCAATGCCCAGGTGGTATTGATGGATTTTGATGACCTCGAAGAAATCCCCGTATCGGTTGAAAATCGCCTGCAAAAAATCGTCGGCATCACCAAACACATGAGTTCCCTGGTGGGAGAACTGTTATTTCTGGCGAGGCACGAAGGGCTGTTGGCTGACGAATCGATGCAAACGGTGGATTTAACCCGGCTTTTATCAAATTTATTTTCGGAATGGCTACCCCAGGCGAAAAATCAATCTTTGCAACTGACAAAAGAGCTACCCGATCGCCCGATTTTAGTGCGGGCAGATGCCAATTTGCTGCGGCAGGCGATCGCCAACTTCCTCAGCAACGCCTGCCGCTACACCCCCGCCGGGGGAAGCATCGAACTGGGTTTGAAGACAGAGGAGGAACGGGCGTTAATTTGGGTGTCCGATACCGGCATCGGCATTTCAGAGGAGGCACTGCCCCACGTCTTCGAGCGCTTTTATCGCGCCGATCTGAAGCGTTCCAAAGCCTCCGGCGGATTCGGGTTGGGATTGGCGATCGCCGATCAAATTGTCCGGGCTCACGGGGGCGAAATTGGCGCGGACAGTAGCCTCGGAAAAGGTTCCACATTTACCCTAAAATTGCCGATTTTAAATTGAGGCTATTCCGGGGCTTCGGACAGCTTTGCGATCGCATTTCGCAGCGCCATTGAGAGGGCGGTTTCCGGCAGGCGATCGACGAACTCCGAGCCTTGCTGCTGTAAAAATTGTCTGAAAAATGATTCTGTTTTGGCTTCGGCAAGTAAAACTTGTTCGATCAGTTCGGCTTGCTGTTCCGCCGTCACATTTTCCGAGTTTAACTGGGTTAAAAAACGCTCCGAAATGGGTCGATTTTTTTCGGGATCGCCACAGTTCGCCACCCAACTGCGAATTTGCTGGGATGCTTCGTTGTATTCGATCACGTCGGTGCCCGCCAAGGTTTGAATTTGACTTCCGGTGATAATAAAACTGTTGCCAAAAGATTTTTGACTGAACGCTTTTAAAGCCGCCGATTGATTTTTTAAGGTTTCCGATTGATGGGTGGCAATTCCCAAAATTTGATTGATTTGTTGTTCCTTGGCAGCCAGTTGCTTTTGCATCTCTTCCACGACGCGATCGAGGCGTTTTTCCACCTCTGCTTTATCTCTTTGGGGATTGTAAGTGACTTTCACAACCCAGCGATCGCCCCGCCGCTCCACTCCTTTCAGTTCCAATCCCAACCCTTCATCTTCAAACTGAATCTGTTTCAGGCTGAACAGTACCGCTCGCCAATCTTCTCCCTCTTTAAAAATGAGCTCGATGACATTTTCCACTTCCTGATATAAAGACTCAAATTCCCGGGGCTCGAAGTCGCGATTCTGCGGGAAGCGATCGCAGAACTTGCCGTCTTCATCGATCTCTCGATAAACGTAATCGCATTCGACGTGAGTGAAGTCGGTTTGGCTGTTGACGCTCCAATCTTTGACGCAGCATCCCGTCAATTTTGCCCCGGTTAAATCGACGTCGATCATTTGAGTTCTCATCAATAAGCTCCCCCGCAAGTCGGCGGCTTTTAAATCGGCGCCGGTTAATTCGGCATCCGTCAAATTGAATTGACTCAGATCGGCGTTTTGCAAATAAGCACCTCTGAGGTTGACGTGGCTGAAGTCTTTCGCGTCCGAATATCCTTTCGTGAGCAGGTGTTGAACTTGGGGATTTGGCAAATCTAAATAGCGATCGTCCACCCGGGCTCGCTTCAATCCGGTGACGCCTTGAAAGCAAGTCCGATACAGTTTTTTCGCCCTCAAGTCGGTATTTGATAAGTCGGCATTTCTAAAGTTTACACGGCTCAAATCTAGGTCATAAAATGACTCTCCTCCCCAACAACTTGCCGCGATCGCGAGTTGTTTAAACCGCCGCAAGTTCGGCCGGTATTCGGTATCAAATCGGGTCATTTTTGCGGCGATCGCGGATAATACAATTCCGGATAATACGCATCCCAAAATTGTACCCGATCGCACCCATAAAGACGGGTCGGAAATTTGATAATTCGGATTGTCCAAAGCTGGGGGAGAGGAGAGAAACAGTCCGGTGGCGATCGCCGTCAACACCACCACGACAAAAATGATCGCTCTCAAGAGATTTTGAGACTTGAAGAAAACATTTGCGATCGAATAAAACAAAAAAATCTGGATTGCCAAACCGACGGCAACAAAAGCGATTCCTAAAATTGAAAAAATTAAAATCGAAAGCAAATAGACCGGATCGGGGTCTATCCAATGGGCGAAAATGGCGATCGTTGCCACAATTAAAGAGAATAATAAAGCCCAAGTCGCAGATTTGACACCCGCCACCAATCCCCGCCGAATCGTCGCGAAAATCCAGATCATAACGACGGCCAGCATAAATGAAGTCGATTCCCAATATGTTGCCGTTTGTGTCGTTAAGTTAAGAAATGTAGTTCCCCCTACCCAACTACTCAGCAGAGTTGATAGAATGGACAGGATAGGAATTACAATCAAAAAAGCAAATTGAGCTATCTTGAGCTTCAAGTCATTGGGTTTGTGCATTGATAGATAACTATACTTTTGGGGTGACTCTCGCCACATTTTAATAATAGCTCAAGTTGATGCAACTGGGTCAGAGCTTGACCCATCCTATCATTTTTCATTGTCGTTAAATTTGAATCGATACAAAGCTATGAATCGAACTCAAGGATTCCCATCCCAGGTGATTACAACCTGGTTTCTTCCCACGCCTTTAGTCTGGACGCTTCTGGCTAATATTCCTTCGATGCAAGACACCTTTCCAGATGACCCTCGATCCCAACCGAGACAATTGGGGCCGCAAGAACTGTACGAAATTTTTAAAGCTCGTCACGACCCCGACTCCCAATCTTTAATCAGTGCCGTTTTTGAGTACCCCGACTTCCTGCCCATCGCCTTTCTAGAATTGGGGATGAAGCGGGCTTCTGCCGTCTGTCGTCTCGTCCGCCATTTCTCCGCAGATAGCTGTCACAAGTTGGCGGAAAAAATTGCCGAGATTGATACCCAACTAGCGGGAAAGCAAAATCACTTGACGGCAAGAGAAATTGCCGAAGTTTTTGCGGTGGGGGAACGGAGTCAGAGCGATGTCGAAAATTTTTACAAAAGGTTTGAGATAGACGGCCAACTTCCCAGTCAGTGCTTAAATGACAACCCTCAGATTATCGAAGACTTGCGGCCCATACCCATCGGAACCGGATTTATGGTGGGCAATAGCTACCTACTGACAAATCACCACGTCATTCCAAATGGCGAAGTCGCGGTGGAATGTCTGGCACAATTTGGCTACGAGCAGGATGTTTATGGGCGAAAAATTGTTCCGATCGCATACGAAATAGATGAGACATTTTTTGTGACCTGTCCCCAGTTGGACTATAGCTTGCTCAAGTTAAAGCCGAAGCCGAAAGATAAAAATTTGGAAATATTAGGCAAGGCGGGCGATCGCTTCAGTTGGATTCAGATGAGTACCGACAGGACGCTAGTTTCCCCACCAATTACGCCAGAATTTAAGCGGGAATTTTCACTCGATGTTGACGACGATTTTCCCGGAGATCCCGTCAATATTATCCAGCATCCGAAAGGGACAAGAAAACAAGTTGCCCTGTCCTACAACCGAATGTTAGAGATGGATTCCAATTTTATTCGGTACGAAGCCGATGCCGATTTTAGCTCCTCGGGAAGCCCGGTTTTCAATCAACAATGGCAACTGGTTGGACTCCATCACGCCGCCATTCCCCAACTCGATGAAAATAATAAACCCGTCATGAGGGACGGTGGAAAAAGCTTTGAAATTCTCCAACAGCAAGGGATCAGAATTTGTCGGATTGTCGAAGATTTGAAAGAGCAAGCCGAGCAACTGAACCGGCAAGCGATGGAACGAGCCATTCAAGAAGGACGTTATAACCCCGCCATGCAAAAACGCCCTCCCACCGATCCGATCGCCGATGAAATTTTGAATTTTATCCGCTATTTCATCGACCAACCCGATGCCTCGAATTTTTTGGGCGACGGCGATAATGATTATATCTCCACGCCCTATTCTCCTCCCAACATGAGCGTTTTTTAAATTCGTCAACTCCGAGGTTGATCGGAGTCCAAATTGGCGGTGAAGTGAAAAATGTTTGAGCCGGCAAGCTCGCCAATTTTGCTATCATAAATTTGGAAAGTATTTCCCGTAGTTTGGGGTGCATTTACTTCCGCTTTTGAAGGGGCCGATCGCCCGAATAAAAACCCATCCGCCACCCGCATCCAGATCGCCGGGGTGGCAAAATCTCGCCGGCGATATTGGGTGGGACTCAAAGCGATCGCCCGCCGTCCTTCCTGGGCGGCAATATCCACCGCTTCCCCCCGAGACAACCGTTCGTAAAAGCAGCGAGAAAACCGACTCGCGGTTACATTGGAAACTTCATACTGCATCGCCACAACCACCGGAATATTTTGCTGAACCAACCGCGAAGCCACCCCGACAAACGCCTCGGAGGCGGACAGCATCCCCCCTTCGCAAGCCTGCAACATCACCACACCCGGACGATGGCGGTTAAACAATTCGCTAAAATAGTCGGCATCAACCCACATCGCCTCATTCAAATCGTCAACCAATGCAATTTGCCCGATCGCCCGATTGTCTTCATTTTCAAACCGCCCGTGTCCGATCAAATGGAACAGGTGGGGTTCTCGTTCCAAAATCTCGTCGATCGCCTCCGGAGTCGCCGGATTGACAGTCGGAATCAATTCCCACAAATCGGATTTTTGACTCAATTTTTCCAAAGCCGTTTCCACTTTCTCATAGGCGACGGCAGCCAGATCCTCCGGAGCCGCGATCGCCAGGGCGATGCGTAATTTTTCCCGGCTTTTCAACCGGATCGGTTGGGCCGGAATCCACTGCGATCGCCGCCTCGACAACACCAAATGCGGATCGGTTCCCAGCCAAATCGTCCCCAAATTCATCTGCTGGGGCAGACACAAAAACTCCCAAGGAAAAGCCGCCAAATCCGGAAACAGATGTTCGTCAATATCCAATTCAATTCGCACGATCTGCCGTTCTCGCTGAATCACCTGATAGTAAAAATTGACAAAATCCTGCCCCAAAACCTCGTCGAACAGCAACTCAAATAAAGCCTCCCCCAAACGGCGGGATTCGCCGGCATTGTCGAGGAGGTTGTCCCGGGCAACCTTCAACAATTCCGCCGCCCGTTCCCGGTGGGATGCCCGCAACACTCCCGCCGGTTCCCCCAAAGACTGATGCCGATTATCCCATTTTTTCACCTGAACTCGTTCTCGGCTGACCACCTTTATTTGATATGTGTAATACGTCGAATAATCAGATTTCATCTCCGTCCCTCCCAAATCATATTGCACATAAAAAAGCCCCATTAATTGACGGCATTCGGCAACGTCAAATCCCAGGTTTCCGACAAACCTCGGGCTAATTTTCGCTCGGCTTCGTCCTTACTTTTCAACAAAAAACGCAGGCGATCGCTCAATTCCCGAACCACTTCTTTCAAATCGGCAGTCAACCAATTCATATTCGGTTCCGCCCAAACCACGCCCCGCAATTGCACCGCCCCAACTCCCCGGGGAACTTTAAACAAAACCGACAATTCCAAACTCCTCCTTTTTTGCATATCGGCATCTTTGATATACCAGTAACACGTCGAACTTCCTTCCCCCAACGCCGTGATTTCCGACCGCCCGATCTGATATTGATAATTGGGGACGACGACGAACGCTTTCAGGTCATTTTTGCTGGAAACTTTTCCCTTTAACTCTCCGGGAAGGCGGGCAATTTCCCCCAAACTCGAACTATCCACACCCACCGTCCAATCCAAATTTTCATTCAAACCCAAATCCATTCCGGCGCCCCATTCCATCAGTGTCCGCCACTCATTTTTGGGAAACATCCCCTGGACGATCGCCTCTTTTTCCCCTTTCGGACTCCAGTCCAACTCGCAACACAGCCGCCGAAACTGCACCCCCGGTTTGGGACGCAAATTCACCGTCAATGTCATCGAATAAAAATCGTGGGTGTCCGCCATTTGCCGCCGATAAATTTCACTCAGATTCCCACCGCCACTCTGAAAATTATCCTCGGTCAAACGAATCAGTTTATCTCGGGGATTTCCGAACGTGATTTCCGTCTTTAACAGCCGTTCGAGGGCCGTATCTCCCAGGGCGACTTGTCGTCCCCCCGCCAAATCAGATTTCCAATATGTCACCTCATCGATCAACTGTCGCAGCAACCGATCGCACTCCTCAAAATCGGGATATTTGTCGAAATCATTCATCTTCTTTTGACCTCCAAATCTCCGTTAAAATGATCTAAAAATCGGCGATATCCTACGGATTCAACCCCGGCAACCCCCAACTTTGGACGACTTTCGCGATCGCGTCCCGGGTCGCTTCCGCCCCAAATCCCCAAGCCATCAGTGCAAAATAATCCTTCCAGGGATTCGATCCGAACGTGGTATTATCCACATATAACTCGCTGAATCCCGCCCCCGCCAACAGCACCACCGCCACGGCATAACTCGTCCAAATGAAGCTTTTCAGGCGCACATTTGCACCCTGAGCTTGTTGATTCCAGGAGGAGTCCGATCGCGCGATCGGCGGCGGTGAAATTAAAGGCAAACTCGACACCCATTCCCACGCCGCCGGATTCAGTTCGCCGACTTTGAGTCTCAGCTTTTGCAATTCCTCGGAAATAATTCGATCGGTTTCAATTTCCGGGGGTGTGGAAGCGTCGATATTGCGGTCGAGTTCCCGGATGATGTCGGCGAGGGGTTTTTCCTCGTCGTCGGGGAGGGTGGGAATTAATTTTTGCAGTTGTTTGACCTCTTCTTTGAGGGGGACGTAACTGTTAATTTGCTGGGCGATCGCCTCCAATTTTTCCCGCAATTGTACCGGACTTTCCAAATCCGGCGCACTGTTGAGGATTTCCTGCAAATTCCAATTCATCGTCCGCACGAAGGTCGCACTCGCGTCGTATTCGTTCAACTTTTCCTTGAGGCGATCGCTGTATTCAAACTGCGCCAACCAATCCAAACGTCCCATCACCCAGCGCCGCCAAATCGCCTCGGCATCGTCGATAATTTTCTTCGCCTCCTCCCAATTTTCCCCCTGAAGTTCCATCTTCACCTCGATTAAAAAAGCCTGGATGCGACTTTCAAACGCCGACGCCTTTTCCAAGTCCGGATCTTCCTCCATCTGAACCCGCAACTGTCCCACCCGGATCAATATTTCATCCCTCGGCCGTCCCTGCGATCGGTACACCGAAACGGCAATTCCCAACCCCGTCCCCGCCAACAGCATCAACAGGGGAAAAAACCAATGATCCTTGACGCGCAACGTCACCGGAACCGCCAGTTGTCCCCCGGCGTAACTCAGCCGCAAAGTCCCGACAAATTCTCCGCTGTCCGGCACCTTTCGGAAGTTAAATTCCACCGGCACGATCGCCTCTTCGGGTTTTCCCAAAATCGGCTGCAACTCTCCGGGTGCGATCGCACTCCCCGGAAACACCGACACCCCGTCGGTTCCGTTCACGTCGAAGGGGATCACCTGCAACTCTTCGATGGGGGTATCCGTCTTAATATAAAGCTGGCGGGTTTGCACCGTGGCGCGGTTGCCGGAAATGGTCAACCGCTCCGGTTCGACGGTTTGGGCCCCCGCCATCCCACCCGAAAACAGCATTGTCGCAGGAACGAGCAAACTCGCCAAGGCAGATTTTAAGCACTTCATCCCGGTTCTCCCAACTGATTTGTCACCCGAAGCCGCGATCGCCATCTCGACACGACTCCACCTCTCTCATTCAATCACCGGAAAACCCATTCCCGACAATTTTGAATTTAAAGTCCCCCTGGCGAAGGGGGATTTAGGGAGATTTTCCAGATCGGACTCGATCGCAAACTGCTATCCCAGATTTCGATATCATAAAATTGACAGTATGATTAAGACGACGAACCGAGAAGATAATATGGCTCAATTGAAACAGCGACGGCCGGAAAATATCGAAGGAAATTTTTACGTCGATCGCACCTGCATCGACTGCGACACCTGCCGCTGGATGGCTCCGAAAATCTTCAATCGTTCCGGCGAACAGTCGGCGGTTTATCACCAACCCGGGACGGAAGAAGAACGCATCAAAGCGATGGAAGCGTTGCTGGCTTGTCCGACAGCTTCCATCGGCACCGTCGAAAAACCGAAAGATATTAAAACCGTTCAAAACCGTTTCCCCCTGCGGGTAGATGACAACGTTTATCACTGCGGCTACCACTCGAAAAACTCCTACGGAGCCACCAGTTATTTTATCGATCGCACCGCCGGAAATATTTTGGTCGATTCCCCCCGCTTTTCCCCTCCCCTGGTGAAGCGTCTGGAAGAAATGGGGGGAATTCGCTATCTTTATTTGACCCACAAAGATGATGTCGCCGACCACGAAAAATTTCGCCAACATTTCGGGTGCGATCGCATTCTCCACGAAGATGACATCACCGAAAATACGCGATCGGTCGAAATCAAACTCTCGGGAAGCGAACCCATCCAATTCGACGATGACTGCCTGATTATTCCCGTCCCCGGACATACGAAAGGACACACGGTTTTGCTCTACGACGATAAATTTTTATTCAGCGGCGATCACCTGGCGTGGTCTGACTCTTTAAATCACCTCTACGCCTTCCGCCACGTCTGCTGGTATTCTTGGCCGGAATTGGTCGAATCGACAAAAAAATTGGCGAATTATTCCTTTGAATGGGTGCTTCCCGGACACAGACGACGCCAGAACTGCGATCGCGAAACCATGAAACAAAAAATGCAAGACTGTCTGGACTGGATGGAAACTCATGATTGAGTGATTAAATAGTTATTTCTTCTGGAAGGTGGAGATTTTAAGGTTCAGCAATTGTTAAAAGTTGTTGATGGTTCCTGTCAATCTCTCCCACTTAATCGTAAACTCTTAACGGTCTAGCTCACATCCAAAAACCATTTTCATGTCAAATTCACCGATTTCTGAAGGTCAAACTTCCCAACCGGTTGCAAATACCCTACGTCATGCCATCGTCGTCGTCGGAGGCGGCGCCGCCGGCATCACCGTCGCCGCCCAACTTTTGGAGCGCGATCGCACCCTGGATGTCGCCATCATCGAACCCTCCGACAAGCACTACTACCAACCCGCCTGGAGTCTGGTGGGGGGAGGTGCCTACCGCCTCGAAGACACCATCCGGGACGAAAAAGACTGCATCCCCCCCGGCGCCACCTGGATCAAGGCGGCGGCCCAAACCTTTGAACCCGAACAAAATCGGGTCGTCACCCAGGACGGACGGCGGATCGAATACGACTATTTGATCGTCTGTCCGGGAATTCAGATCGACTGGGACAAAATCGAGGGACTCCAGGACGCGATCGGCAAAGATGGCGTCACCAGCAACTATTCCAAAGATTACGCCCCCTACACCTGGGAAGTCCTCAAAAACTTCCAAGGCGGCAACGCGATTTTCACCTTCCCCGCCACCCCGATCAAGTGCGCGGGGGCGCCCCAAAAAATCATGTACCTCGCCGACGACACCTTCAGAAGCAACGGCGTCCGCGATCGCACCAACGTGATTTACTGCACCCCCGGCGCCAAAATTTTCGCAATCCCCGGCTACTGCGAATCCCTGGAAAAAATCGTCGATCGCCGCAATATTGAGGTCAAATATCAGCACAATTTGAAAGCGATCCGACCCCAAACCAAAGAAGCCATTTTCGAGACAACGACGGAAGCCGGAGTCGAGGAAATCGCCGTCCCCTACGACATGATCCACGTCACCCCCCCGATGAGTGCCCCCGACTTCATCAAAAACAGTCCCTTAGCCGTCCAGGAAGGCCCATCCAAAGGCTGGGTGGACGTGGACAAATACACCACCCAACACAACGTCTATCCCAACGTCTTCAGCTTGGGAGACGCCTCCTCCCTCCCCAATTCCAAAACCGCCGCCGCCATCCGTCGGCAGGCCCCCGCGTTGGTGGAAAACCTGCTGTCGGTGAAGGCGTCCCGGGAGTTGGGCGGAAAATACGGCGGCTACGCCTGCTGTCCCCTGGTGACGGGTTACGGGCGGACGATCATGGCCGAATTCGATTATGATAAAGTTCCCAAATCGAGTTTTCCCTTCGATCCCACCCAAGAGCGCTACAGTATGTGGCTGGTGAAGCGGTACGTTTTGCCCTGGCTGTACTGGAACCGGATGTTGAAAGGGAAACCCTTCGAGGCGGATGCTTTAGCTGGCGGCGATCGCTGATCTGGCGCTGTGTGTAGGGTGTAGGGGGAGACCGTTTCATTCTCCACCGAAAAATGTCGCTTGGGGGGCCCAGGGGCGACCGGGGCGACCGGGGCAAAGCTGGGAAGAATCTAAAATCTAAAATTCCCGATTCCCGATTCCCGATTCCCGATTCCCTAATACCGACTCCCTAATACCGACTCCCGCACTATAAATCCCGACACCGAGCCGGACGGCCCGGTGTCGGGATTGACGGCGATCGATCGCGTTAAAATGCCTCCTGAAGGACCCGCAGCCTTTCAAATTGTTGATGTTGCTGGTCGATCTGGACGGACAGAGAATCACACACTAACTCACACAGCTCGAACAGAAAAGGATTGGCGATTTCGTAATAAACATTGACCCCCTGTTGGCTGCGAGTCACGATTCCGGCGTGGGCGAGCAGTTTCAAATGTTTGGAAACATTGGCTTGCCCCAAGCCTGTCGCCTCAATAATTTGAGTGACATTTTTGGCCCCACTTTTCAAACAGCAAACAATCTGCAAGCGACTCACTTCCGAGAGAACTTTGAAAAAGTCTGCCATCAGGGTCAGCGCTTCGGGCGAGAGTTTGGCGACGCCGCACTCGTCGGAAGCAGACTGGAACCGAAATGATGCATTTTTCAGCGAACGTTTTGGCATGGTGAATTAGGTGAGTGGAGCAACATAGGTTTGACGTATACTCAGTATATTACCATACGGTAGAGCATTTTGCCATGAGTTATTGTACCGCAGCCGAAAGATGACAAGTTGATATATCAAATTTGAACTCGATCGCCGGCTCCATTTTGGACCCTTTCGAGTCAAATGGGCGCGGTAGCGGGCCCCGGTAATGTCCGGAACCGCCCCGAAAGCGGCGGAATGGGATGGGAAAAGGGGATGCGATCGCCGGATCACTCGAAAAGGGGGGGCGATCGCGACGGTTCCCGGCATTTCGTCAAGATACCGCCCCCGAAGTCTGGGCAGACATCTCAGGAAACTTTCATCAACGCTTCAGTTCGATTTCAAAACTCGGCGTTTCAATGGAAACGCGATCGGGAGTGGTCGGGAAAACCGAACTCAATCGGTCGTGGCAGCCAGAGGGATAACCCGAATAGGGGATGGGTGGGAAACCCGAGATTGGTCATCATAAAAGGGAGTGAAACGGGACGACACCTGCGGACGAAAACAGAACAGATGGCGATCGCATTTCGGTGCGGAAATGGATGGAAACGAGAATCCGAGCAGCGAGTCTGAAGCGCGACAAAAATGGACGAAGTTCTGATTGAAAAAAGGAGATCGAAAAACATGATGTGGTTATCGACGCTGTTCGTATCTGTCAGCCTGTTCGCCTCCGGGGGGACCCCCTCCCAGTTGCCCGAACCCTCGCCCCGGGAGGACGCGGTGCAGTCCCGGGAATCCGACCCGGAAGGGACGGCGACCCTCGCCTTTCACAGACGCCCCCTCGAATGTTATGACAATGGGGTGTGTTAGCGGCGCGTTTTCCCCACAGATCCGCAACTGAGGGATGCGTCCGCCCGTCCCTCAATGGTGCGATCGCATGACCGAAATCAGCTACGACGACTTCAGCTCGGTTGAAATTCGGGTGGGCAAAATTATCCGAGCCGAACCCTTTCCCGAGGCGCGCAAACCCGCTTACAAGCTCTGGATCGACTTCGGAGAGTTGGGGGTCAAAAAATCCAGCGCCGGCTTAACCCGGTTGTACCAGCCCGCAGACCTGGTGGGAGAGCAAATTCTGGCGGTGACGAACTTCCCCCCCAAACAAGTCGCCAACTTCATGTCCGAAGTGCTGGTGTTGGGGGTGGTGATGGACGGCGGAGCCGTGGCCCTGGTGAAGCCCGATCGCGACGTCCCCCCGGGGGGGCGGATACTGTGATCTCAAAGCGAGCTCAAATCCCGACCTCACCCCTATATGGGGGGGCGTCGGGAATTTTCAATTGTAGATTTTAAATTTTCGATTCCCCGTTGAGAGAGGAGTGAGGAGTCACAAGTCAGGAATCAGAAATTTCTCACTTCTCTCTACTCCCGACTCCCTAATACCGACAATACCTTCGCTTCGGTTAGACTCAAATTAGGGTGCGATTCGTTCGGGAGCGAAATAGGGCTGAGATGCCCGAAATAACCTCCCGGTAAGGCTTCTACCCACTCGGGTGGACATAAGGGGTACAGCCCTGAACAGCCTTATAACTGTCTGTATGTTCCGAAGTTTGGTATCACACGATACTAAACGAGGTTGGAACTCTCAGGGTCAAGAGGAAAAGTAGAGAATCTTAACAATTATTTAACAATCCTCAAGAGAGGAGGCGATAGCCACCCCCAGTTTTAGGATTCACAACCCTAGGATTGAAGCGGGGAAC
>NZ_JAJENU010000252.1:0-16585 GCF_035615495.1 Lyngbya sp. CCY1209 | reverse complement strand
GCAAATTTGATCGCTGCCGGCCTGCAAATTTGATCGCTGCCGGCCTGCAAATTTGATCGCTGCCGGCCTGCAAATTTTAACCCGTTTTTTCTAACTTTTATTAATCCTCAATTTTCGTAGATTTCCAAAGGTAAATTATCGGGATCTTTGAAAAAGGTGAATCGCTTGCCGGTGATTTCGTCGCGCCGGATCGGTTCGACAGGAACCCCTTTCGAGCAGAGGTCGGCGACGGAGCGATCTAAATTTTCCACAGCGAAAGCCAGGTGCCGCAAGCCGCAGGCTTCGGGAGAATCTGGCCGTCTGGGCGGGTTAGGAAATGAAAACAGTTCGATGCGATCCGCGACAGCGCACCTATCGCCGTCCCCCACTTGCAAATCTAATTTATAAGAATTTCGCGCCTCTCTGAAGGTTTCTTCGATGACCGAAAATCCCAAGATATTGACATAAAAGTGTTTGGATTTTTCGTAGTCCGAACAAATGATCGCCACGTGATGAATTTTGCTGACCTGCACGCCATCGCCCCCTTGACTCAAATCTCAATTTCATAGTATAGCTATCAGCAGTCGGCTTTCGGCAATCGGCACGGTGAATCACCCGCGATCGCGAGGGTTCGGGATTGGGTGGTGTCCAGACCGTTCCGGCGATCGCCCGCCGCCATACATCGGGAATCGGAAGCCGAAGTCCAAACAATTAATGATCAATTATCAATGATTTCGCGCCAAACTCTACAGATAGAGTTATCATGGGTTAGTTATTCCCCCCAAACCGCTAGATGTGGACATCGGGGGGACCGTTGGCATTCCCGAATCTAGGTGTTCCGAATCACTATGGCTGAAACATTGATCACATCCGGCGCGATCGACCCGACCCAGTGGCCTCTGGCTCGCGTTTGGTTGGAAGTTTCCACCGCTCTGGGTGTCGCCCCCCGGACGATCGATCGATTGGAGTTTTGGCGGCACCAAATCTGGGTTAAACTGGTAGACGGCAGGGCGACCCTGGTTAGTTTTCGCGCCCTACCCCTGTGGACCGAACAGGGACTCGAAGCCGTCCAACGCTGTTGCGATCGCCCGAGCCTCGACCGCCTGGGGGACATTTTCAGCACCGAAATCGCACGTTACGGGAAGCACTACAGCTCCGAGACACTCGAGCAGTGGCGAAGGGCCTGGGGGCAACGCGCCCAACAACTCAGAGCGAAAGCGATCCGTCAAGCCCAAGAAGAAGAGCGTCTCAAACCGATCCGCGATCGCCAGCAAGCCTGTCAACAGTGGCGAGAAAGCTGGCGCACCGTCCTCCAACACTGCCGGAGCCTGGAGTTCCTCGACACCTTGGCCCCGGAACTCGAACGCCAAATCCAAGACTTCTCCGATCTGGCGGAAGGACAGACGGCCATGCAACTGTGGCACGACCGTCGCCGGGAACTGATCCAGGCGACCGCATAAATCGGGTCTTCTCGATTTGTCCGTCGCCGACTCTGGATTGGACATCCTCCCCTGCCTAAAGGCGAGGGGATTCCTCCCCACGCCCACCTTTTGGGTCGGTCGCTTTCGGGGGGTTGACGTTTCTTCAGGACTGCTATCCGAAATGGAATAGTCTGACGTTCCCTCCGCGTCCGTTTTAAGTCTCGGAATGCCCTCCCGCGACTGTGTGTATGGCTCGATTGATCAAGTTCGGCGCCCGCGCCGCCCTTGTCCCGCGTGTATGGCCCCGTTACGATACACTTAACGAAGTCGATACAAAACTTAAAGGAGGTGACATCATGATGAAGCAAGAACAGACGAAATGCAAAATTGTTCAACTTGCCGAGGGTGTATTCGTTTCAACTCCGATCGAAGAATTCTGTATTCCCGCCCTGCGATCGGGATTCTCCGGATATCCCATCAATCCCCGCTGGAATGGTGTTAAAGTCTGCGCCTGGAAAACCGGGCGCCAGATGCGCGACGCCCTGTCCCGGGGTGAGATGACGGTGCGGACGACGGATTCGATGTTGGTTTGCGCCGAGGACGCGACGGAACCGGAATCCCCCGAACCCGCCGGTTCGTCCCAAAAATCGGGATTGATGTTTTCTGGACTGATTCGCCATAAAAAACGGGAGTGGACACTCGCTTGATTGACAGATGAACGGGGGCGGTCCGAAGCCGTCCCCAATTGTCTCCCCCGTTCCGGCGGTTCGATTCACATCCTGGGGAAGGTTCGCGATCGCCCCCGCTCCGATACAATAAACGGGGAAACCAACCAACCAACCAACCAACCTTTCGAGCCCATTCCCCATGTCACCTCAACCATCCGCCGAACTGAGCGTCACCGAAGCCCAAACCCTCCTCGATCGCTTCACCTGCGCCGATCTCACCGCCTCCCCGTCCCCGGAAGATCCGGCGGCGGTCCGTCAGGCGTTGCTCCTTGTCGCCCGAGAATCCGAATATCAGATGTTAGGCCTGTGCGCCGACTCTCGGGAGGCAGCTTTGAAGGCTCTACAAGACTATTTACCCGCCTTGGGTTACGCGACTCCCGTCGATCCCGCCGCCGTCCCAGACATTGAAGGGCCCGTTTACGTCAAATTCAACGGTCGCAGCGAGACGTACCACGCCAGCGCCTACCCGGAAAAGTACCGGGGCGTTTTGGTGTCCTGCCAGTCCTCCGACGCCGATGGCGTCAACGGCACCTACGGACACTTTCCCCTGGACCTGTTCGCCTGAGTCGGTTTTTCAGAACGGAACGGCTTCCGGGTTCCATCCGTCAACCGGGCTAGTCCGATGGGAGGAAAAATGCGGTGGCGGCGTAGAAACTCGGAAAAATGGTTCGGCGATCTCCCCATTGCGGGGGTGTTCAAGTCGAGGAATTTCGGGGCATTATAGTAATGCGCCGTCGAAAATTGCTACAATAGAAATTTTCTCGGTTACGCCTTGACCTAGACTGAACCGTATGGCATAATATGAAGAGATGTAAACTTGTCTCAGTCTAAAATTGGCATCTGGACTGGACTCGGAGCAGATAGCCAGACCGGTCGGAGCATCAGAGATGAAGGTTGTGAGTAATTGGGAAGACTCAATTTGTAGGTGAGTCTGCGGATCTCGAAAAAGGGAGATCTCCACGTTGAGCTAGGACACCGAAGACCTCGTAGCGGCTGACAGGGGGAGCGATCGGGCGCTCCCATATCAGGAGAAGAGAATCCACTATCAGGCAGGGCTTTCGACTAACGCACCATATTGAGAGGGAGGGTAAATTGACGATCCTGACATTCGATCTCACTCCGGGTGAGTGGGGCGGGTCGCTACAAGTTTACGAGCTGTTTAGGGAGGGTAACATTGACTATGGCAACTGCTAAGACCAACACCAAAAAAACTCAATCCACGTCGCGGAATTCCCGTCCGAGTGTCTCAATGGATGCGGTGCGGACTTACCTGCACGAAATCGGCCGGGTGCCGCTGCTGACGCGGGAACAGGAAATCGTGTTTGGCAAACAGGTGCAGCAGATGATGAGTTTGTTGGAGGTCCGGGACACCCTGGCCGAGAAACTCGATCGCGACCCCAGCGATGAAGAGTGGGCCCAGGCCGCGGAAATCAGCGAGGCGGAACTCACCGAAGCCCTGAACAAGGGCCGCCGCGCCAAACAGAAGATGATCGAGGCCAACTTGCGCCTGGTGGTGTCCATCGCCAAGAAATACCAGAAGCGCAATATGGAATTCTTGGACCTGATCCAAGAGGGAACCCTGGGCCTGGAGCGGGGGGTCGAGAAATTTGACCCGATGCGGGGATACAAATTCTCCACCTACGCCTACTGGTGGATTCGTCAGGCCATCACCCGGGCGATCGCCCAGAACTCCCGCACCATCCGCCTGCCCATCCACATCACGGAAAAACTGAATAAAATCAAGAAAGTTCAGAGAGATCTGGTTCAGCAGTACGGTCGCAACCCGACCCCCGCCGAAATCGGCAAAGCCCTGGATCTCGAACCGTCTCAAATTCGGGATTACCTGCTGGCCTCCCGCCACCCGGTTTCCCTCGACCTGCGCGTTGGGGACAACCAGGATACGGAACTGCAAGATCTCCTCGAAGATGAATCGGCGTCAGCCGATATCTACGTCACCCAAGAACTGCTGCGCCAGGATCTCAAAAGCCTGATGGCCGACCTGACGCCCCAGCAGCGGGAAGTGCTGACCCTGCGCTACGGCCTCAACGACGGGAAAGAAATGTCCCTGTCCAAAGTCGGGGTGCAGATGAACATCAGCCGCGAACGGGTGCGCCAGTTGGAAAACCAGGCCCTCAACCACCTGCGGCGCCGCAAAGCCCAGGTTCGGGAATATCTGGCCAGCTAACACCATCGACCCGGTTTCCTCCAGGAAACCGGGTTTTGTTTTTAGGGAGTCGGGAATTGAAATCGCTTTTCTATCCCCCCACCCTCGAATTCCGATCTAAAATCTGCGTAAATCTGCGTAATCTGCGGATTTATACCCTAATTTTCATCAAACAAATCCCCCCGGCAACCCAAAAGAAAATGCCGCTCATCGCCAACGCCAAATCCAGGGAATAGGCATCCGAAATCCAGCCGATCGCGGGTCCGATCGCGGCAAAACACAGCCGAAAAGCAAAACTATTAATTGATAATACCGTCGCCCGCCGGAAAGAAGCGACTTGGCGGTTGAGGAGGGTCAAAATTAACGGCGATCGCAGTCCCCGGGCGAAATAGATCGTCGCCACGAAAATCACTCCCCAGGGGTGGTGAATCGCCGCCAGCAAACCGTAGGAGCCCGCCAGCACCGCCAGCATCAGCC
This sequence comes from Lyngbya sp. CCY1209, assembly GCF_035615495.1. Lineage (GTDB taxonomy): Bacteria > Cyanobacteriota > Cyanobacteriia > Cyanobacteriales > Microcoleaceae > Limnospira. The sequence continues at coordinate 11,816 of NZ_JAJENU010000252.1, read as the reverse complement.
ACAGCGCCCCTTTGACGCCCAAAAGGTGCGAAATGGGGGTCGCCAGCAGCGCAGACCCGCTCAAGACCCCGTGAAAGGCCGCCCAGGCTACGCCGAACCCCCCCACGGGGAGGCCCCGATCGCCCATGTAGGCCTGGGACAGCCACACGATCGCGAAGGTACCCGCCGAGACGATCGCGCCCAGGGCGATGGGCCAGCGGACGGTTTTTCGGGTCGCCGTCCATTTCAGGGTGTCCCGCAGTTCCCCCCACCCCCCGACGGCGGCGGACCGGTGGCGGGGGGGTTCGGACAGGGTGAAAGCCAGGGCGACGTAAGTTAAAATGCACAGGGTTTGCAGGTAAAACGGATAGCGCAAATTCGCCGCGGCCACCGCCGCCCCCACCAGGCCGCAGACGGCCTCCGAAAGACCCGCGATCGCCCCCAGACGCCCCTCGAATCGGCCGTATTCCCCCTCCCTGTCCAGGGCCGACAGGCTGTCGAAGGCCAACGCCACATCCGCGCCGGAAATCAAACTCGCGGCCAGTCCCGACAGGGCCTCCGCGATCGCGAACCAGACAAAATCCCCCAAAAAACAGTAGGGAAGCAAGGAGACAACCCAAATCATTCCCCCCCAAATTAACGAGACTTTTCGCCCGAATACGTCCGCGAAATAACCGGAGGGGATTTCAAAAACAAAGATAGAAATTGATAAAATGGTTTTCAGTAAAATTGCCTGCTCCAGAGACAGCCCGTGATGTTGGTAAAATAACACCACCGTCGGGATGGGAAACCAGGCGAATTCCAGCCCCCGCAGGACGGACAATTTCCACAAGTTTGATCGCGGGGACGGGGACGGAGCGGGGCGGGTCTGTTTCATTTAACGCGGGTGTAGGGTGTAGGGTGTGGGGAAAGTGAAAAATGAAAAATGAAAAATGAAAAATGAAATTTTTTTGATTTGTTATTCCGCTTCCTCCGCTTGACCGTTGCCTCCCTCCGCTTCCCGAGAAGGACAGGATACCGCAAATCGGGGCCGTCCGTTCCCGAAAATCGCCCGAATTCTTCCTTAAGATTGATAGCCGAAACAGATAATTGGATATAAACTGCGATCGCGACTTTCAGAGGCTAAATGACAAGTTCCAACCCTCCCGCCCCCGACGACAGATTCTTTATCATTGGTATCGGCGCTTCCGCCGGGGGCATCCAGGCTCTCGAAACCTTTTTCGGCAACCTCCCCGACAATCCCAACGGCGCCTTTGTGGTCGTCGGGCACCTCGCGCCGGACCGCCGCAGTATGCTGCCAGAAATCTTGCGGCGGCGGACGTCGATGCCCGTCCACGAAATCGAAAATCGGATGGTGGTGGAACCGGCCCGCGTCTACGTCATTCCTCCCGGCAAAACCCTCCACCTCGAAGACCGACACCTGCGGTTGGAAGACCGGGGCGAGGTGCGCGGCTATCCGATCGACCGCTTTTTCCGGTCGCTGGCGGAGATTTGGGGAAATCGGAGCGTCGCGCTGTTGCTGTCGGGGTCGGGGAACGACGGGACCGTTGGGTTGCAAGCCATCAGCCGTGCCGGCGGCGTCGCCTTCATCCAGTCCCCCGAGACGGCGGAGTTCACCAGTATGCTGACCAGCGCCATCCCCTCCGGCCTGGTGGACGAGATTTTGTCCCCCGAAGACCTGGCCCGGGCCGTTTTTGAACTGATCCGATTTTCAGATAATTTCTCTGTGCCGAAATCCGAAAAGGAAGAAGCTCTCCCCCCGGAGATACTCGAAGCCATTTTGCAGATCTTGGAAGAGCGGGAGACGATCGACTTTTCCCACTACAAAACCAGCACCTTGAGGCGACGCATCCGCCACCGCTGCGCCCTGACCCGCCAGGAGAGCATGGAAGCGTACATCGACCACCTGCGGGAGTCGGAAGAGGAGCAAAAACTCCTGCGGCAGGACTTGCTGATCGGGGCGACCTGCTTTTTCCGAGACTCGGAAGCCTGGGAGGTGTTGAAAACGGACGTCTTGTCCCGGCAGATCGCCAAACTTCAGCCCCAGCAGCAGTTGCGGATCTGGGTTTCCGCCTGCGCGACGGGGGAAGAGGCCTACTCGATGGCGATCGCGGTGGATGAGGTGATCCGGGACGCCGGCAAACCCGTCCAGGTGAAGATCTTCGCCACCGATATCGATGCCGACGCCCTGGAAGTGGCAGCCAACGGAATTTACGGGCGAAACATCGCCAACGAGGTTTCGCGGGGGCGGTTAGAGCGATATTTCGACCGGCGGGGCGACGGCTATCAGGTGAAGCGATCGCTGCGGGAGATGCTGATCGTCGCCCCCCACGACCTCACCAAAAATGTCGGCTTTTCTAAAATGCACGTGGTCAGTTGCCGCAACGTCCTGATCTATATGCAGCCCCACCTACAGCAGCGGGTTCTGGGGCTGCTGCACTTCGCCCTCATCCCCCAAGGCACGCTATTTTTGGGGAGTTCCGAAACCTTGGGAGAGCTGGCCTCGGAGTTCAACGCCCTGCATCCGAGGTGGAAAATTTATCAGAAACAGCAGAACGCCCAGTTGTCCCTCACCCCCATCTCCCGGCAACCCCTGGTCGCGCCCTTCGGGTCCTTCATCCGCCCCAAACGCCAACAGCAGCAATTCGACCGCCTGCTCGGCTCGGTGTTCGACCTGTGCCTGAACGACCGCCGGATCACCTGTCTGCTGTGCGATTTCAACAACAAACTGCTCCGCATCTTCCACAACTCGGCCCGACTGATGGAATTCCCCGTCGGAGAGGCCAATTTGGAGGTCGCGGAACTCGTCCACCCGGCTTTGAAACTGCCGCTGAGTACGGCCGTGCACCGCAGCAAGCGCGATCGCCAACCCGTCCTCTACACCGGCATCAAGTTGAGTCGCGACGGGGAGGAACTCAGCGTCACGATGCGGGTCGCCCCCGCGACCGCCGAGCGCAACAACGGCGAACATCTCGTCATCGTCTTGGAGGTCGAAGTCCGGGGAACCCCGTCCCCGAACGCCCCCCGGTTCGACGCGCAAGGAGAAGCCGCCCGACACATCGCGGAGTTGGAATACGAGCTGCAGCAGACCCGGGAAAACCTGCAGGTTGTTATCGAAGAGTTGGAAACCTCCAACGAAGAGCAGCAGGCGATGAACGAGGAGCTGCTGGCTTCCAACGAGGAGTTGCAGAGCACCAACGAAGAGCTGCAGTCCGTCAACGAAGAACTCTACACCGTCAACTCGGAATATCAAATCAAAATTCAGGAACTCACCCAACTCAACAACGACATCGACAACCTGATCCGCAGCACCGATATCGGCGTGATCTTCCTCGACGCCGACCTCAACATCCGCAAGTTCACCCCCGCCGCCACCCGGCTTTTCAACATCAAAATCACCGACATCGGCCGTCCGCTCACGGATTTGACCAACAACCTCGACTCTCCGGATTTGGTGGAGATTTTGCAGCGGGTCAACCAATTTAAGCAACCTCACGAGCAGCAGGTGGAAAGCGACGGGGCGAGCCGTTACATTTTGATGCGGGTCAACCCCTACTCCAAGGAGGGGGTGACGGATGACGGCATCGTGATCAGCTTCGTCAATATCGACGACCTGAAGCAGACCGAGCATCGGCTCGAGCAGAGCAACGAAATGCTCGAACGGCTCTACGAGATTAGCCCGGTAGGCCTGTGCTTGCAAGACCGGGACCTGAAGTTTTTGCGGGTGAACCGGGCCCTGGCCGACATCCACGGGGTTTCCGTCGGGGAACACCTCGGCCGACCCCTGCGGGACGTGGCTCCGGATCTGGCCGGTCGCGTCGAACCCCTGCTGCGGCGGGTCGTGGAAACCGGGGAGCCGGTCTACAACACCGTGATCCGGGGCCGGACTCCCGCGACGGGCGATCGGGAGCGGTTCTGGATGGCGAGTTACTATCCCGTGGATTTCCTCGAAGATGGCAGCCGCGGCGTCGGGTCGGTGGTGGTGGAAATCACCGATCGCGTCCAAGCCGAACAAGCCCTGCGGGTGAGCCGGCGACAGTTGCAAGAGGCCCAGCGACTCGCGAAAATCGGCAGTTGGGAACTCGAACGGCCCGACGGCCGGGATTGGGCGGGCATCCGGCCCACCTGGTCCGACGAATTGTTCCAGATCTACCGACTGGACCCCCGGTCGGAACCGCCCCCCTTCGCCGAGTTTTTGCTGTACCACCTCCCCGAAGATCGGGAGACGCTCCGGGAGTTGCTCGACCGCCTGTTCGTCCGGGGAATCCCGTTCAGCGCCGATGTCAAATTTCAGCGCTCGGAGGATGAGATGGGGTACGTGAACCTGATCGGGCAGGCGATCCGCAATCCGGCGGGGGAGATCGCCAAACTCTACGGCACCGTCATGGATGTCACGGAGCGGAAGCGGAGCGAGCAGGAGATCGTGCGCCAAAATCAGGCGTTGGAGGAGGCGATCGCGATCGCCCAGGCCGCCGACTCCGCCAACCGGGCGAAAACCGAGTTTTTGGCCAACATGAGCCACGAAATTCGCACCCCCATGAACGCGATCCTGTCGTCCAGCCAGCTTTTGCAGCGGATGATGTCCGGCCGGCAAGAGTATCAAAATATTTTGCGGATCTTGCTCACCAACGGCACCCGGTTGCTGGCGTTGATTGACGACATTTTGGATCTGTCCCGGCTCGAATCCCGGCAACTGCGGCTCGAACGCCGCCGCTTTGACCTCCGGGCCGACATCATCGCACCCCTGGCTGAGATCTTTCTCCCCCAAGCCCGGGCTAAAACTTTGGAGCTCGAATTTCACCTCGACCCCGACATACCCCGGCAGTTGTCCGGCGACGACTTCCGCCTCCAGCAAGTCCTTAACAACCTGATCGGCAACGCCATCAAATTCACCGAGACAGGCCGAATCGCTGTCAACGTCGTGTGTCCGTCCGAGCCGCCCCCCGGCGGGTCCCCGATAGTCCTGCTCTTCAGCGTCCGGGATACGGGGATTGGCATCGACCCGCAGACCCGCGATCGCCTGTTTGAGCCCTTCACCCAGGCCGACAGTTCCACCACCCGCCAATTCGGGGGCACCGGGCTGGGCCTGACCATCTGCCGCCGCATCGTGGAGTTGATGGGGGGAGAGATCGGCGTCAACAGCACCCCCGGGCGGGGATCGACGTTTTGGTTGAAAGTCCCCTTCGACCTCGCCGATGCCGCCGCTTCCCCCGGGGAACCGCAACTCACGGAAGCGCCCCCGCCGCCTCCGGCCCCGAGTTCCGCCCAAATCCTGATCGTCGAAGACCACCCGGACAACCGCGAAATTTTGGTCCTGCTTCTCGAAAGTATCGGCTACCGGCCCGATGCGGTGGGCGGCGGCCGGGAGTGTTTGGATCGGGTCGCCCAGCAGGACTACGACATCATCCTCATGGATTGCCAGATGGCGGGTTTGGACGGCTACGAGACGACCCGTCGCCTGCGGGAACTCGAGGGGGACCGGAGGCACACGATTGTTGTTGCCGTCACCGCCCACGCCATGAAGGGCGATCGCGAAAAGTGCCTGGAAGCCGGCATGGACGACTACATGAGCAAACCGATCATGGAAGAGGATCTGGCCCGGATGGTGGAGAAGTGGGTGCCGCGGGAGTGATGGTTTTGGGGGCGGAGGAGGTGGAGGAAGCGGAGGGGGGATGATTTGTGCGTGTATTTTCCGATGTCGGGCGATCGCATGAATTGAACCGACTCCGTATTTTCACTGAATTTAGGGTTCAATTTTTAAAGATTTTATACCAGAAAAAATGTTTAAAAATCAACAAGTTTTGATTTAAGAAACTTTTACACAAACCGACGGATTTATGATGGCAACTTTACAAGAAAATTGTTAGGGTTGAATTGTCAAAGTCGAGATACCCAGAGGTTTAACCCCATGAAATCCAACTATTTAAAAACTTTATTCGGAAGTGCGATCGCCACCACCTGCCTGATTTCCGCCACCGGCGGCGCGGCCCAAGCCGGACAATTCTACAACAACTGGAATTACAGCATCGATTCCTTTACCGACGGTTCCGGCGGCGAAGCGTACAATATCCGGGGCATGGCGACGATGGAAACCTCGGACAGCATTTGGGTCGCCCTGACGGGCGGAATGCCCCTAGAAGGCGATTCTAACTGGCGGGCAGCCGACGATAATATCGGTTGGGGCGACTTATTCTTCAACTTCACCGGAGACGGTTTCCAAACCGCCAGCGATAATAACGCCCTGTTTGGCGTCCGCTTTGCCGGAACCAATGACTCCGGTGCCGCGACGACGGGGGTTTATGCCGGAGTTGGCGCCGCCGGTGTCGCCAGCAGCAATGCCGGATACAACAGCCTCCGACATTACTACAACAGCGGATATAACCGCACCAACACGATGGGAACCGACATCGCCACCAAAGCCGAAGCCTTCAACTACTTCGGCAAAACAACTCCCGTCCTCAACGTCATCGCCTCCGGCGAACGGGTTGGCGATATCGCGATGCAAAGTCAAAACGCACTGACAGCCGCCGGCTTGGATTTCGGCAACTTCGGGGCCTCTGGAAATCATACCATCGGCTTCAGCTTCGACAAATCCCTCATCGCCAGCGGAGACTACATGGCCAGCCTGTTCCTGGAATGCGCGAACGACGGGGTTGCCCTCGCCGGACACGCCACCGAACCCGTCCCCGAACCCGCCACCGCCGCCGGTTTGGCGTTCCTCGGCCTGACGTTCCTCGGTGGCAAACTCCGCCGGCGTCGGGATGCCTAGAAGCTCGAAATTTAGACTGACCTGTCTCTCCGAAATTTACCGACCCGGTTTCCTCGAAGGAAGCCGGGTTTTTTTGGCAACGATTCATATCAAGTCCGTTTGAATAGTTACACAATCGTTGGAGAAAAGGCAAGAGGCAAGAGGCAAGAGGTAAGAGGCAAGAGGCAAGAGGCAAGAGGCAAAAGTTTGAAGCCGCTTCAGAAGATGGCGAAACCCAGGAATCATAACTGTTTTAGGGGACATGATATCATATAGCAACGGACAGAACGGTTGGGACATTTGCGGGTGCCTGAACGGTGACTGCTGATTGCTATATCAACTGCGAAAGAGGCGGGTATATTGGACTTCGTGAGCCATACTCGCCAAGGACAACCCCCAGCTACAGCTCGCCAAATCGTCGTCTTTCAAAAGCAATATTTCTTCGGCGACTTCGGCGATGGTTTTGTTGGATTTGAACAATAACTTTTGTCCGACGGTTTGCCCCAAGGGAATCAGTTTCACCCCCGCCCCGATCGCGTGACTGGTCCAACTCTGCAAGTATCCCAGCAACGCCATTTTTTCGTCGAGGTTCCAATTCGCCGCCCCCACCCCGAAGGCGATCGCATAATTGCAGGGTTTGCCAATTGTCGTCAATGCCACCTTGAGGGGAGAATCGGAATTTGCCGCCTCCGAAACGCTTTCCAATTCCAATAATAATCCCCATAGCGAATTTCCCATCTGCCAACTTTGCTGGCGCAATTCCGAGGTTTCCTTGGCCGCACTTAACCACTTATTCCAAGTAGATAAACCCGAAAAATCCCGTTTTTTAAAACCGCGAAACGCCCTCACCATCACCGCCGCCTCCATCCGAACCGCCCCAATTTGTAACTCTTGAAGCAGCCAATAAAACAGGGAATCATCGTCCGCGATCGCCCCCCTTTCCACCAGGGTTTCCAACCCCTCAGAATAACTGTAGGCGCCCAGCGGCAACGTCGGACTCGAAAGTTGCAACAATCCCAGAATCACAGTAATTTCTTCTCCTATCCGTCGGAAATTTTAGATTTTAGATTTTAGATTTTAGATTCCCCGATGGGGGAGGAGTTAGGAGTTATATTATATCAAATCCGGTTGAATGCCCGGAAAAAAACGGGTTGGATATCGAGACCGCTTGGGAATCAATTCCCAAGCTAACAGCTCAAATCATCGGTCGATGATTGGGGAGTTTGTGTGACTAAAGAACCGGATCTGATATAACAACTGACAAGGGGGTTAGGACACAATTACTCCAACCGAGTCCACTTGAGTGGACTTCTGCTATGAGCCTTGAAATTCATTTCAAGGCGGGTCTAAAATAGGCCGATCTGTCCCAACCGTTCTGTCGATCGCTATATTAGGAGTGAGAAATTTCTCTTTCCTCTTTCCTCTTTTCTCTTTCCTCCCTACACCCTACACCCTACACCCTACACCCTTTCTCAATGTGAATGTCCGTAGGCGCCTTTTTCCGGATAAAAAGGGGCGATTTCTTGTTTGACATTCAACCCCAACTGAACCAGCAAATCGGCCAACACCGGATCGGGATGTAACCGCAAATACCGGGGTTTAATTTCCAGGGGGACGTGACGATTTCCCAGGTGATAGGCGGCGCGGATCAGGTCGAATTCGGAGGATGCCGTCACCGTCATGACCGGTTCCGGTTTGGCGATGATACACAACACTTCTTCCCCCGTTTCAGAAACCAAGCGATCACCGTCTCCGAGTTCCACCCCCCGAGGCAGACACACCGCAATGCGATCGCCGTCGGGGAGTTGGAGGTGTTGCCGGGTTTTGGTGCGTTCTTCCGCCGTCAGCGCGATCGTCGAGTCGGGGATGCGATCGGCATCCGGCGACAATTTTCCCGTAAAAGTCAGCATGGAAAATCCGAAGGATGTGGGATATTCTCAATTGTAGGGGCGAATGGCATTCGCCCTCTGATTTCGTCCTCTGATTTCGCCCTCTGATTTCGCCCTCTGATTTCCAATCTTTCCCGACTCCCGACTCCCGACTCCCGACTCCCCAAATTCACAGCAAGCCGACGAAGTGCAGCGGACCCTGACCCGCGATCAGTTCCACGATCACCGCCACGATGCCGATCATCGCCAGTCGCCCGTTCCAGACCTCCGCCGCCGTCGTCATACCCCACTCCCAACGCTCCTGGGGATACATCTTCATCTTCTTGTCGGGACGGACGACTTCGGAGAAGTGGATGTGGGGCCGGTTCAACGACTCCACCACCAGAGCGGCGAGATCCTCGATGAAGCCAGGATGGGTGTTGAGGGCCGGAACCCGGTAGAAATTCTTGATGCCCGACTCCTCCGCCAGTTCCCGATATTCCATATCGATTTCTTGCAGGGTTTCGATGTGTTCGGACACGAAGCTGATGGGGACCACCAACAGATCCTCGACCCCCTGCTGGGCGAGTTCCGGAATCGCCTCTTCGGTGTAGGGTTTCAGCCACTCGACGGGGCCGACCCGACTTTGGTAGGCGAGGGTGTGGGAGTTGGGACGGTTGAGGGTGTTCACAATCGCCTCGGTGCAGGCCTCGATCTCTTGCTGGTAGGGGTCGCCGGCCTCCTCGACGTAGCTGAGGGGGACGCCGTGGGCGCTGAAGAACAGGTGAACCTTGTCTGGGTTGGGGTGGTGGTCGAGTTCCTGGGCGATCAGTTGCGCCATCGCCTGCTGGTAGCCCGATCGCTCGTACCAGGACGGGATGACGGTATAATTGATCTTTTGCAGGGCCGGGTCTGTTTCCCAGATCCGCTCCAGGAGTCGGAAGCTCGATCCGCTGGTGCTGATGGAGAATTGCGGGTACAGCGGGAGGATCACCAGTTCCTCGATGCGATCGCGCTTAATTTTAACTAGGGCCTCTTCGGTGAAGGGGTGCCAGTAGCGCATCCCGATGTAGACCTGGACATCGTGTCCCCGTTCCTGCAATTTTTGTTGCAGCGCGGCGGCCTGTTCCTCCGTAATTTTGCGTAACGGGGAGCCACCGCCGATTTCTTTGTAGTTTTCCTGGGATTTCGTGTAGCGCAGGGTCGAAATCATCCAGGCCAGGGGTTTTTGTAGCCAGGTGAATGGCAGCCGAATAATTTCGGGATCGGAAAATAAATTGTACAGGAAGGGGCGGACGTCCTCCAATTGTTCGGGTCCGCCCAGGTTTAGTAGTAAGACTCCAACTCGTCCCATGGCGCTTAATCGATTCCCAGACTCTAATTTTTGTTACTCATTTTAACAATATATCCTGTTGGGTGAGGCAAAGTCGATAGCAAAACTCTCGAAACCTTGATTTATGGCAACTTTTTTAAGACCTCTGAGTTACCGCTACCAGTGGCTCTACGACGGCATTTCCCGCCTCGCCGCCCTCGGCGTGGGGGGGGAAGCCCGATTTCGCCATCTGGCCCTGGAGGGGCTGGAAATCGCGCCGGATGCCCGGGTTTTGGACCTGTGCTGCGGCAGCGGACAGGCCACGGCCGTTCTCGCACAGTATTCTCAACAGGTGACGGGGTTGGATGCCTCGCCGCGATCGCTCGATCGGGCGAGACGGAACGTCCCGGAAGCGGACTATGTGGAGGCATTCGCCGAGGAAATGCCCTTTCCCGAGGGGAGCTTCGATTTGGTGCACACGAGCGCCGCTCTGCACGAGATGGCACCGGAGCAGTTGAGAATGATTGTAGCGGAAGTGTACCGGGTTCTCAAGCCCGGGGGTATTTTTGCCCTGGTGGATTTCCATCGCCCCACCAATCCCCTGTTTTGGCCGGGGGTGGTGGCGTTTCTGTGGCTGTTTGAGACGGAGACGGCTTGGCAGTTGATTCGGGCGGATTTGGGGGGTTTGTTGGCAGAGGCGGGGTTCGAGGTGGGGGATTCGCCCTCGGGGGAGAACCCGCCGCGGCATTGCCTCCACGCGGGCGGCAGTTTGCAGGTGATTCAGGCAATCAAGGGGGTCTGAAGGGAGTTGTCGCTTTCCCGACTCCCGACTCCCGCGCTTTATGAGTCGTATTTTAACGAATATGACTGAATATTAAGCTTTGCTACGGTTTGATGAAGGTGCGAGCTTTTGTGATAGAAGGTTGAACTTAAAGATGCTAAAGTTTTTCAATTCTGTCCAACTTTTTTAGATTAGGAGAAGTCCCTTGATCGATTCAATTTTGGTTTTAGCGGCTGCGACGACCACCTCTTGGGGTCCGAGTATTGCGATCGTGATGGTGATCTGTAATGTGTTGGCGATCGCGATCGGTAAGTTCACTATCCAACAGCAGACTGTCGGCGCCTCCACCCCCATCGCGGGAATGAGTGCGGGTGCTGTGGTGGGCAGCATTTGCTTGGGCCACATCCTCGGCGCCGGCGTCATTTTGGGACTGGCTAACGTGGGCGTCCTTTAAGTCGGTTTTGATGCCGCACCGCTTTTGTTCCGGGTTTCCGGGGCGGCGGTGCGGTTTTTTTTAGAAGGGTTCACCACAGAGGCACAGAGGACACAGAGGGGGGGTTTGTCCTAATTAGATCGTCTGATTTTGGCTTTCATGGGAGTATAGAAAGGTGATTTGGGCGATCGCAACTTGGGATCGTCAGCTAGAAACCATAATAATGTATGAGTGTCAAGTAGCATTACATATAATCCTTCAAATCTTCGAGAGGCTCGTCAAAATCCTCCGCCATGCGAATTTTTCCCTTCAGTAGTCCGGCTTGTCGCTTTTTCTGTTGCGGTTCGGACTCGACTTTTTTCTCTGCATACCGTTCTGACAAAAATTCAATATAGTGAAGTACCTCGACTTTCAGAGACTCGGGCAATGCCTCTAATTTTTCTAAAATTGCAGATTTAAGCATCGGTTTTTCTCCTTTTTATTATTATAATGCGATCGCACCCTTTTAAATCAATCGGGGCGTATGGTATACGCCCCGACAAAAATGCGATCGCTCGTTTATGCTTTATGCGTTAAATGGAGGCGATCGCCAAATTTTCAGGGTGCGATCGCTTCAATTTTCATCTCGCGTCGGGGGAATATCACATCAGGGCGTATGCCATACGCCCCTACAAAAATGCGATCGCTCGTTTGGG
>NZ_JAJENU010000251.1:0-14733 GCF_035615495.1 Lyngbya sp. CCY1209 | reverse complement strand
CAAGCTAATAGCTCAAATCATCTAAAGATGATTGGGGAGGTTGTACGAATCTGATATAAGATGTCGCCTCTGCCTCCGGTCGCCTCCTCTGCTCCCCCTCCCCGAGGGAGTTAAGATATAACCAAGTCAAACTATCCACGCTGTCGGGCGTCGGTCCCGGCAGTCACTTCTCACCGCCACGGAACTCATGGCATTTACCTCCAATCCAGTCCATTCGCCTTGCCTGGATGAAATTCTCGATCGCGCTCCTCTCAAGGTGTCCCCCAATACGCCCCTAGCCCGGGCGATCGCCCAGATGCAGCCCCACGGCCAGCATTGGTATCCCTTGCCGCGATGGATGGAGCGAGTCAAAAATGGGTCGGTCTGGCCCCATCCGGACAGTTACGCCTTGGTGGTGGAAGGCGAAAAACTGGTGGGAATTTTGACCGGGGGGGACTTGGAGCGTCTGGAGACGTCGGGGTGCAGGCCGTCTCAGGTGTCCGTGGCCGAAGTGATGACCTCTCCGGCGATCGCCCTGCGGGAAGAAGATTATCAGGATATATTCACCGTCGCCTCCCTGCTGCGAGGCCACCAAATTCACCACCTCCCCGTCATCGATCGCCGGGGCCATCCGGTGGGGGCGATCACGCCCCAAAGTTTGCGGCCCCCCGACCCGATCGCCCTTTACGAAACCGTCCGCGAATTGCAAGATCGGGTGAGTCGCCTCGAAACCGAAAATCAACGACTTTCCCGACAAAACGACTGCCTCAAAGCCCAAAATTTCCCCCGGGCGCCAGAAGCCGACCTGGGTGAAAGCCAACTTCTGCTGGCCGAAATTGCCCTGCACATCCGGGACTCCCTCGACCTCGACCGCATCCTCAACACCACCGTCAACGAAGTGCGGCAGTTCCTGGGCGTCGATCGCGTCACCATCTACCGCTTCGAGGGAACCGGCGGTGCCCTGGGGGTCGCCGAGTCCGTCAGCGCCGGTTGCGAGTCCTTCCTGGGCGAAGTCATCCGGGATGATTGTTTGGCAAAAAATCGCCTCGAACCCCATCAAAACGGTCAAATTTACGCCGTAGACGACATCTACACGGCGGGGATGGAACCCGGTGACGTGAGACGGCTGGAACGACTGCACGTCCGCGCCCAAGTCCTCGTCCCCATTTGCCTTCCGGGGGAAGGGGAAGCGGTATTAGGTATTAGGGAGTCAGGAGTCGGGGAAGTTGACACCGCAGGGGGGATTGGCGAGTCGTCCCCCCAGGACAATTTTCAACTCTGGGGCCTGTTGAGCGTCACCGTCGCGGACCGTCCCCGCCGGTGGAAGGAGTCGGAACTCGATCGCCTCAGACACCTGGCCGGACAGGTGGCGATCGCCATCCAGCAGGCGGAAATACTGCGCCGTTTCCAAACCGAACTCGAAGAAAAACGGCAAACCGAAGCGGAATTCCGGCACCTCAACGCCGAACTCGAGCGCCGGGTTTTGGCCCGCACCGGCCAACTCAAGGCCACCAACCAAGAACTGCACCGGGAAATCCGCGATCGCCAGACCCTCGAAATCCGGCTGCGATCGTCGGAAGCCCGAATGCGGGGCATCTTCGCGGCCATGACGGACATCGTTTTGGTTCTCAGCGCCGACGCCAAACCCCTGGAAGTGGTCGCCACCAACCCGGCCCTGATGTACCATCCCAAATGGGACATTCTCAGCGAAACCCTCAAACAATTTTCCCGACCCCAAACGGCGGAGATCTTCGGCCGAGCCGTCGCCGAGGCGATCGAAACCCAAAAAATCGTCGATTTTGAATACCAACTCGCCCAGGGGAACGCAAACGCCTGGTTTCTCGCCCGGATTTCCCCCATCTCGGAAGAGGCGGCGATCTGGGTCGCCCGGGACATCACCGACCGGAAGCGGGCGGAAGTGCGGCTCAAAAATGCCCAGGAAGAATTGCAGTGCCTCGTGGCCGAGCGCACCGCCGCCCTGGAGGAGGCTAACGAGATCCTGATCGCGGAAATTCAGGAGCGGCGGCAGGTGGAAACGGCCCTGCGGCAGTCGGAGGAACTGCACCGGGCGATTTTGAGCACCATTTCGGACGCGGTGTTCATCACCGACGGCGACGGCCACTTCACGTTTATTTGTCCCAACGCCAACATCATTTTCGGCTACCGGGAGCACGAGGTCTGGCAGTTGGGGAACATCCGATCGCTTTTGGGAGGGCCCCTATTTGACGAAAGCCGTTTGGACCGGCGCGGGGAAATTCCCAACATCGAGCGGGAAATTGTCGATAAGTGGGGAAATACTCACGCCGTTTTGGTCAACGTGAAGCGGGTGGCGATCGGCGAGGGGACAGTGCTCTACACCTGCCGGGACATCAGCGATCGCAAGCAGGCCGAAGAGGCGATCAAACGGATGAATCAGGAACTCGAAACCGTCGTCGAGGAGCGCACCGCCCAACTGCGGGACGCCAACGACCAGTTGCTCATCGAGATCCTCGAGCGGCAGCAAGTCGAGATCGAAATCGAGGAGCGTGCCCGCCAGCAGGCGATCGTCTCCGAACTCGGCCAGTTGGCCCTTTTCGGCTCGGAACTCGACGCCCTGATCGAAGAGGTGGCGACCCGGTTGGCGCGGGGATTGAACGTGGGCTACTGCAAGATTGTCGAGCGCCAACCCGACGGGCGGATGTTGCTGACGTTGGCGATCGCCCACTCCGAATTTCAAGCGTTCACCTTCCTGAACCGGGAAGATTTGGGGCCGGCCCCCCCGGATTGTCCCCCGCCTTCGACCCCGACCCTGCACCGCCACGATCGCCTCAACGGGGTGAGTGTCCCGTTGAAGGGTCAGCAACGGGATCTCGGCTGTCTGGGGGTCTACAGCGACCGCCGCAAGGTGTTTGTCGAGGACGACATCAATTTCATCCAGAGCGTTGCCCACGTCTTGGCGACGGCGATCGAGCGGAAGCGGGCCGAGGAGAGCTTGCAGCAGAGCGAGGCGAAATTCCGCCTGTTCGTGGAGCACGCCCCGGCCGCGGTGGCGATGTTCGACCGGGAAATGCGCTATTTGGCCGTCAGCCGGCGCTGGTCCAGCGACTACGGGTTGGGCGATCGCGACTTGATCGGCCGGACGCACTACAAGGTTTTCCCCGAAATTTCCCAACGGTGGCGGGACATTCACGAACGCTGCCTGCACGGGGCGATCGAATCCTGCGACGAAGATTTGTTCTACCGGGCCGACGGGACCCAGGAGTGGCTGAAGTGGGAAATTCGCCCCTGGCACGACAGCGGGGGCAACATCGGCGGCATCATCATGTTTACCGAGGCGATCACCGACCGCAAAAAAGCCCAGGCGGAAATTCGGATTCGCGCCCGCCAACAGGCGATCGTCGCCCAACTCGGCCAGATGGCCCTCTCGGGGGCCGACCTGGAAACCCTGATCCGGGAGGCGGTGATCCAGGTTCCCCGGGGGTTGCAGATGGACTATTGCAAGATCTTGGAATTTACCTCGGCCCAACATCCCCGCCTCACCCTCAGCATCTGGAGCGACGAGGAAAATTACACCTTCATCACCCACGAACCGATCCCCCCCCGGGCGGTGCGCCGACCCCCGCCCCTAGAGCCGGAAATTTGCCGCCACCCCAACCTCTGCGGCCAGAGCGTCGCCATCCAGGGGAAAACCGACTGTTTCGGGGTGCTGGCAGCCTACAGCCACGACAAGCGGGATTTTTCCCGGGATGACCTGAATTTCCTCAAGAGCGTGGCTCACATTTTGGCGACGGCGATCGACCGCCAGCAGGGGGACGAAGAGTTGCAAGAATCCCAACAATTGTTGCGGTTGGTGATGGATAATATCCCCCAGAGCATCTTTTGGAAGGATCGCAATTCGGTTTATCTCGGCTGCAACCGCAATTTTGCGCGGGGGGCGGGGTTGGACCATCCCGAACAAATTATCGGCCTCGACGATTACGATTTGCCCTGGTCCCGAGAAGAGGCGGATGGATACCGGGCCTGCGATGCCCGGGTGATGGAGAGCGATCGCCCCGAACTGCATATCGTCGAAACCCAACTGCGGGCCGGCGGGAAACAGTGTTGGATCGACACCAATAAAATCCCCCTCCACGATCGCGCCGGAAATGTGGTCGGCATTCTGGGCACCTACGAAGATATTACCGATCGCAAGCGGGCTGAGGATCAATTGAAAGCCTCTTTGAATGAGAAAGAATTGCTGCTCAAAGAGATCCACCACCGGGTCAAAAATAACTTGTTGGTGGTGTCCAATCTGCTGGAATTTCAGACGGACTACACCGACGATCCCGCCCTGATCCAACTGTTGGAAGATAGCCAAAATCGCATCTATTCGATGGCTTTGATCCACGAAAAGCTGTACCGGTCTACGGGGCTCGATCGCGTCAATTTTAAAGAATATTTGCAGGCCCTCGTCGAGAGTCTGTTGGAGTCCTACAGTTCCCAGCGGGAACGGGTCGAGGTGGAACTAGACCTGCAGGCGATCGACCTCAACATTGAAACCGCCAACCCCTGCGGCCTGATCGTCAACGAGTTGATTTCCAACGCCCTCAAGCACGCCTTCCCCGATGGCCGGCGGGGAAAAATTGAGTTACAACTTTACAGAGGCACCGGACAGGCGATCGTCCTCGCCGTCCGAGATGACGGGGTGGGATTCCCGGAAAACCTGGATTTTCGCCACGTCGATTCCCTCGGTTTGGAGTTGGTTTGTATGCTGACCGAACAGTTGCAAGGTGAAATTCAATTGGATCGCGATCGCGGCACCCGCGTGGAGATTACATTTGTTGAACTCAAATATAAAAAACGATTCTGATCCGCCATGAAGGGAAAAAAGCGCCGGCCAATTCGAGTCATTTGGGGAACGATGATACTGCTGCTCTGCTTGGGGTTGGGCGGCTGCCTCCCCGGCGACCCACTGCCGCTCCAATCCCTGCGGGTGGGTATTAACAACTGGCCGGGATATACCGTCGCCCTCTACGGACAAGAGGCGGGTTTATTTGAACGCCGGGGGATTACATTGGATTTAGTTTATTTCGACCACCTCCAAGACGCCGCCCGGGCGATGATGCGGGGGGCGGTGGATGCCACCTTCGTCACCCTCTGGGACTTGATGCAGGTCGATCCGGGCAACGACAGCCCCGCTTTGTTGATGGTGACGAATCTTTCCTGGGGGTCCGATGGCATCGTCGCCCGACCGGAGATCGAATCGGTTCGGGACCTGGCGGGTCGAACGGTGGGAGCCAATTTGGGGACCATCAATCATTTAATTTTGCTCGAAGCTCTGAAGTTGTACGACATCCCCCCCGAAGTCGTACAAATTGAAAATGTTTTAAATGAAACAGCGGCAGAGCGGTTGGAGAGAGACAATCTAGATGGCGCCGTTCTGTGGGAACCCCTGTTGAGCGAGACGGCCGATCGCATGGGAGGCAATATTATTTTTACCACCCGAGATGTAGATAGTTTGGTGATCGACGGTTTGGCCTCCCGCGCCAGTTTTGTCGCCCGCCACGAGCGGGCGTTCACCCAATTCATTTTGGCGTGGTTCGATTTGATGCGGGAAGTTGAAACTCGACCCGAGCGGGTTTTTGAGGGGGTGGCTCGGGAATTGGGTCAAACTCCGGAAGCTTTCGCCAGGGATTACGGGGGACTCAAAAAGGGGGATGTCGCCTTAAATCGGCGGATGTTTTCTCCCGGAGGACGCCTGGGAGAGGCGACGGGAGAAATTGTCGCCCTGTTGCGAAAAGATCCCCGTCACAGCCGCACCATCCGGGAAGATGTCAAAATCGAGACGCGGCCGGTGATGAATGCGATTGAGGCTTGGAAGCCATGATGGGTTATCTCCACAACTGCCAGCGGAGTTTGTCCCGGCAACTGCTTCGGAGTTTGGGGATTTCTCTGGTCGTCGTCGGGTTGACGACCCTCTCGATCAATTATCGCCTGACGCGATCGCACCTGCAAAAACAAGTTCAAAAACGCGCCCAGTCCATCACCCAAGGGCTCGAATTTGCCACGGAAGGATTGATCGAAGTCGGCCAGACGAATTTGCTCCGGCGGGTGGTGCAGAATTACGGCACGTTGCCGGCGGTGAAGGAAATCGCTATCATCAGCCCCACGGGAGAAATCCTGGCTTATTCTCCCAAGCGGCTCGACTTGCAGTCCTATCAATCCATCCATCCGGAACTGGCTCAGATTATGGAAACGGCGGCGAGTTCCGGGGTGGAAATGAGCACGGAAATCGTGCTGGATGACAAGCCGGTTTGGGTGCAAGTTCTGCCCTTCAGCAGCGTTTTATTTAACACCCCGGGCTATCGCGGATTGGCGATCGCGGTTTTGGATTTAAAACAGATGCAACGGGAGGTGTGGCGGACTTTTACCACCTCGACGATCACCCTGTTGGCGGGGAGTTCGATCATTTTGGCGCTCGTGGCGTTGCAGATCGAATCGATAATTTTGCGCCCCCTGCATCACCTGTACGATTCGATTTTAAAAAAGCGGTGTTGGGGATATTTAAAACAATCCCCGTCGCTCCCCAAAAATGAAATCGGATTCCTGGCTTCGATTTTGGACGAGCAGTTTGCCAGCCTGCAAAAAATTAATCAGAAACTCAGCATCGAAATTGCCGAACGGCAGTATATCGAACGCAGCCTGGAACAGCAGTTGGCGGCTGTCGAAGCTGCGATCGACGGCATCGCCATCCTCGACGGCAATTCCGAATATATCTACATCAACCGCGCCCACGTCGAACTTTTGGGTTACAATTGCGCCGCAGATTTGTTGGGTAAAAGTTGGCGACAGATTTACGATGCGGAAGACATTCGCTGGTTTGAAACTCAGGTTTTTCCGATTTTAATGCATCGGGGCCACTGGCGGGGGGAGGCGATGGCAAAAAGGCGGGACGGTTCTCGGTTCCCCCAGGAAGTTTCCCTCACCCTCGCGGACAACCGGCGGTTGATCTGCGTTTTTCGGGATATTACGGAACGAAAACAAGCCGAAGAACAAATCCGGACTTCTCTCAAAGAAAAGGAGATCTTGCTCAAAGAAATTCACCATCGGGTGAAAAATAATTTGCTGATCGTCTCCAATATATTAGAACTCCAAGAGGATTATATTAGCGACTCGGAAATTCTCAAAGTTTTGGCGGACAGCCAGAAGCGCATTTATTCGATGGCATTGATCCATGAAAAACTTTATCGATCGCCGGGGTTAGACCGGATCGATTTTGGGGACTATCTGGAAACGTTGGCGGACAATTTATTTGAAACCTACAATTTTATCCCCGGCGATCGCATTACTTTTCAATCCGATGTCGAACCTATTTATTTGAATGTCGAAACCGCAAACCCCTGCGGTTTGATCGTCAATGAGTTGGTTTCTAACGCACTCAAACACGCCTTCCCCGACGGACGTTCCGGAACCCTGAAACTGAGCTTGCGCCGAGATGAAGGAGAAAAAATTATCCTCATCGTCAAAGATGACGGCATCGGTTTCCCCGAAAATTTGGATTTTCGGACGGTCGAATCTTTGGGTTTGGAACTGGTTTGTACCCTCACCCACCAACTGAGAGGAACCCTGGAAATGAGTCGAAATAATGGCACAGAATTCAAGTTGGTTTTTTCCGAACGTCAGTACAGAAATCGGTTATAAATATATGGATAGACCTAAAATTTTAATTGTCGAAGATGAATTTTTGATCGCCAAAGGACTGGCCCGCAAACTCGAAAAGTTGGGCTACGAAGTGGTCGATATCGTCGCGTCGGGAATGGAGGCGATCGCCCGGACTTTAGAACTGAAGCCGGATCTGATCCTGATGGATATCGTCATCGAAGGGGAGTTCGACGGCATCGAAACCGCGGCGAAAATTCATGAAATCTGTTCCATCCCGATCATTTATCTCACCGCCTACGCCGACGACCAAACCTTGGAACGCGCCCAAGAAACCCAATCCTACGGTTACATTTTAAAACCCTTCAAAGAGCGGGAATTACACGCGGCTATAAAAATGGCGATCGGCAAGCATAAAAAAGACCGGGAAATTGCCGGGTTGCTGAGTCAAGCCGAAAATCAGAATCAAGAAAAATCCCGCTACCTCAACCGCGCCTCCCACGATTTGCGAAACCCGATGACGGTGATTCAGGTTTCCGCCGGCATTTTAAAAGATTATGGAAACCGACTCCCGGAGGAGAAAAAACAACAGCATTTGGATTGGATTCGGGTTTCCGTAAAAACGATGAATGAAATTCTCGAAGATGTTTTGATCCTCAGCCAAGCCGAAGCCGGAAAACAGCGTTTGAATCCTCAATCGATCAATGTCATCGCCTTCAGCCACGATATTTTACAAGAATTTCACCCGCTGGCGACGGACAAACACACCTGTCAATTTGTGAGTCGTGGAGAGGAGTGTTTCGTCAATTTAGATGTCAAACTCTTGCGATATATTTTGACCAATTTATTATCCAATGCGATCAAATATTCTCCCGAGGGCGGGGAAATTTGCTTGGAGGTGACGTGCGAATCGGATCGGGTTTGTTTCCAAATTCGCGATCGCGGCATCGGAATCCCTCCCGAATATCGCCACAAATTATTCAAGCAATTTGAACGGGCCGATAATGTCGGCGACATCAAAGGCACGGGTTTGGGACTCTCAATTGTCAAACACGCCGTTGATTTGCAGGGGGGGACAATTGACATCGAGAGTCAGGTGGGTGTGGGGACCACCGTCAGCGTGACGTTGCCGACGGCGGGATTTTGTCAGAATTAATATGGCGTTAATCACCCTAAATTACCATTAAAATGAGTTTCATCAAACAAAAACGGCCCGCCCCGTTTCCCGCCCCCTTCAGATGAGAAAAATCCAAATCTTCCGTCTGTCCGTCTCGAAAAGCTGGTGGGCACGCGATCGCCCGGGAGATATCAAACGCGATCGCGGGCGGCGGAGATGGAATTGCAGGAATCGAAAACATTCTGAATGAAAATACAATAAATTCAGTCAATTCGTTGTGGCGCTTTAGCGCAGTGAGGGGCTCAAGCCCAACAACGGGGGTTTGGGTATTTCGTGTTCGATTTGACAATCTCAATACAACCTTTATTATACAATGCAGACTTGAGAATTGGGGCGAAAAATGGGACGATTTAGACAGATTGAAAGGCGACTCGGAATTCCGGCTTCCCAGATCCGATCGCTGGCCCATTTCGTGTTGCTGGGCTTCACCATCATGGCGGCCCAGGCGATCGGGATGACTTTGGGGCGATCGCTCTTTTTGGCCGAAGCCGGGGCCGAAAACCTGCCCCTATTTTTCATCATCATGCCCTTGGTTTTGATGACCGTTTCGGCGGGTTTCACCAATATCATCGATCGCTTCAACCGCCCCCGCTTATTTCGGGTCGTGTTGTGGGTCGCCGCCGGGTTAATTCTCGGCATTCGGCTGTTAATTACCCTCGATTTAGTCGCCATTTATTTTATCTTATATATTTTAATTTGGCTGATTTACATCCTCCAGTTTCGGATCGAGTTTTGGACGCTGGTGGCGGACTACTTTACCACCCTCGAACTCAAACGCTTCACAGCGTTAATTTCCCTCGGAACCACCGCCGGATACTTGCTGGGCAGTATTTGGGTCGGGGTGATTTCCCGGACGATTTCCCTGGAAAATCAGTTGTTATTTTTGCCCGTGCTGTACGCGATCGCGATCGGTCAAATTTACGATTTGGAATCCCGGAACCATCCCCTCCCCGCAGAAGCCCCGAAACCCAAAGTAAAAAAGGTCAAATTTGCCGAAACCTGGGAAACCCTGACCAAACTTTCCCGACACTATCCGATCGCGATTTTCCTGGTCGCCAATATTTTCGGAACCGCCCTGGTGCGCGGCATCGGCGAGTTTGAATATTCCACCCTTTACAAACAGGAATTTCCCGAAAAACAAGAACTCGCGGCATTTTTGGGACTCGTCACCGCCGCCCTCACCGCCATTCAGTTCGCCATCATTTCATTCATCACCACACCCTTAATTCAAAAACTCGGAATTGCCCGGGCGAATTGGGTTTATCCCCTCACGTTACTGGGCAGTTTCTTGGCGATGGGATTCAGCTACACCCTGACCGCTGCGGTGGGAATGCAACTCACCTATCGGACATTATTTTACAGCATCGCCCTGCCCCTGACAACCCTCAATTATAACGCCGTGCCCCCCCGGTTTGGCGGGCGGTTGCGGGTGTGGGGGGAAGGCCTATTTTCCCCCCTCGGGCAGTGCATGGCGGGGGTGGTTTTGATGGGGACGTTGGGTTGGATGGGCGCCTACAAAATCGTCTGGTTGGGGGTAATTTTGAGCTGCGGTTTGGTGTTTCTCGGTTATTGGACCGGAAAAAGTTACGTGCGATCGCTCGTCCGGATGGTGCGATCGGGTTCCGTCAACCTGAACCGGGTGGCGGACGGGTTGCGTCTTCCCGAAAATTATACCGAGGACGTGCGCCGATTGCTACAGGATAACGAACCAAAAAATCAGGTATTGGCATTGGAATTGATTGCCCATTTTGACAACCCCCAGCGTTTCATACCCGACATCAAAAAAATGCTGGGGGATGCCGAGGAAGAAGTCAGAAAGGCGACGATCCGCCTGTTTACAACGGCGGATATGGGGGATTATAATCGTATCAAATCCTTTCTCAGTTGCGATCGCCCGTCGGTTCGCTGCGTGGGTTTGGAACTGTGCATCGCCCTCGGGTTTCGCCTGTCCGGCGATCGCATTCAAACCCTGTTAAACGACGAAAATGACGAAGTTCGCGCCCTCGCCTGTATCGCCACCGCCCAAACCGGGATCGACGGTTCGATTCCGGACCTTTACCATCAAGTGTGTCCGCTGCAACCGGATGTCCCCACCCGTCTGGCGGTGGTGCGTGCCGTGGGAGAAAGTCACAATCCCGAACTGATTCCCCTGCTGGCGGATGTCCTACAAAACGCCCCGCCGGACGTGAAAGCGGAAGGGTTATTCGCCCTCTCTCAATTTGCCGATCGCGATCCGGTATTGTGCGGAGAAATAGCCGTTTCCGAACTCGGCAACGAAAGTTCTCAAGTCCGAATTGCCGCTTTGCAGGTATTGGAAAAAGTCCGCGATCGCCGGTGGATGTCTCAGGTTTTTAGTCGCTTGGAAGACAACAATTTGGGGGTGAGAGAACAGGCGGCAAAAACGGCGAGTCTCTACGGAAATGAGGGGTTGGGGATGTGGCGGGATTATCTGATTTCGGAACATCCCCCCGTCGTCAATGCCGCGATCGCGGCCATTGCCAGGGTGCGAACCAAACAGGCCGAAGATCTGCTGTTTGAGTTCATGCGAGAAGACTTCCAACTGCTGAACCGGACGCGGCGGTGGCGGCAGACTCTCCCCGATGACGACCCGGTATTTGAACTG
Organism: Lyngbya sp. CCY1209; assembly: GCF_035615495.1. Lineage (GTDB taxonomy): Bacteria > Cyanobacteriota > Cyanobacteriia > Cyanobacteriales > Microcoleaceae > Limnospira. Next base: position 3,337 of record NZ_JAJENU010000251.1, on the reverse strand, counting down.
TTAAAAGTGGCGATCGCGGACTACCAGCAACGCCTCCTCAAACAGGTGTTTAATATCCTCTCCAATTTGGGGCAGGAATCCACCGTCGGCGCCGTCCAAGGGCTGCTGTCGAGTCCCGACAAACGGGCCCGGGCGAATGCGGTGGAAACCCTGAGTTCCCTGCGGCAGGGGCGATTTATTCGCCCCCTGATGCCGCTGTTGGAAGAGATGGCGGCGGACGGCGGCGGCGGACCGGCTTCTCCGACTTCTCCTTTGAGACAATATCGCGTTTTATTGGAGGCGTTGGAAACCCGCGATCGCTGGCTGAAAATCGGGGCTTTAATCGCCCTGGTGGAGATGCCGGCAACCTTCGCCCAACAGGACCGCGATCCCCTGGTGCGGCAGGTCGCCGAGTCGGTGGTTTTGCTGCCCAAACAGTTACCCATTCCGGAGAATTTTATGATCGATCGCCTGCTGTTATTGAAGAATGTTTCGCTGTTTCAAACCCTCTCGCTGGACGAGATTTTGCTCATCGATCGCGCCCTGGAACAGGAGGAGTATTTAGCCGGAGAAATGATTTTCGCGGAGGGAACGTCCGGGGAGCGATTTTATATTATCGTCAAAGGTCGGGTGCGGATCGTGCGGGAGGTGGACGGACAGGAACGGGAGTTGAAACAGTTGGAAGTCGGCAAGCATTTTGGCGAGGCGTCTCTGTTCGGGGACAGCGTGCGATCGGCCAATGCGATCGCGGCTGAACACTGCGTTTTATTGAGTTTGGAAAAAACCCGATTTATCAGTTTAGTCACCCAGCGTCCGCAAATTCTTTGGGAGATCTGCAAGTTTCTCAGCCAGCGTTTGCAGGAGACAAATCAGATGGTTCGTTAGTTCGAGAATGAGTAGAGTTGTGTAGGGTGCGTTCCCACTTACCCATCATCGGTAAAGTCGGTTAGTAACGTTGGGAACGCACCGCGATCGTTTCTCCTAACAGGCAAGATGCCTGTGCTACTCTTCCCATTGTGCGTGTTCGTAGTTCGCCAAAATGCGACGGTCTTTTGTCAGTAAAATATTCTGGTTGACTGCCGCATGAGCAACGATGATACGGTCAAAGGGATCGCGAGTCCAATCTATTTTCAGACTGCAACCAATTACGGTATTAAAATCTAATTCACAGATCTTCACACCCATGAGATTATCTAGATCGGCAATCATCGGTTCTGGCTGTTCCGAAATTCGTCCACGTTCGTAGAGATATTGCAACTCCAAACGGATCATCGGTGAAATATAGAGATCGTGATCGTTAATCAAAGATGTCGCAAAATCACTGAATTTGTCCGTCAATCCTGCATATAGCCAGACGACAACGTGAGTGTCAAGGTAGATCAAGATTGACCTCCTGTTCCCAATTGATATCGATCAGATCGTCCGGATCTCCGACAATCACATGAGGCCGATAGACCAAATTCTGTAACTTGTCTGACTTTTCGACTGGGACGATGCGGAGACGCTTTCCCCCGCGATCGATTTCCAGAGGAATGCCGGTTTTTAAAATCTCCTCAAGTAAATTATCAAGATTTCCTTTTAATTCCTGGGGGGTGACACTTTTCATACTTTTCTCCTTCAACGTCTGTCTCTATAATATCGCATATTGGATCAAAACCTCAATCTATAATTGAAACTTCTGGCTTCTGTAGGGCATCTCAGTCTCCGCTGTGTCAAAAAGTGGAGGATGGAGAACTCGATCTCAGCCGCGATCGCACCGGGGTTTGACCATCGCCCGACGGTTCGGATGAGTCGGATATGAATCGTCCATCCAATTAGAAAATAAGGGGCGATCGCACTCCGGATCATCTGCTTTAACAGTTCAAAGCGATCGCTCACTCAAAAATGACGGCGCGGGAGTTTCAAAAGCGATCGCACCGCCCAAACCTCGGTGGTAAGATAAGAGCAATTTCCGCACACCCGACACCTCAACCATGTCCGAGCAACCCCAGGCCAACCGACCCCCGGAAGACAACCCCCAGGAGAAAAAGCCGTCCTGGAGCGATCGCCTGTCGGAAAGTTTGAACGACGTTTCCCGGCGGTTCGGCCGGCTCGTCCCGATGGATCGGGTGGCGAACGCCCTGACGGGATGGTTCAGCGTCAGCGAAGAACAGGTGGCCGAAATATTGGAGCGAGTCCGGGCCGAACTCCCCACCACCGAGGCCCTGCTGATCGGCAAGCCCCAGGCGGGGAAAAGCTCCATCGTGCGGGGGCTGACGGGGGTTTCGCCGGAAATTGTCGGCCAGGGATTCAAGCCGCACACCCAAAATACCGAACGCTACGCCTACCCGTCGGCGGACCTGCCGCTGCTGATTTTTACCGATACCGTCGGACTCGGCGACATCAACCAGGATACCGACGCCTTAATCGAGGAGTTGGTGGGGGATCTCAAGCGGGACAGCCGCGGCGCCCGGGTGCTGATTTTGACGGTGAAAATCAACGATTTCGCCACGGATACTTTGCGGACGATCGCGGAAGAATTGCGGAAATCCTATCCCGATTTGCCCTGTCTGTTGGCGGTGACGTGCCTCCACGAAGTCTATCCGCCAGAGGTAGAAAATCACCCGCCCTATCCCCCCGATTTGGAGGCGGTGAACCGGGCGTTCGATGCGATTAAAAATGGGTTCGGGAAACTGTGCGATCGCGCCATTACGATCGATTTCACCCTGGAAGAAGACGGCTACACCCCCGTTTTTTACGGCTTGGAAAGCTTCCGAGATACCCTGGCGGAACTGCTCCCGGAGGCGGAAGCCCGGACGATTTACCAGCTTTTGGAAGGGCAGGCGGGGGAAAAAATCGGCAACCTGTACCGGGACGTGGCGCGGCGGTACGTCCTGGCGTTTTCCATCATGGCGGGGACGGTGGCGGCGGTTCCCCTCCCCTTCGCCACGATGCCCGTCCTGACGGCGTTGCAGGTGTCGATGGTGGGTTTGCTGGGGAAACTCTACGGCCAAACCCTGTCCCCGTCCCAGGCGGGGGGATTGGTGAGCGCGATCGCGGGGGGATTTCTCGCCCAGGCCGTGGGACGGGAATTGGTGAAGTTTATTCCCGGTTTGGGAAGTGCGATCGCCGCTTCTTGGGCCGCCGCCTATACGGGGGCGTTGGGGGAGACAGCCTGCGTCTATTTCGGCGATTTAATGGGTGGAAAAAAACCCGATCCCGATCGCATCCAACAGGTGATGAAAGAGGCTTTTGCAACTGCTCAGGAACGGTTTAAAAAGGGTAAATCTTGATTCCGATTCGCCCCCCTAACCCCCATCCCCCCCAACCCCCATCCCCCCCAGCCCCCCTTTGAAAGGGGGGAGTAAGGGGGGAGATA
>NZ_JAJENU010000250.1:0-22484 GCF_035615495.1 Lyngbya sp. CCY1209 | reverse complement strand
AGGGGATCGGATCTGAATCCACAGGCAAGATGCCCGATGCTCCGTTTTGAATATTGCCTCGTTTGAGCTGAAACGGTCCACTACGATAAAGCTAAGATCGAGTAAGAAACCCATAGCGTTATAGGGTATAATATAAACATCGGGAGGAACAAAAAGTTAAGGCAATGGATATCTATGGCGGTCAGGACCCAAGGGACATTCCCAGCTACTCGGCTGGAGATGCAGCCCGCTATCTGAAGATTCCGGCTTCAACAATTCGAGCTTGGACAGTTGGCAGAAAATATCCGGTCAACGACGGACATAAACAATTCCGCCCCTTGATTGAAACGTCAGTCAAGAACCCCTTACGCCTGAGCTTTATCAACTTAATTGAAATTCATGTTTTGCGGGCGATTCGGCAAGATCACAATCTGGATTTAGCCAAAGTCAGAACAGCATTAGATTACATCGACGAACAATTTAAAACGCCCCATCCTCTCGCCCATCAAGAATTTTATACCGACGGCGTAGACCTCTTTATCGAACAGTATGGCTTGCAAATTAACGCCTCTGCCCAAGGACAAATTAATCTAAAAAATTTATTAACTGCTCACCTCGATCGCATCGAACCCGACGATCGCGGTTTGGCGGTCAAACTCTATCCCTTCACCCGCAATCAAGAAGAAAATAACCCCCGCCTCGTGGCGATCGATCCTCGCGTCGCCTTCGGTCGGATGGCAATAGAAGGCAGGGGTATACCGACGGATATTATCACCGAACGATTTCACGCCGGCGACTCCCCCGAACAAATCGCCGATGATTATGAATGCGAAGTCGAAAAAATTCAGGAAGCCATCCGCTGTGAAACTCGCCCCATCGCAGCATGATCAACGAAGGTCAAAAAACGGTATTTTTTATCGATCGCTGTTTGGGAAAACATCCCATCCTGGAAATCCTGAGAGCGACGCAAAAGTAAGAGCTTGGAAAAATTCGACAGAATTGCTCGACGAAATCACCCCTCAAAACCCATAATATTTGGATGAGACGATCGCATCGGAACCGTTCGAGATGGGATGAGCCGATCGCCCCATTTCCCGAACCGTCCCCAACTCGCGGGAAGCGATCGCGGGTTCGGGGAGTCTTGCGGGTTCTGCTAAAATCTGCTACAGAGTTAGCGATCGCCAACCGAATTGCATTTCCATGACCACCCTGATCCACCCGACCGCAGTAATTAGTCCCGGTGCCCAGTTGCACCCGACGGTACGGGTGGGAGCCTATGCCGTAATCGGAGAAAACGTCAAAATCGGCCCCGGAACGACGATCGCGCCCCACGCGGTGATCGACGGATGGACGGAAATCGGGGCGAGAAACCAGATTTTCCCCGGCGCCGCCATCGGCTTGGAAACCCAAGATCTCAAATACGAGGGCGCCGAAAGCTTCGTCAAAATCGGCGACGATAACCGCATCCGCGAATACGTCACCATCAACCGCGCCACCTACGCCGGGGAAGCCACCGAAATCGGCAATGGCAATTTGATCATGGCCTACGTCCACGTCGGCCACAATTGCATCATCGAAGATGGGGTAGTAATTGCCAACGGGGTGGCCCTGGCCGGGCACGTCCACATCGAGTCCCGGGCGCGACTGAGCGGGGTTTTGGGCGTGCACCAGTTCGTCCGCATCGGCCAGTTGTCGATGGTCGGGGGGATGAGTCGGGTCGATCGCGACGTGCCCCCGTTCATGCTGGTGGAGGGGAACCCGTCCCGGGTGCGATCGCTCAATGCCGTGGGCCTCAAGCGCGCGGGTCTGACGTCGGAAGACTTGGGATGGCTCAAAAAGGCGTTTCGGATTCTCTACCGTTCCGGATATCGCACGGACGAGGCGATCGCGCAGTTGGAACAACTCCCGGAAAATCCCCATTTGGAGCACCTGAAACGGTTCGTCCGCCTCTCCCAAACTCCGGAACGGCGGGGGTTGATTCCCGGAAAGCGATCGACATCGGAGACGGAATGAAGATTTTGATCAGTACGGGGGAAGTCTCGGGGGACCTGCAAGGGGCCCTGCTGGTGGAGGCGCTGCGGCGGCGGGGGATGGAAATGGATATCCCCCTGGAAATTACAGCCTTGGGGGGTCCGAAAATGGCGGCGGCGGGGGCGATGCTGTTGGCGGATACGACGGCGATCGGTTCCGTGGGCCTGTGGGAGTCCCTGCCCTATTTTATCCCCACCCTACAGATGCAGTGGCGGGTGCGGCGTCACCTGCGGGAGAATCCCCCGGATTTGGTGATTTTGATCGATTACATGGGGCCGAATATCGGCATCGGCAACACCGTCAACGGCCGTTTTCCCGAGATTCCGGTCATTTACTATATCGCCCCCCAGGAGTGGGTTTGGTCCCTGGGTTCGGGAAATACCGATCAGATCGTCAAATTCAGCGATCGCATCCTGGCAATTTTTCCCCAGGAAGCCCGCTATTTTCGCGAGAAGGGGGCGGACGTGACCTGGGTGGGTCATCCCCTCATCGACCGCCTCAAGGCCTATCCAGAGCGCTCTGAAGCCCGTCTGCGGTTGGGAATTGCCCCCGACGAGATCGCGATCGCCCTGCTACCGGCGTCCCGATGGCAGGAAATTCGCTATCTGATGCCGGTCATGTTCCGGGCGGCGCAGACTTTGCAGGAAAAATACCCCGAAATTCGGTTTTGGATTCCCCTGTCTTTGGAACGGTATCGGGGGGATATCGAAGGGGCGATCGCGGATTATAATTTGCGGGCAAAAGTCATTTCGGAAACGGCGGATGTCCTGGCGGCGGCGGATTTGGCGATCGCCAAGTCGGGCACGGTCAATTTAGAATTGGCATTGTTGGACGTGCCCCAGGTGGTGGTTTATCGAGTGAGTCCCGTTACCGCCTGGATCGCCCGCCACATTTTGAAATTTTCGATCCCGTTCATGTCTCCCCCCAATTTGGTGGAAATGAAGGCGATCGTGCCGGAATTGCTGCAAGATCAGGTCACGCCGGAAGCGATCGTAAATGAGGCGATCGCCCTTTTTCCGAATAGCGATCGCCGAGAAAAAATGTTGCTTGACTATCGGGAAATGCGGGAAGCATTGGGGGGCGGAGGAGCCTGCGATCGGGCCGCCGCCACGATTTTGGAGTGTTGAGAAACCCGGTTTATACCAAAATTTTTGATGGGAACCCGAGATGCTATTAGAAACCCGGTTTCTTGGGATTTCGGAGCGATCGCCCAAAAATGACCAAAGCGATCGATAATAAAGACAACTCCTCACACGATCGCCGTTCAGTGTATTTGGAGAAATGATATGAACCGTTTTGTCAATTTTGTTGCCTTTTGTAGTGTCTTCTTGATTGGGTCTGCGGCCCAGGCGAAACCCGCAGAAATGATTCTGGCCCAAGACCCGCCCTCGGCTTCGACGTACAACCCGGGACCCTGGCAACCCGTCGCCCGAGTCAATCCCCAGGAGCCCGTGGGCCTGACACTTGTGAACGAGTCCGGCGTCGTTTTGGAGTACGGTTTGACCACCGGCGGAACGGCAAATTTGGCGACGGGGGATAGCATCAGTTATACCAACCTTCCCCTCGATTCTTTTTTGTTGATCAATCCCACAAATGTCGGTCTCAGCCTCGATTACGATGTCGATGTGGTTGATAATGTGGTGACGGTTACGGTGCGGCCTAGCGGCGCTCAGGCCGGTCTTCGCACGGTCAACGTTCAATCCACCGGGGGGATTTTTATTTACTAAATAGACCCCATTTTCTCAAATCTAAATTGTCGAAAAAATCGCCCAGCTTTTTGATGAAAACTGGGCTTTTTTGGATTCAACCCATCTGCTGCGATACGGTTCGATCCCCCTCAATCCCCCTTGACAAGGGGGACTTGAAATGTAAACCAGTATAAAAAATGGCTGGAACCACAGAGACACAGAGAACACAGAGAGAGAATTTTTGCGGTTTTCTCCCCCCTTATTAAGGGGGGCTGGGGGGGATCGAATGGCTCCCCCCTTATTACGGCGCGGCCGTTTCATTCTCGGTTATCAATTGTCGAGGATGATGAGGAAAACCGTTAATGGGAGCCAGGAGAAAGGGTTTTTTTAGTTAAAAATACCTTTTCATTCCGAAAAATCTCCCTCTGCTCCCTCTGCTCCCTCTGCTCCCTCTGCTCCCTCTGCAATTTTTCGGGGAGAATGAAACAGCCCTGCTTATTAAGGGGGGCTGGGGGGGATCGAATGGCTCCCCCCTTATTAAGGGGGGCTGGGGGGGATCTAATTAAATCGTAAATATCCCTTTTGGATTCACGGAAAAGAGCGATCGCCTCTGGAGTCCTTCCCGGTTTAATATCTCGTTGGCGGCTAGTAAACCGCTGCTGACGGCTCGTTCCATCAAGCCGCAGGGGAAGGGCATTTTCACCCAGTCTCCGGCGAAGAATAAGTTAGAGACTCCGGAATCCGTTTCCGGGCGATCGCCATAACTGCCGGGGGGATAGCCGGAGAAGTTCTTTTGGTTTACCAATTCTCGATGTAACAGCGTCGCTTTTTTCAGTTCCGGCACGATTTCATACAATTCCGATTCAAAGGTGTTTAACAGTGCCTCTTGGGTGGGAAAATCGGCTTCTTTGTAACAGTAGGCGTGGAGTTCGACGACGCTGCCGCCCGTTTTTTCGTGCCATTCGATATAGGGATCTTGGATGCGGTGGTAGAGGGTGATGCTGTCGGTTAATTGGTAGCCGGAAAGGGAGGTGAAATGGCTGTGTTCCCAGGGGAAATCTCGGTCGAACCAAAAACGACAAACGGCGAAGGGATCGGCGATCGCCAATTTTTCGATCCGTTCTCGCAAGGCCCCATTAACCGCCCCCGTTGACCGGGAAAAGAGCGATCGCACGCCGGGAACATCTGCGGCGAAAACATAATAATCCGCCTGCAAAGCGATCGGCGATTGTGTAGCCGATGTAACGGACAGGGTGGGAAAGTCCGGTTTAGAGTAAGTGAAACTTACCTCCTGTTTTAGCTCCCTTTCAGCCCTCCGATTTTCGGAGGGTTTGCTTATTTTGGAGGTTAACTGCACCCGATTTTCTCCCGATTGGAGGACGTGAAATCGGGGTAGGTCTTTGCGTGCCGGACCGGAAATGACCCGGCCTTGGCGGTCATAAACTGCCCCGTGACAGGGACAGCGAAAGCCGCCGTCGGGTTGGCGGTTGACGGTGCAGCCTTGGTGGGTGCAGGTGAGGGAAGTGGCCTCGGTTTTTTGGGTATTGAGGATGTAAACGTCGTCCGCCGCCCCGAAATATTCGCCCTCCGCTTTTAACGCCAGGTTGCGATCGACCCAGAAGGGAACCGAGCCACGGGGGTTGCCCGTGGTGTAAAGTAAAGAATCGATGCGTCCGTCCCGCCATTGAACCTCGGAGACTGTGACGCCGGTGCGGATTTCGCCCCCGTTGGCGGTAATGGCGTCGGCGATGGGTTTGACCAGGCCGGTTCCCATATCTTGGCGGGTTCCGTTGAAGGCGAGCCCCTCCGGATTTCCGAAGAAGTAAAAGTGGAAAAATTGCATCAATTCTCCCGCGCTGAGGCGATCGGGGGCGTTTAAACTGGATTTGGCGAAGGGGAGAAAATAGAGGTCGTACAGGCCCCGGGGAAATTCTCCGGCCACCCACTCACTGACTGAGAGGCCGTCGAGGCGTTCAAAACTGTCGGGGATGGCGAAACCGCCGATCTCCCGAAATACCCGCCAGTGCTGGGGTTTGGCGAGGTTGATGCCCCAGCGAAATCGGTTGGGAGAGGCGATCGCCAGATCCACCACGTTCCAGGGGAAAGCGGAGTGGTTGGGTCGAAACACTTCTGGATCGTAGGTGGCATCTCGGAGGACGACGGAGTAAAATTTAAGGGATAGAAAATGATCGCCGATGTTCAATTCTTGAACGATGCGGTTGAGGTTATAATATTGGGGAAAAAAACCGTGGAACCCGTGTTCCATCATGAACGTCTCGTTCCCCACCCGCACCGGCCAACTGGCGATTTTGCCGCCGAGTTGGGGCGATCGCTCCAACAGGGTGACGGCGAACCCCCGCCGGCTCAGTTCGTAGGCGCAGGCTAACCCCGCCAAACCCGCCCCGACGACGACGACGCGCTTGCGGCCGTTGGAGTGGTAGGGGAGGTCGAGGGGATCTCGTTGGGCGATCGTGGGCTGCGGTTTTTTGAATCGGGAATAGCCCAACAGTCCACCCACTGCACCGACTCCTAAAATTTTGAGGACTTGTCTTCGAGAAAGGGATGGGAATTGTAGTGATTCGGGAAATTGACGCATTAACAGTAACGGGTGTGGATGATCCGAGGTTCCCATCAACTCCAAAAGGCTCAAAAAATTACATATCCTTCCGGAACGGAACCTATCATTTATGGATGGTAACATTGAGTTGAAATTTAAGTAAGTCCAACTCCGACTTTTTAATATTCCCAAGCTGCCGGCTGGCAATTGGGCGACTTTGATTCAGAATTGGGTGTCTCTACAACAGCCGAAAGGCCCGTGCATTTTGATGGTATTATTGAGAGTCACCTTTATGATCGCCAACAATTACAAAACAGTTTGGGTCACGCAACTTTCCCGACGACAGGAGATGATTTGGAATCTGATCTTGGCATCCCAAAGCCTGTCCGTGTTCATTCATCCCCCGGACATCGATTTGAAATCCGCCGTTCGGGAAGGGGCTCGGCAAGGTCAACTTCCGGATCTGTGTTTAATCGATATCATGCACTTTATTCGCCAAAAACAGAGTCCCTACGAATTTTGTCGGTGGTGTCATTTGAACTATCCGGAAATCCAAATTATTTTGACCCACGGAACCGCCGATAAAGTCTCGCAAGCCGAACGGTTGTGGGCGACAAAACAGGGGGCTCAAGATCTGTTAGCGGGATTTCAATTGGTTCACTTGCGGGCGGAAATTACCTTCGGCTTGCAGCGAGTTTTGGAAGTGTTAGACCTGCTTCCAATCGACCAGAGACAGCTTAATTCAGTATTTGGAAAAATTCAAAAAAATTTATCTTATAAGTTCGATGATTTGCCGGAACTTGCCGTTTATTAATGGGGGTTTAAGCGGTAGAAAATCCGCCCCCGTCCCCATCCCCCCCAGCCTCCCTTTGTAAGCAGGGCTATTTCATTCTCCCAGAAAAATGGCGACCGGGAGCTCCAGGAAGCAGAGGAAGCGACCGGGAGAAGAGGGAGATTTTCCGGTTAAAAATACCTTTGTATTAGGAATTCGGGTGCCGGTTCAAAATCCGTTGCACCAATTCGGGATGGCGCGATCGCAGATCTTTCGTTCCCCGCAGCGGTGGGAAAGAATCGCCGCGATCTGCCCCTCCACCACTTCCGCCAAATATTCGTATCGAGTTTGGGTGGCGGTGTCCTCGTCCCGCCTCACCATCGAACCGCTGCGGTCAATTAAGATCAAAACGTCGCGATCGCAAATCGAAGCATAATCCCAATCCATCGCTTTTTCTATATGATCGTGTTCGGACAGTTTTAAATCCGATTCTGTTTGACCCCAATTAATGGTAACCCACTCCGGTTTGTACTGATAAAATAACGCGATCAAATCCGAACGCTTCGACCGGCGTTCGTCGGGAAACTGATTTTTCAATCCGAAGGACAAGCCAATATTTTCGATATGTTTTCTCACCGTCGCAGTCGTGATGTGGAGGCGTTCGGCGATGTCGCGATCGCCCAAACCCGATAACATCAGTTTTAACACCTGTCGGCGTCGGGGAGTCAACCCGTCAAATGCGTCGGCAAACTGGCTGCGGTTCATCCCCCCACTCCTCCCCCTGAAGCACACCTTCGATCATACACAGTTGTGGATTTCCCCTCAAGTTGTGAATCTTTCTTCACAATAGCCCCTTGTGTAAGGGCGATCGGGCATAATGAAAGTAATGCAGACCTACGAGGGGTGAATCGCCGGGAAAACGGTCGAGAACCTCCCGCGATCGCACCCAATTTAAAACCCATGAAAACCATTCTTAAATGGCTGGTTGTCGGTTTTTGCGAACTGATTTTATGTTTTTGGATTCTCGGAACCTCCGCCAATTTGGTCAGCGCCCCGAGTACCCTCAAAGTTTGGTTTGGCGTTTTCGGTTACTTAAGCGGACTGGTGATCATTCCCGGTTCCTCTATTTACTACGTCACCCGAAAAATTCATCGCGCCAAAGTGCAACAGCGGCAGCTAAAAGCCACCTTTCCAGAAGATGAAACATCCCTATTTCAACTCTTAGATTCTCAGCGGTGATCATCATGATTAAAACCTCTCTACTTCGTCGTTTTTTCCGTTTCGCAGGACTCGCCACCCTCATCAGTTTGGGGGTTTCCTCCTGCGGTTTGGTTCCCGGAACCAGCGTCAAACGCATCCCCCCCGGCTATGTGGGGTTGCGGGTGGAAATGTACGGAAGCAATCGCGGCGTGCAAAATGCCACCGTCAGCACCGGCCGGGTTTGGTACAATAGCTACACCGAAGAAATCGTCGTTTTCCCCGATCACGTCCAATACTACATCCTCACCGCCGCCAAAGATGAAGGGTCCCCCATCGACGAAAGTATCACCTTCGGCGTCGGCGGAACCAGCGTCAACGCGGACGTTTCCCTCTCCTACTTTTTTAACACCGAAAAAATCAAAGATTTCTACGGAAAATATCTCAAAGATCCCCAGGAATTCAAAGCCACATTAGTCCGCAGCGAAACCCGCAACTGTTTCAACCAGAAAGCGGCGGGACTCAAACCGGAAGATATCGTCGGCAACAAACAGGGAGAATTGTTGACTTCCGTGCAAGACTGTTTGAACGACAAATTTGAAAGCGTCGGCGTGGAATTCGACTCCGTGGGATTCGTCAGCAAACCCCGTTTTGACGCCGCGATCGAAGCCCAAATGACCGCCCGTTTCCAAGCCGAACAGCAGGCGATCGCAGCCAAAGCCCAACTGCAAGTCGCCCAAGCCGAAGCCGAACGCAAACTCGCCGAAGCCCGGGCGGACGCGGAAGCGGCAAAAATCGGCGCCTCCACCGTCACCCCGATGACCATTCGCCTGCGGGAGCTCGAATTGCAGCAGCAAATGATCGAAAAATGGAACGGCGTCCTCCCCATGTACCAGGGCGGACCGGCGCCATTCCCCACCTTCGATCCGAAGGCGGCGGCGCCTCAGAATTAGTCTCGCCCTCGACTGTTCCCCCCAGAATTGGGGGGTTAGGGGGGCTTGATTTCCGGGTCAATCAAGATGTCCTCGGCTGCCACTGGTGGGGAATCGGCGCCTGCGGCTGTCCCAACCCGTCCGTGAGGGCGTAACTCGCCGCCAGCAGCCGCAGCCACAAGCCCGGATAGCGGGGTTCTAACCAGGGTTGAAAACGGCGGGCGAGGGGGGGAATCCAACCCAATAGCCAACTGACAAACGCCAGCCCGGTGAAGGTGAAATAACTGCCCATCCAGCGGAGGATTTCGCCGGGACTGATAAAGTCCAAAATCCATAATAACAGCCTGGGATTGGTTCGCGCGGCTTTTAGGGCGAGGCGGTTGAAGGTCCACCAATCCACCCGATCTTTGATGAAGGTATCCGCCACTTCCGGGGGTTCGGTGGCGAGGATGCCGAAAAAGGTGTTCAGGATGGAATTGATGCGTTGGGGGGGCAGGTGGCGTCCGGTGGGAACCATCATGCCCTTTGAGAATAGCCAGGTGACGGCGACGTTGCTTTGGTAGGCGCGAATTTGGTTCAGGTAATTTGCCTTCAATAAATCGTGCTTGAGGGCGGTATTTAACAAGTCCGTCAGGCGGGAAAGATTGCGGACGAGCGATCCGAATCCGGTGAATACCAGTGGGGACTGCAAAGAGGCCGCATCCCCGATCATGACCAGGCGATCGTAGGCAACCTTGCGATCGCGATTCCCCAAACTAAAATGTCCGGGAATGTAGCCGAACGTCGCTTTTTTCCACACCAATTTGTCCATATCGCAGCGGCGATATTCGGGCAAAATGGTGAAGAAATCCTCGTACATTTCCAGCAGCGAACCGGGATTTTTCGGGTCGATTTTGTGATAGTGGAACAGATAAAACGTCAGTTCATCTCCGGCGGCGGGAAACAGTTCCCAAATCAACTGACGCCCCCGGGAAATATCCCCGTGGCTGTTGAGAACGTCCCCGTAGGTGGAATCCCAAACCCCCGGTTCAAAACCGCCCTCGATCACCGCCCCCACGGTGGGACAGACGCTATCGAACGCCCGCCCGCCGTTGAGTTGCCAAGCGATCGGAGAAGCCGTCCCCATCGCGTCCACCAACAACCGTCCGGTGGCGATCCGTTCCGATCGTCCGGGCAGGTGGGTGGCTTTTACCGTGACGCGATCGCCCCCGATATCCGCCCGGACAAACTCCGTTTCGTCCCAAATGTCCCCCCCCGCCTGCCGCAATTTTTCCCCGCACAGAAACAGCAATTTCTCCGCATCCAGCGCCACATTCAACACCGTCGGCGTGTGCAGGATTTCCGCCTTGGCAACGGGGGGATTGTTGGCATCGAAAAACTTGTGGAATCCGTCCTTATATTCCCGGGCGATAAACGTTTCAATTTCCGCCCCGGTAAATAATCCCAAATCGATCAAACTTTGCAATTCGCTGCGGGAAATATTCCATTCCCGGTTCATACGGCCGAAGGGGAGGCGCTCCATCAGCAACACCCGGTAGCCCAACCGGGCCATGACAGCAGCGTGGATGACCCCCAACGCCCCGCCCACATAAATTAAATCGTAATTGGGGCGATCGCTCCCCGTTTTAGCCTCGGCATCGTTGAAAATCACCGGCTTCGGCGTCTGCGGATTTCTCACCCCCTCCCGCCAGCGTTTTTCCCACCAGTAAACCCGCGTCAGGTCGTATTCCCCGTTGGGGATTTTTTGGAAATATTTGACCGTCTGCGGATAGTCCGCGGCGAGGGCTTCAAAAATGGATTGCCGCGACAAATCGATCGCCGGCGGTTCCGGATACTGGTGGGGAAACTCTGCCCTCAACTCGGTTTCGAGTCGCTTTAGAACCCGATTTTCCTCCGCACTCGGGGGAGTCCCCACCCGGAACGCTTTCAGATAAGTCGTCCGCTGCAAGGGCCAGACGAAAACGGAGAGTTCGCCCGTCCCCGGGGGAAATTGCAGGCGAAACCCGTCCGGCGTGGCGATTTTCGTCCCCTCTCCGGGTTCAAACGCCTGCTGCAACCAGGTACAAACGCGCCGTGTATGGGGGGTTGGAATTTCCAGATAGAGAAGCTCTTTCATGTCACTCGTTGTCAGTCGTACCTCAGTTGCGACCCACCTTCCTATGAATTGCACACTTTACTAAGCATAAGGGAAAGCGGACGGGTTCGACCAGAATGATTGTGCGATCGCCGTAGCACGGGCCTCCTGCCTGTAATCCCGCTACCATAATTGAAAATATCCAAACGGCAGGGTATATGACAGAGAATCTCAACATCGGCGAACTCCTCCGCCGGCAGCGACAATTTTTTGCCACGGGCCAGACGCGGGAGGTGGACTTCCGGCTGGCCCAACTGCGACGGCTGAAACAGGCGATCGCGGATTTTGAAGAACCCATCACAGAGGCGGTTCGGGCCGACTTGCGGCGTCCCGAGTTGGAGGGCACATTTGAACTCTCCTGTTTGGCAGAAATCAATTATGCCCTCAAACACCTCAAACGCTGGGTGAAACCGAAGCGGGTTTCCGGTTCTCTCGCCCAATTTCCGGCTTCTAGCAAGGTGTATCCCGAACCCCTGGGGGTGGCATTGATTATCGGGCCGTGGAATTATCCGTTTCAACTGGTTATCTCGCCGTTGGTGGGGGCGATCGCGGCGGGAAATTGTGCGATTTTAAAACCCTCCGAACTCGCACCCCACACCTCGAAAGTGGTGGCGGATCTGATTGGCAAAACCTTCGATCGCCACTACATCGCCGTCGTCGAGGGGGGTGTGGAAGTCAGCCAAAAACTCTTGGCGGAACGGTTCGATCGCATCTTCTTTACCGGGGGAAAGCGGATCGGCAAAATCGTCATGGAAGCCGCCGCCAAACACCTCACCCCCGTGACGTTGGAATTGGGGGGGAAAAGTCCCTGTATCGTCGATGCGGATATCCAGTTGGAATATACCGCGAAGCGGATTATTTGGGGCAAGTGTATCAACGCCGGACAGACCTGCATCGCCCCGGATTATCTGTTGGTCGATCGCGCCATCAAACCCGATCTGATCGATGCGATGAAAGCGACCATTGAATCGTTTTTCGGTTCCCAACCGCAAACCAGCCCGGACTATGCCAGAATTATCAATAACCACCATTTTGCGAGATTGGCGGAATTGTTGAAAGACGGAAATATTGTCGTCGGCGGCGAGACGGATGAGAGCGATCGCTACATCGCCCCGACTCTCATTGACGGGATATCTTGGGAATCTCCGGTCATGGAAGATGAAATTTTCGGGCCGATTCTTCCGGTTTTGGAATATGATGATTTGGGAGATGCGATCGCCCAAATTAACGCCCGACCCAAACCCCTCGCCCTCTACTTTTTTTCCCGCGACAAAAACAAGCAAAAACGCATCTTAGCCGAAACCTCTTCCGGGGGCCTCGGTTTGAACGAAACCGTCCTGCACGTCGGCAGTCCCACCCTGCCCTTCGGCGGTGTCGGGGAAAGCGGCATGGGCAGCTATCACGGCAAAGCCAGTTTCGACACCTTCTCCCATTACAAGAGTGTCTTGAAGCAAACTTTCCTCTTTGATATTCCCCTGCGATACGCCCCCTACAAGGGTAAAGTTGATTTGATGAAGTCCGCGATCAAAAAGTGAGGTTTGCCGGGGCAAATGTCCGGGATTTGGGGTTGACAAATTCCCGGACTTGACTTATCCTTTAATCATGGGGATCTGTGCCGACATATATATAGATGTCTCGGGGATGATCGGCTCTGAGAAAACCACTCCACACGCAGAGGGCGCAGAGGAAATTTTTCCCAAACCCAAACCCGCGATCGCCGTTTTTGGGGATCGACAATTGAGAGGTTTCCACGGCCGGACGGCAGAAACCCGCCTCAACTTCCCGTTTTCACCCGCACGGGGGGAAGATTGCCGTTCAGACTCGGATAGGGAACCGGGTCGGGTTTGAGAACCTCCAAATTCAGCCGATAGCCGACGTTGCGGACCGTCTGGACGAGGCTGGGTTGGCGGGGGTCGGTTTCCACCTTTTTTCGCAAAGATAAAACGTGGGTGTCGATGGTGCGGGGATTGTCGATAGAGTCCGGCCAGGCGCGGCGCAACAGTTCCGAACGGGTCAACGGTTCCCCCCCCGCCTGAGCCAAAACGTACAATAAACTATACTCTTGGGGGGTCAGTTCGATCAACAATCCTTGCAGGCGGACGCGGCGCTGCACCAGATCGATTTTGAGGGCCCCGTAATCCAAATGGGTCGGGGGGGCCAAGGTGCGGTGGCGGCGCATCAGCGATTCGGTGCGGGCCAAAAACTCCTGCATTCCGAACGGTTTGGTCAGATAATCGTCAGCCCCGGCCCTCAAGCCGCGGACGATATCCGCCTCGCCTTTGCGGGCCGAAAGCATCAATACCAAAGCCTGCCGTTGCCGTTGCAGCCACTGACAAAACTCCAAACTGTTTCCGTCCGGCAATTCCGCATCGAGGACGACCAAATTGGGCTGATTGTTGAAAAACACCTCCCGAGCATGATGAAGGTCTGCGGATTGAAATACCGAATAACCGACGTGCTGAAGATGCCAACCCAAAAGCGATCGCAGGTGTGGATTTCCTTCAATGATTGAAATACAAGCAGATCCCACTGGTGCCAGCTTCCCTTATCAATAATTAAACTCAAGGTTAACAGGGCCGGAGTCATGATTTTGTAACTCCTGTTACCCCGTGTCAACCTGATGATCTGGCCCCTTCCCGAACCGTTTCGGGAGTCGCGGTAAAATAGAAACTGAAGGGCACCGGGTTGAGTTTCCCCTCGGGTCGAATCGGGCGATCGCCGTCCGAACTCCGACCCCGGACGAGATCCGGCAACATTTTTGGGGTGCCAGTTGCCGACCGCAAACGAGTCGGAGATCCCTTGAACGGTCTGCGATCGCAGCGGGGAAACCTATTCTTAGGAGCGAGGGTCTGTTAAATCAGAAGAAATTCGCTAAAATGCCAAAAATCCATCTCATCGAGGTGTAGAAAACGAAAGAAAACATTAAGCGAAAATCGCTCTTCCTCCCTTCGGCTCCCCCGATTGGCTCATAACCTAGAGATGACTTGAGGTTCCCACCATGTTACAGAACGCACTCACCATCCGGCACTATCAAAAACTCACGGATTCTCTCGTCGAACTGTGGAATCGCGGCTACCGCCACGACGAGCTGAGAATGTTTGTCGATGGCTACATCGCCGCCCTCAGACACGCCAGCGTCCTCGAACCCTTCCAGGTTCACCGCCTGGAGGAGGAGACGTTCCGGTACATTCACGACCCGTCCAACTTCGAGATGCCCCTCCCACAGCCGGAAGTGGACTACTATTAGACGATAACAAACCCAGCCGCTTTCGGGCTGGGTTTGTTTGTCACCGTTCCGAAACTTTGGCGACGGTTTAGGACGCGAGGGCGACTTCGAGCATTTGCTGCAGTTCACCCTTCTGGTACAACTCGATCATCACGTCCGACCCCCCGACAAATTCCCCGTTGATGTAAACCTGGGGGATGGTCGGCCAGCTAGAATAATCCTTGATGCCCTGACGAATTTCGGGCTCTTCCAAAACATCGCAGGTTTCAAACGGGACTCCCATGCTGTTGAGAATTTGAACCACGTTGTTGGAAAACCCGCACATGGGCATCAGCTTCGTCCCCTTCATGAAAACGAAGATTTTGTTATCGTTGATGAGCTTTTCAATTTTGGCTTGCGTTTCAGAAGTCATAATGGCGTGTTCGGTTGAGTTGACGAAATACTGAGCAGCGATTTGACGCAATCAAATTGGGCGAGTGAGGCGTTACCCCGTCCCCGAACCGTTGACTCATCCCCCCGAGGGGAGCGAGATCAAGCGGCTTGATTCACTTTTTCCCACCCTTGGGGGGTGTAGGTTTTGAGGGCCAGGGCGTGGATCGCCTCGGTCGCCATCGCTTCCTTAACCGCTTTATAAACCATTTGATGCTGTTTGACCAGGGTTTGCCCCTCGAAGGCGGACGAAACAACGATCGCCTGCAAGTGGTCGCCACCGCCGAGATCTTCGACCTTGACGAAAGCGTCGGGCAACTCGGATTGAATCATCGCCTCGACTTGATCGAGAGTGACCATAGATTTCCTTCAATAAACTGCGTCTCCCCATTTTGACATACTCCTTGAAGATGGGGAGTAGGGAGTAGGGAATAGGGAATAGGGAATAAGGAATAGGGAATAGGGAATAGAAAGCGGAGGATGCTTCTGGAACCCCTGTGCCTCCGGTCGCCTCCGATCGCCCCCCTGCCCCCCATCTGAGAGCTTTTCGGGTTTTGAATATTATTGCGGGTTGGAAGAGGTGGATTGTTCCGGGGCGGCGCCGCCCGGTAAGGGGGTGCTGACGAAGCCCAATTCGAGCAATTGTTGGTAGGCTTTTTTGCCGAGGTCGCGGGTGGGGGCTTGGGAGCGGATGATTTGGACCAGTAGCGGAACCGCCAATTCCGGTTGGTTTTGGGCGCGGTGAACCAGGGCCAGTTGGTAGGTGGCGTTGTCCCGCAGTTGGGCGGTGTCCCGGGCGCGATTGCGGTGTTCGTCGGCGATGCGGTTGTCGATGCCCGAGAAACTGGTGGCCAACTGTTGGTAAAAATTGGAGAGTTGGTTGAAAATTTGGCGGGCCTCTTGCAGTTTCTCCGCCGCTTCGTCATAATTTTCGTCGGCGATCGCTTCGCTGGCCTCCGCTAACAGCCGCTCCCCCCCCTGGACGCTCAAAAAACTACTTTCGAGACTCAGCGGGCGCGTATCTTGGGGGTTGGACGGCTCTCGGTTCGGCGTCACTTCGACCGGCATTTCCAACTCCGACTCTTCGCCCATTCCGTCGGGATTCGAGGAATCTTGGGCGACAGCCCAGCCGGCACCCAGGAGGGTGAAAACCGCCAGGACGGATGCCGACAAACTGGCAATAACTTCGGGAGAGCGGACAGTTCCAGGGGACAGCATAATGATGTAGAAGTTGCGCGATCGCGACACGAAAGGTCATTGAACTTCACGGATCTTATCATTCCTTGGCCAAAATTGGAGACTTCGCCCGATCGCTTGCGAATGCCCGATCACCTGCCTCCCCTACCTCCTGTGCCCCCCTGCTCCCCTGCCCCCCTACCCCCCTGCCTCCTCTGCCCCCACACCCCACACCCCACACCCGGCACGCGGCGGTATAGTTTTGAGGGGATCGGCGATCGTCTCCACCGCATCAATCCCCAAAACCATCCCGATCGCATCCGTTCAGGTGGTGAATGAGAGAATTTAGACCAGCGAGGATTACGACAAGATGACATCACCAGTCAACCCGTCCGGCATCTTGGCACAAGAGTACCAGGGCATCGGCGTTCCAGAAGACAGCATCGACAGCATTTTACAGCGGGGCGGAGAAGAACTCCCCATTCAAAAAATCCCCGATCGCTTCACGGTGCGACTCTCACCCACGGCCGGCCCGGGCCAGCAACCGGGGCTCAAACCGGACGGCCAATTCGATCCCGTCGTCGCCGTCGGCGACGACTTGGGGAACCTGCCCATCCACATCAAAAACACCGCCTACGTTCCGCCGGGACTCAGCGAGGTTCAGGTAGAATCCACCCAACTCGACGAGGCGATGGAACTGGCCCGCCAATCCGATCGCATCGCCTTCGCCAGCCACGTCTACCGGGTCGAAAACGACCCCGGGATGGTCTTATATCTGACCAACCAAATCACCATCCAGTTCGATGAGAGCGTCGGGGAACAGACGCGAAACGCGATCGCCGCCACCCAGGGCCTCCACCTGCTCAAACCCGTCGAGGGCATCCCCAACACCTTCGTCTACGAATTGGGCTCGCGCAGTCTCGAAAACCCGATCAAAATCTCCAACCGCCTGACCTGGAATCCGGAAGTTCTCACCGCCGAACCCAACATCATCGTCAGAAGCCAATCCTACTACCGGCCCCGGGACCCCCTCTACAACCGCCAGTGGTACCTCCACAACGGCGGGGGCAACGGCGTGGCCACCAACTCCCACATCTCCGTGGAAGGCGCCTGGGACATCACCCGCGGCAACCGCTCCGTCGTCGTCGCCATCACCGACGACTCGGTAGACATCAACCACACCGACTTCCGGGGGTTGGGCAAAATCGTCGCCCCCCTCGACCTCAAAGGCCAGGATCGCCTCCCCCTGCCCGACTCCCCCTCCGACAACCACGGCACCGCCTGCGCCGGTGTGGCGGTCGCCGAAGAAAACGGCAAGGGCATCGTCGGAGTCGCCCCGGGCTGCGCCCTGATGCCGATCCGCACCACCGGCTACCTCGACGACGAGTCGGTTGAAAAGATGTTCGACTGGGCCATCGATCGCGGCGCCTCGGTGATCTCCTGCAGTTGGGGGGCCAGCGCCGTCTACTTCCCCCTCTCCCTGCGCCAGCGGGCCGTCATCACCAAAGCCGCCACCCGGGGCCGCAACGGCCGTGGCTGCGTCATCGTCTTCGCCGCCGGCAACGCCAACCGCCCCATCAACGGCACCCTCAACGAGAGCGGCTGGCCCAACAACGTCATCAAAGGCCGGACGAGATGGCTGGCCGGATTCGCCGTCCACCCCGACGTCATCGCCGTCTCCGCCTGCACCAGCCTCAACAAAAAAGCCGCCTACAGCAATTGGGGCACCGGAATTTCCGTCTGCGCCCCCAGCAACAACGCCCCCCCCGGAATGTGGCTCCAGGAAACGGGCTACATCGGCACGCCCCCGGCGATTCGCAGCACCCTGGAGGGGTTGGGCGTCTTCACCACCGATCGCATGGGTGCGGCGGGCTACGACCACGAGGACTTCACCCCCTATTTCGGCGGCACCTCCAGCGCCACCCCCGTCGTCGCCGGGGTCGCCGCCTTGGTCTTGTCCGTCAACCCCCAGTTGAGTGCCCAGGAGGTGCGCCGCATCATCGAACAAACCGCCGATAAGATGGTCGATCCCGACCCCGACCCCCAATTGGGCATCAGCATGGGCAGTTACGATCGCAACGGCTACTGCCAGTGGTTCGGCTACGGCCGCGTCAACGCCGAAAAAGCCGTGAAAATGGCGAAAAGCAAACAGGCGACCCGCCAGCAGGTTTCCCGCCGGGTGGAGCGATCGAACGCTCAAACCCTGGCCATCCCCGACGACGATGGCGAGGGGGCCAGCAGCCGCATCTCCATTTCCGACACCAGCCCGATTTTAGACATCCAGGTGAGCGTCGAAGTCGAACACGAATTTTTGGGGGATGTGGAAATTCACCTGGTCGAACCCGGCGGCAAGGCGGTACTGCTGCAAAACCGCACCCTCGGCCGCAGCACGTCCCTGAAAACCACTTACACCCTCCAGAGCACCCCCTACCTGCGGGAATTGCTCAACCTCTCCCCCCAAGGAACCTGGCGGCTGACGGCGATCGACCGGGCCCCCGAACACACCGGAAAGCTGAAGGGGTGGAAATTGGATCTGGGTCTTTAGGGAGCGGAGGGGCAGGGAAAAGAATTGATAATTGATAATTGATAATTGATAATTATCAATTTTCTTCTTCCCGATAAGCGCGGATCATCGCCTGGGTGCCCTGCATCGCTCCGTCGCCACCGTCCAGGTCGCGGACGACTTTGAAGAGGCGATCGGCCAGTTCCACTCCCGGCAAATATCGGGATAGGGCCTCCTGTACCAACCGCAAATCTTTGACCATGTGGCGGATCATGAAACCGGGGGCGAAATCCCCGTCCGCCACCTTTTCTCCCAAATTCGACAGGGCCCAGGAACCCGCCGCGCCGGTGCCGCACACTTCCACCACCAACTGCGGGTCGATACCCTGGCGTTCGGCCAGCAGCATCGCCTCGCACACCCCCACCAAGGTGAGGGAACAGAGGATTTGATTGCACAATTTCACCCCCTGACCGCTGCCGCTCGGCCCGCAGTGGCGGATATTTTTGCCCATCGCCTCGAACAGGGGTTTGCAGGTTTCAAAGGCGTCCGCTTCTCCCCCCACCATGATCGTCAGCGTGCCGTTTTTCGCGCCGACATCTCCGCCGGAAATGGGGGCGTCCAAAAACTGAATTTTCCGGGATTTCAGGGCTTCCGCGATGGGGGCGACGGCGGCCGGTCCGATGGTGCTCAAGTCTACGACGATCGCCCCCGGTTTGGCAAATTCGGCGATACCGCCCGGCCCGAGGATGACTTCTTCCACGTCGGGGACGTCTCCCACGCAGGTGCAGATCACTTCCGCCTCGGCGACGGCATCCCGGATGCTGTTCGCGATTTCGGCGCCCCCCTCCCGGGCGATCGCGACCCCGGGGCGATCGGGGGTGCGGTTCCACGCCCTGACATCGTAACCCCCCCGGGCTAGATTGGCCGCCATGTGGCCCCCCATCACGCCGAGTCCCAAAAATGCGGTTTTCATCATTTCGATGCTGCGCTGAACGACGCGATCGATTTTAGTGCAGATTCCAACATTTGGATAATCGCCCCGACATTCGCCAATTTCGGACGGGATATGTAGGGCAATGATAGAATTAAAGAATATGAGAAATCCACCGAAGTGCCGAGGAGATCTGATAATGACCGATGAAAATAACGAGAATTCCAAAAATCCCCAATCCGACCCGGACACCCCGCAAACTGAATCCGAAACTGAATCCGAAAAGGCGATCGCGAAAGCTTTCATGGTGAGTATGTCTTGGGCGATGGCGGGTTTGTCCGACAAATCCAAATCCGAAGCGGGCGATCGCGAATCCAAAGATTAATTTTAAAATTGCGTGCATCTACCGTCATTTTTAAACCCCAACCAACCGCCCCCCTTACACGGTCTAATTTCGAGATCGCGATGCCACATCCCCGACGCGGACGGGCGATCGCTACAGCTTCCGAATCCGGCGACTGACTTGGCTTTTAAAGCGGCCCAACGGCCAAGAAATCAACAGGAGAACCGGGACGATTTCCAAGCGCCCCATCCACATCAACAACATCAAAATAACTTTACCCAGCCAGGGCAAAGTCGGGCCGGTAATTCCCGTCGATAAACCGACACTTCCCAGGGCCGAAGCCGACTCGAAAATCACGTCCGCCAACGTATACTCCGGGCCGACAATATTGATCAGTATGAAAATACTGATCGCGATCGCGCTCAACCACAGGGCCCCCAGCACCGCCGCCGACTCGATGCGGCGGTTCGCTTGCGTCTCCGAAATCACCTTGCCATCCAACTTGTAATACATCATTTGGTGGGGGGCGAGGGTGACGCGCTGGACGCGCCACAAAATCGCTTTGAACAGCGACACCACCCGCGTCAATTTCAATCCGCCGACGGTGGAACCCGAAGCGCCGCCAAAAATCATCCCGACGGTCAAAATTAATTTTTCTACGGTCAGCCATTCCTTCAAGTTTACCGTAGAAAAACCGCAAGTTCCCAGAGCCGAAGCCCACTGAAATACACTGTCGAGCCAGTGAAATTGACCGTGGAACCAGTAAGTTTCAAAAAATAGCAGCAACGAACCGACGACGAGAAGTATCCACAGCGCCCGATGTTGGCTGTCCTGCCACAGCGCTTTCAACCGCCCCTTATAAATGAGTTGGTAGTGAACCGGGAAGCTGATGGCACCGGCGATCATAACGAGAATGACCGCCGCCTGAATTCGCGTGTCGTAGGCGGCGATACTGTCGTCCGGAATCGAGAAACCGCCCGTCGAAATTCCCGTCATCCCGTGGTTGATGGCGTGCCACCAGGACATCCCCGCCACCCGCAACAACAGGATCGCGATCGCGGTATAAATCAGGTAAATTTTCCATATTTTCTGCACGGTTTCGGTGATCGTCAGACCGATTTTTGTGTTCCGAGTTTCGGCGCTGTACAATTGATAGGCGTCCGTACTCGGCTCCAAAATGGAAATCATCAAGACGATGACGCCAACCCCGCCAATCCACTCCATCAGGGAACGCCACCACAGCAAAATATTCGGCAACTCGCTCGAATGCAGGGCGACGGAGAGCCCCGTACTCGTAAACCCCGAGAACGCTTCAAAGAGGGCATTCCAGGGATTTTGAAAGTAAAAAATAGTCAGGGGCGTGAGGGGAGTTTGTGACAGGTGAGATGCGATTAAGATAAAGGGTATAGATCCCAGACAGGGAATCAGAAACCAACCCAAACCGACGGTGAGCAGGGCGTGGGGTAAACGGGATTCTTCGGCTTTTTTGAAAAGGCGATACAGCCCTTGTCCGATGGCGAAGGAGATCGCCGCCGTCCCCAGAAATGAGAGCAGGGCATAATATTCGCCAAATATCACGCAAACGGGCAGGGAAATGACGGCCATCGCGCCGGGGATGTGCAGCAATAAACCGAGGTCGCGGAGAGTCGTTTTAATATATGGATTCACTGTTTCCTAGAAAATTCTAAAGGCTTTCAGTCAGTTGAAATCAAGTTTTTCGATGGGGTGTCTGACTGTCAATTTCTCTTGCGGTTGAGGAGTTGATAGAGTTGTCGGGCGATAATCACTTCCGGATCTCCGAGGATGGCGACATCGAGGCGTTTGAATAAGCTCTGGTGCAATTTTTCATTGACGACGCTGACGAGGGTTTCGATGCCGAGTTCTTTACCCATGAACATGGCCATCAAGTTGATCGAATCGTCGCTCGTGGTGGCGACCAGTGCATCGGCGCGGCTGGCTTCGGCTTCTTCGAGAATGGCACCTTCGGCAATATCCGCCTGGAAGACGCGGATCTGGTGCTTTTTCAAGACCGCCCTCGCCCGGTCTTCGTGGGAATCGATGAGCGCCACTTCATGCCCTTCTTCAACTGCCAAATCGATCAAACTTGAACCTTCCGGCCCCGCATCTACGATAATGATGTACATCTTTTAATGAATAATCTGGAAAAATCGACTCGCTGGGGAAGGCGCGATTGCCCCGCCTCCCACTCAAATTCGGCCGTCAAATCTATCTTCGGGTCGATGGCAAATCGATGAAAATTTGCACCCCAAATCAGATCGGACGAAACCTGAAAATTACGTTTATTTTAGTCGAATTTCCGCGATCGCGCCTCTAACTTTGGTCGAATGTTGGTTGCCAGTCGCCCCCAAACCCCCAATCCTGGGGGCTTTGATTGGATTTTCCCGATTTATATCGAATCCAGTTAAATACCTAGAAGTCGAAGTCCCCTTGAGACTTTCCCTGTATCAATCAAAGCGAAACATCCTTTGGCTCCCCCCTTGTTAAGCAGGGCCGTTTCATTCTCGGTTAAAAATTGTCGAGGGCGACAATGAAAACCGTTGATGGGAGACAGGAGCAAGGATTTTT
>NZ_JAJENU010000249.1:0-10415 GCF_035615495.1 Lyngbya sp. CCY1209 | reverse complement strand
GAAACCCGGTTTCTTCCTCCCAACCTGTAGGTCTAGAAACCGGGTTTCTACCAATATCTCTGTGGGGCACCCAACACCCTCCTAGAAACCCGGTTTCTTCCTCCCCACCTATATCTCTCCGGGTTTCTTCCTCCTCAGCGAGGCATATATATGGCGGCACATTTTCCCATGATGTTATAGTATGTCAAATCACCGAAAAAGTCAAGCCCAAATTGCCGCAATTTTCGTTGTTGGGCTTCAGCCCCGGCACCTCCCCCACCTCACATTAAGAAGCGTGTCGAAAATGCGATCGCACCACCCAAAATGTGGGATAATATTCTCGGGTCTGCCGAGTTGAGGAATGTGGCGGTGACAGAAGATTCTAAATGTCCCCATGAGGAGTTAAAAGACATTTTTCGTCGGGCGCTCAAAGCCAAATCTGCCAAAGAGCGCAAACGCCTGCGACGGGAAGGAATCCGAATGATGCTGAAGGCACCGGAAAAATGTTTTTGGGGGGGAGAACCGCCCCAATATCGCGACGATTTACGGTATATTGAAGCTGCGGCGGTGGCTTGGGATTATATCGAACGCAAAATTCACGGAGATGTCCGGGGTGGGGAAGCCTACGACCCCGACCGTGAAAATGCTGCCAGTCCGTTCACCATGTGGAATAAACGCTGCCAAGGGGAATATAAAGACCGACTCAAAAAACGGCGAGAGTTGATCGATGATAAACCCAAAACACCCGATCCGGAAAAACCTTACAATATTGATGATGCGCCGTCGCCGACTGTAGATATCCCCCGGTTAGAACGCATCCGCCGAGAATTTGAAAATGACCCGACGGGGGAGTTCAGGAGTTCTTTTGTACGCCAAACCCCACCGCCGCCGATTACCGTTCAAGAGGTTTTATTGTTCATTTATGATTGCGTGTCTCGCGGGGAAAAATACACCCTAAAATTGGTGGCGAAACATTTTAAGATCCCGCCGGGTGTCGTCAACTCTGCTTGGAGTCGCACCATCAGTCCCCTGTTGAAAAAAATGGGCGATCGCATTTCAAAAAATCTCGACATCGACCCGGATGTTTTCGACCTATAAAATCTGTTAAAATAGAAAAGGTATCTCAACCATGAACACCCAATTATTCGGCCAACTGATCCCGATTACGGCACAAATAAACGAACAATTAAAAACGCTTGCGGCCTCCCTGGAACCGTCGAAAGCCGAAAGCACCGTCGAAAGAGCGATCGCGGTTTGGGTCGTCCACCGTTATCTGAAACGGTTCGATTATCAATCGGATTTTCGCGCCAGTAGCGCCTGGAATCTCGCCCTACAGGTTTTGACCGATTTGGCGGATTTAGAACTATTTGATGACGGCTGTAGTTTGGGAATTGTCGAATGTATCCCCCTCGCCGCCGATGCGGAGAGTTTGGAGATTACAGAACAGGCGGTAATGGGCGATCGCATCGCCTATATCGCCGTAGAAATTAACGCCGAAAAAACCTGGGGCAGAATCGTCGGCTTCACCCCCGCCCTGGAAACAGAATATCCCGAATTGAGCATTGATCGCGAAGAGTTGTTAGAATGCGATCGGCTGTTGGATTTATTGGAACTCGCCGAACCCCTCGCCGACGCCTCCCGATTTTCCGAGTTAGAATCCTATTGGTCGGGTCAGAGTGAATGGTCTGACGAACAGCGCCAAGCCATTATCGCCCAACTGGAACGAGCTTTATTATTAGAAAACCAGGAAGCCCTGCAAGTGGAGTCCGCCGCCCAGGAACTCGAAGCATTAATCGCCCAATCTGCCGCCGACTCGAACCGAGAATTGACCTTTCGAGAAGATCCCGAAAGTGAAGCCCGCCAAGAATTGCGATCGATTTTGCGGCGGTTATTCGAGTCATTGCGGGAACCGGAACGAGATGTCTAGAAACCGGGTTTCTACAAATATCTGAGTGGGGAAACCCTGCATCCTTCTAGAAACCCGGTTTCTTCCCCCAACGATAGCGTTCTAGAAACCGGGTTTCTACCCACATCTCTGCGGGGAACCCAAAACCCTTCTAGAAACCCGGTTTCTTCCTCCCCACCGATAGCGTTCTACCAAGTTTCTACCAATATCTCAGTGGGGAACCAAAAACCCTTCTAGAAACCCGGTTTCTTTCTGTCGGGCTTGAGCCCCGACGCCCATTCCTCACGCCGCCGGACGAATGTTCAACATCCGGTTGCCGCCAATTTGGAATTGGTAGGGGACGGTTCGGATGTCGGCGGTATATCCCGATCTCGCCAATTCCGCGATCAGCGATTCCAAAAATGGGGGGGTTTCGCCGGAGATGGTGATGAGGGGAAACAGGCGCACTTCCCGCGCCACGCGGCATAATTCTAGAATCGATTGTCGGTGGAAGTCTTCCGAGAGACGATCGCCGTAAGAGAATAGAAAATGGCTGCATAAGGCGCGATCGAATTGCCGGGAATTGAAGGGCAGATCCGGCAATTCTGCATCGATGTAGCGTCCCGCCGCGACTCCTTGGGGGAAGTCCGCCAAAAATTCGTCCATCGCCGCCATCCGGATGTCTCCGAGATGTTCGGGCGATCGCATCTTCGTCCAAACGTAGTCCCCGGAATTGTTTCGCAGTTGTTCCAGGATGACGGGGTAGGTTTCCCGGATGCGATCGCGAATTTGTTCTGGGGAAAATTGATAAATCGGATCGCAGGATATGACCGAACGTCCCCGGCGGGCCATCGCCGCGTTAAAACCGGCCGGGCCCCCCGCGCAGTCGAGGTGGGTGTCGTTCAACTCGTCGGCGGTGAGGGCGAACATTTGCAGGTACTCGTCAAAACTGCGCCCCCAGGGAACGATGTTGTCTAAAGTGAATCCCATCAGTTCGTCAAATTCAAAATTCAGTCGGGAGTCAAGCTGTCATTAATAATCATACCTGAAACGCCTGATGGGCGGTTTCTGCAAAAATAAAAAGCCCCAATTTCGTAACAGAGAAATTGGTGGCAATTTCTTTTGAATGTCGATCCGGATCGTCTCAGACAGTGAAAACTGCCAAACCCTCCAGATTCTCCTTCGTTATAACCACGTTATCCCGCCGATCAGGGAAGGAAAATAATTTCCCACTGCGCCGCGGGGGTAGAGGCGGCGTCCGCGACGTGGACAAACACGCTGTCCGGATAGGCGCCTCCGGAGATACAGTTGTTACAGCGACTCATATAGTTGCCGGTGTTGGCTTTAAAGGCGTACTTTCCATTGTCGAGACGTTCGATTTCCCACTGCGCCGCGGGGGTAGAGGCGGCGTCCGTGACGTGGACAAACACGCTGTCCGGATAGGCACCTCCGGGGATACAGTTGTTACAGCGACTCAAATAGTTGCCGGTGTCGGCTTTCAAGATGTACTTTCCGTTGTCCAGATGTTCGATTTCCCAATGTGCCCAGGGGGAACCGGCCAACTCCGTGACGTGAACAAACGCACTGTCCGGATAGGCACCTCCGGGGATACAGTTATTACAGCGACTCAAATAGTTGCCGGTGTCGGCTTTCAGAGCGATTTTGATTCCAGGCATAATTTTCCAGCTTTGTTGATGTTCGGTCAGGGTTGTCGAGTCATCTCGGCTCCGGTTTGTGACCCGAAATCGATGTCATACTCCCCGCCCAGCTTGCCAAGGGGGAGTCGAGCGATCGCTCGACTCCGAGCATTCAACCGGATTGGATAGAACAACCACGTTGTCAAATGATGACATTTAACATCAAATCATAACTATCAACAATTTGCCAACTTGATCAAAAAACTTAACATTGGCTCGGGTCGAAATCCACATCGGTGCGATCGGACTGACGCGACACAATTTCATTGACTTTTATTAACATCAATGCATTTTTATAGCCGATTTTTAAACAAAAACTTAAGGTTTTCAGTCCCCTGCCAACGCTTGATTTCAGCCTCATACCGACTCCCGACTCCCTTTTCTGGGTTTTGTAACTATAGCAACGAGCGCTCACGTGGTTACAGTTTTCTTGGAGGGATAAACCTTGAAATCCCGATCCCAAGGGAATTTCCATACCCCACCGAGCACCGAGCACCGAGCACCGAGCACACCCTCTTCTAGCAGCGCTATACATGAGCGCTCACTGCTACATTAATGATGGGCAGTTCACCCATGCTGATCGCCATAGACGATCGCGAGACTTGCCACGAAAATATCCCACGCCACAGTTTGACTCCGGCGCGGGATCGGGGGTATCGGAAAAAACAGGGCGGGGTGAGAATGCGCGATCGCACTTCTCCCCCGTCCTGCCTTCTAAGCGGCGTCTTCGTCCGCCCCGTTGGCCACCCTTTCTTTGAACGCTTTCCCGGCCGAAAAGGCGGGGACGGTGGTGGCGGGGATGGTCATAGGTTCCCCAGTGCTGGGGTTGCGGCCTTCCCGGGCCTTGCGGTGCCGCGCCTCGAAGGAACCGAAGCCGACGAGGGTGACTTTTTCGCCGTCGGCGACGGCATCCATGATGCAGTCGCAGATGGCGGAGATGATGGCATCGGCCTGTTTCTTGGTGACGTTGGCCTTTATGGATGTTTCTTGAACGAGTTGTTCTTTATTCATTGGAATCTACCTCCAAAATCAGTTTCAGTGGGCGATCTTGTCGTTCTGATGGCTGTTCTAACACAGATGCCTCGGGAATCGACAAGTGCATCCCCTATAATTCCGTGAATTTGCCCATTTGGGATCGGGGAATGGGGTGCGATCGCGACCGGAGACCCAACCGCCCCATCCTCTGGCACCGTCGGCTTTTGCGCCGATTGGCACAAAACGCTAAGGATACAGCATACACCAGTTCACTTCAATTCCCGTCAAACCGGACGATGGAGCTTGTGACGGGTGCGGGTGTCGGGAGTCGGGTGTGAGGTGCCGGGTGTCGAAAAATGATACCGCAAAATAGAAGAAAGGGCGAGTTTGCAGGCGATCGCAAATGAATCGCCAATTCTAAAACTGCCCTTAAAATTTCCGGGGAGGCGGGGGAAATGGAGAATTTCCCCCGGCGGGATTACTCGATCCCCTCGATGCGATCTTCAACCTCCTGGTACAACTCCCGCAGGCGATCGAGATTGTCCTCGCTGGTTTCCCAGTAGCCGCGGCCATTGACTTCCAACAGGGTCGTCACCATCTTGCGGAACGAGTGGGGGTTGAGATTCATCAACCGCTGCTGCATCGCCTCATCCTTGATAAAGGTTTCGTTAGTTTCCTCATAAACCCAATTATCAACGGCCCCAGCGGTGGCACTCCACCCCATCGTATTCACCAGGCGCTTCGAGAGCTCCCGCACCCCTTCGTAGCCGTGGGAGAGCATCCCCTCGTACCATTTCGGGTTCAGCATCTTCGTCCGCGCATCCAGACGCACCGTCTCCGAGAGCGTCCGCACCTGGGCGTTAGCCGTAGTGGTATCCGCGATGTAGGACGCCGGTTTCTTGCCGTCCTTCCGCAGGCTGGCGATAGTTTTCGTCGGGTCTGAATCGAAATAGTGGGAGACGTCCGTCAGACTGATTTCCGAAGAATCCAAATTCTGGAACGTCGCGTCCGCCGTCTTCAGGGACGCCTCGAACACCTCGCGATTCTCGTCCATCATCCCGGGATTGTCCGAATTGAAGGCGAAAGACTTGCGCTTCAGGTACATCTCCTGCAACTCCGCCTCGCTCTCCCAGGTGCTATTTTCCACCGCCAGGTTGACGTTAGCCGCGTAGGAACCCGACGCATTGGAGAACACCCGGGTCGCCGCCTGCCGCAGGTTGATGCCAAGTTCTTTGGCTTGCTGCAAGGCGTGTTTGCGGACGAAGTTCATTTCGGCGGGTTCGTCCGCTTCCGCCGCCATTTTGATGGCTTTGTCGAGGAGGTTCATCTGGTTGATAAACAGATCCCGGAACACGCCGGAACAGTTGATCACCACGTCGATGCGGGGGCGTCCCAATTCTTCCAACGGGATCAACTCCAGCTTATTCACCCGGCCGAGGGCGTCGGGGACGGGTTTGGCGCCCACCATCCACATGACTTGGGCCAGGGACTCGCCGTAGGTTTTGATGTTGTCGGTGCCCCACAGCACGACGGCGATGGTTTCGGGGTACTGGCCGCCATTTTCCAGCTTTTGCCGTTCCAGGAGCCGTTCCACCACGACCTGGGCGGATTTCACCGCCGCCACCGTCGGAATCGCCTGGGGGTCGAGGGCGTGCATATTCTTCCCGGTGGGGAGGACGTCGGGGTTGCGGATCGGGTCGCCGCCGGGTCCGGGGAGGATGTATTCCCCTTCCAGAGCCCGCAGCAGTGCCCCCAATTCGTTGTCGGCGCACACCTGTTGCAGGCAGAATTCCAGGTACTCGAACAGGGGTTTGATGGGTTCGGGATCGACCTGGGTGTAGCCGGACTGGTGCAGGCTCTCGATCCAGGGTTCCTTTTTGCCCATGTTGAAGAAGTTGAGTTTGGAGACTTTGGACACCCGGCCTTCGGCGTCGGTGCGTTCTTGAACGAGGGCGGTGATGGCGGCGCGGGTGGCTTCGGTGATCTTCTGCAACAGGTCAACGTCGGCGAGGATGCCCTGGTTGCTGTTGCGGTAGAGTTCTTCGATATCCCGTCCGAGGCTGTCGGCGATGATGCGGGGGAGGCTGAGGATGCCTTCCTCTTCGCGATCGAGGTTGGCGATGTTGACCAGGGTCGCGATCGCCTCTTCGGCCGTGGGAGCTTTCCCGATCACGTGCAACCCGCAGGGCAGCAGCCTGGACTCAATTTCCATCAATTTCCGGTAAACCTGTCCGACGAGGTTATCCCGCTCCTCCTGGGTCAGTTCCGCCGCGTCTTTCTCCGGCAGGGCGACGTCCTGATCGAAGTTCACCATCCGGGCTTTTTCGATGATGGTGCTGACGATCTGCACCCCGCGACCGCTATCTTTGAGGGTTTGGTAGGAGCCGATCAGCTCGTTGAGTTCCTGCAACCCTTTGTAAAGTCCGGCATTTTCCGCCGCCGGGGTCAGGTAGGAGATGGTTTCGGCGTAGCTGCGCCGCTTGGCGATGGTGGCTTCGCTGGGGTTGTTGGCGGCGTAGTAGTAGATGTTGGGGATGCTGCCGATCAGGTTGTCGGGGTAGCAGTCCCCGGACATCCCCATCTGTTTCCCGGGCATGAATTCCAGGGAACCGTGGGTTCCGAAGTGCAGCACCGCGTCGGCGCCCCAGACCTGTTCGAGGTAGGTGTAGTAGGCGGCGAAGCCGTGGTGGGGGCTCGCGGACCGGGAGAACAGGAGGCGCATCGGGTCGCCCTCGTAGCCGAAGGTGGGCTGGACGCCGATGAACAGGTTGCCGAAGGTTTTCCCGTAAACCAACAAATTCTCGCCGTCGGTGTTCAGGTGTCCCGGCGGGGGTCCCCAGTTTTCGTGCAGGCGCTCGGAGTAGGGGGTGAGCCGCTCGTACTGCTCGACGGACATCTTGTAGGCGATGTTGAGTTCGGGGCTCTGGTACTGGGCGGTGGCGTCGTGGATCACCTGCTGCATCAGTTCGGCGGGGGACTCGGGCAGGTCTTGGATGTCGTAGCCGTTGCCCTGCAGGGCTTTCATCACCTCGTAGATGGAGCCGAACACGTCCAGATAGGCGGCGGTCCCGACGTTCCCCTTGTCGGGGGGGAAGCTGAAGATGGTGATGGCAACTTTTTTGTCGAGTTTGGGCTTTTTGCGGAGGTTGGCCCATTTGAGGGCGCGTTGGGCGATCGCTTCGATGCGGTCCTGGAGGGCGATCGCTTTTCCGGTGGCCCCGTCCCGCCCGGAGACGATGATCGGTTCGATCGCCCCGTCGAGTTCGGGGATGGCGATTTGCAGCGCCACCTGGATCGGGTGCAGGCCCAGTTCGCTATCTTCCCACTCTTCGGTGGTTTGGAACACCAGCGGCAGGGCGACCATGTAGGGCCGGTTGAGACGCTTCAGGGAGTCGATCGCCTTGGGGTGATCCTGGCGGGCCGGTCCGCCGACGAGGGCGAATCCGGTCAGGGAGACGACGATATCGACTAAGGGTTGGGCGGGGATGCCCTTGGGCGGGTTGTCCCAGAAGTAGGCATCCACGGGTTTGGAGAAGTCCAGGCCCCCGGCGAACACGGGCAGCACCCGGGCGCCCATCGCTTCGAGTTCCTGCACCATCGCCACATAGTGGGCGTCGTCCCCGGTGACGAGGTGGGTGCGCTGCAGGACCAAACCGACGCAGGGGGCGAGGGGATCTTTGGCGTCGTCGGAGATATCTCCCCGGCTGTTGTACCAGTTCATATATTCGCCGGCGTCCTCGAACATTTTCGGCGCGAGGGGGTGCCAGATCCCCATGTCGGGGTAGGTGACGGGTTCGGCGAAGTTGAGTTTTTCCTGGCCTTGGAAGACGTATTTTTCGGCCAACATCAGCAGGAAGTTCTCCAGGTTCTCCGGGGAACCGCCGAGCCAGTATTGGAAACTGAGCATGAAGTTGCGGGCGTCCTGGGCCTTGTCGATGGGCATATATTTCAGGACTTTGGGCAGGGTTTGCAACAGTTTCAGCATCCCGTCTTGGAAGGAGGACCCGGATTTTTCCTTCCGCTTTTTCATGAATTGGGCGATCGCACTCTTGCTCTGGCCCAGTTGCGCCATCGAGAAGCTTCCCATTTTGTTGAGGCGCATCACCTGCGGCATGGAGGGGAAGACGACGGCGACGTCGAGGCGATCGCGGTGCGGCGTCACGGCTTCGACGACTTTTTCGGCGAGATCTTCGATGAAAATCAGGGAGGCGATGAAGACGTTGGCTTCGGCCACATCTCGTTTGAAGTTCTCGTAGTTCTCGGGGTCGCGCAGTTCTTCGATCAGGTAGCCGCTGATTTCGATCGCCAAACTGGGGTTCTTTTCGTTGATGGCGCGGACCGCCGCCGATAGGGCGCTCTGATACTGGGCCTCCAGAACGATGTAGACGACTTTCAGAAGCGATCGTCCGTTCGGGTTGTCAGGCTTGATGTGTCTGATGGTGGGCTTGACGTAAGTAAACATATGGGTGTTGATTCCTCGATGTTCTGCTCCAAAGCTGTTTAAAGAGAAGTACGCTATACCGGATCGGCCAATATCGATTGGAAATGGGCGAGCTCGGGACTCGCTGGTGAAACGGTGCGGCCTTGGGCCAGAGCGAACTCTGATGGCTTCACCATTGAGTATTGTTATCAGAAAATGGGGTCTGATCGTCAGTTTTTGAGCCCATTTGACACAATTCGACAAGAAACGCCGTCACAATTCGTAATAAAAGTTAACAAAATGCTGAGTGTTGACTTTTTTTAAGTCTATACAAAACTTAACTTGACATTTACTATTTTTTATGGTAATAAATGTTTCGACCGGCATTGAAATAGGAATCAAACCGAGTCGAGAGCGAGTCTCGAAGGGAGGCGATTCGCTCTATTTCAATTCGGTTAATGAATCATAATTTTTCGATTATCGCCCTTCAAATGACGGGCGAGATGAGATTATCGCCCTCTGAGGGCAGGAAAATTGCGAATATTTTTGAATGAGTTTGAATAGGGGAAAGCGATCGCCCGATTTTTGAGGTTTTCCGGGGCGCGATCGCATCAGGAGCAAGTATTTAATCCAACTCCCGCCGTCCCTCCAGAGCCCGCGCCAACGTCACCTCGTCGGCATATTCCAAATCCCCCCCCACCGGCAAACCGAAGGCGATGCGGGTGACGCGGGTGAAGGGTTTGAGCAACTGTCCCAAATACAAAGTGGTGGTTTCCCCTTCGACGCTGGGGTTGAGGGCGATAATCACTTCCCGGACTTTTTCCTGGTTCACCCGCCGCACCAAGGGTTGGACGGTGAGTTGTTCCGGCCCGATGCCGTCCATCGGCGAAATCACGCCCCCGAGAACGTGGTACAATCCCCGATATTCGCGGGTTTTTTCCAAAGCGATCACGTCCCGGGAGTCCGAGACGACGCAAATCGTTTCGCGATCGCGCTGCGGGTGGCGGCAAATCTCGCAAACCGGCTCGGCGGACAGGTGAAAGCACACCCGACACAACCCCACCTGCTTTTTCGCATCCAACAGAGCCCGCGCCAACGCCTGAACTTCCTCGTCGGGGCGCTTGATAATGTGGAGGGCGAGTCGCTGGGCGGTTTTCGGGCCGATACCGGGGAGCCGTTGGAATTGCTCGATCAGACGAGCGAGGGGGCGAGTGTAAACCGTTTGTCGATCTCCAGTTCTGCAATTTTTCAATGGTAGCAGAGAATTGGGGTGTGCTCGGTGGGGTGTGCTCGGTGGGGTGTGCTCGGTGGGGGGAGCGGAGTCGGTATTAGGGAGCAGGGGGAGCGGGGGGAGCGGAGGGAGCGGTGGGTGAGACATCCAGACCGCTTGGGAATCAATTCCCGAGGGCGCAAGCCTTGCGCCCCTACCAGCTCAAATCATCTAAAGATGATTGGGGAG
>NZ_JAJENU010000248.1:0-665 GCF_035615495.1 Lyngbya sp. CCY1209 | reverse complement strand
CTCACCCCCGTTAAGGGGAACAAAGCTGCATACAGGATGAATTGGCAACAGGAGAAACCATGCGATCGCGCCACCATTATCGAAGACATCAAAACCGGGAAGGCTCGGGGCTACGGACTCAGAACAGGAAAAATTAGTGGCGGAATTGTAGCGGTTGATTGTGACGGAGAAGCCGCCCACGAACTGGCTGAGTCGCTGGGGGGATTGCCCGCGACTGTCAGTTTTACAAGTGGAAAAGATGGCCGCGCACAATACCTATACAAAATATCGGACAAATATTGGCACGACATCAAAACCCAAAAGCTGAGAACGGAAAAAACCGGGGCGGACGGCAAAGAGGTGTTGCTGGAATTACGATGGGACGGATGCCAGTCCGTTTTGCCACCGTCAGCTCATCCCGAAACCGGGCAATACTACTGGATTAAATCACCAGAGGAGACAGCGATCGCCGACGCCCCCCGGTGGATAATAGAGAAAATGCGATCCGGCACGGCGCGGACAGAAACTCCACTGCTCAACAGCATCACTTCTGACGACATTCCCCTAACCATCTGCCTTGCGAAAGAAACCCGGAAGTTGATCGAATCAGGGTCGCCAGACGGACAGCGCGGTGACGACGCGATCAAGGTCGCCCAAGACCTTTTGGGGACATACGAACGGCTGCA
>NZ_JAJENU010000247.1:0-248 GCF_035615495.1 Lyngbya sp. CCY1209 | reverse complement strand
GGGTCGCCAGACGGACAGCGCGGTGACGACGCGATCAAGGTCGCCCAAGACCTTTTGGGGACATACGAACGGCTGCAATACATGGGGGAACGGGTGAAAGACCGCCCCGAAGATCTGTTCGAGCAATATTGCGATCGCTGCAACCCGCCACTCGAACCAGGACGGCGCAAGTCAACCTGGACATCGGCTCAACGGCGCAACCCGACCCCGTGTCTGAGTGATGACAAGATAGAGAACTGTATCAAGGC
>NZ_JAJENU010000246.1:0-21472 GCF_035615495.1 Lyngbya sp. CCY1209 | reverse complement strand
ATCCAAATACAAACAACGCCTCTCTGTGTCCTCTGTGCCTCTGTGGTTCCCTCTCCCCTCCTCTCCTCCCTCCAACGCCATTTTAGCCGATTCTGCGATCGCTTGTGCCAACAGCGGTGGCACCGCATTTCCCACCTGATTGAATTGGGAATTTTCCGAACCGCAAAACTCGAACCAGTCGGGAAAACTTTGCAACCTCGCCCCCTCGCGGACGGTGAGACGTCGCCTCCGGCCGTCCGGCAACAACACCCGCAACATATCGCTGGTGGCGCCGGCCAAGTTGCGGCAGGTAACGGTTCGGCAGGGGATGTCGAGGTGAACATCTCTGGGTTTGACGCACTGGGATTTCGCCTCGTAGCGGGCGATATATTCTAGCATATTTTGGGTTAAAAATTTGGGATTTTCCGGGATGGTATGTGCCGTATCCGCGATCGCATCTCCGGCGGTATACGGACGGCCCGCCGTCTCCCCTTTCGGCCACTGCCAAGCCGTCCGATAGGCGACGACAAACAGTCGTTCTCGCTTTTGTGGTACGCCATAATTGACAGCATTCAAAAGTTTGACTTCGACCCGATAATTGAGAATTTCAAGTTCCCCGACAATTTTCTCCAGATATTGCCGATTTTTGTAAAGCATTCCCCGCACGTTTTCAAAGAGTGCGATTTGGGGTTGATATCGTTCGATCGCATCCAGGAAAATCGGAAAGCCGTCGCGGGAGTCTCGCGGCCCCGACTGCAGGCCGCCGACGCTGAAGGGTTGGCAGGGGGGACCGCCGATGATGATATCGGCATGATCGCACAAATTCTGTCCGATTTCCAAGGTCTGACGGTGGCACTCTCCGTGCAGGTTGCGGCGGTAGGTGGCGACGGCATCGGGCAGCATTTCATAGCCGACGGTTTGAAAACCCGCCGCTTCAAATCCCAAGGATAACCCGCCGCATCCCGCGAATAAATCGAGGGCGATCGGCCCATGTGGATGGGGTTTGGGAGGAGTCAATTTTTGCCGTAAATATTCCAAATATTTTACCCGTCTTGACATTGACCGTTATTTTTCATAGAATAGGGGAAAAGAATTATATCATAATCGGCGACACAAATAAACGATCGCCCGTCGAAATCGAACCGCCATCCGCCGGGGGCGATCGCCTCCCCCAACTTAATATTTGTATAAACTCGGCACAATGGTCAATCCCGTAAGTATCAACGCTTTACCAAATTGGCGGCCACCGGCGGGGGGTAATTAACATTACTTCATATCAACTTGTAACGCCCCCGCCACGAAATTCGGAATTGAAAAAAATGATCGGAGCTTCACGAGTTATTCACAAAGCTTCGTTAGACTAAGTGAAATCGATTTAAGAAATGCCTGTTCTTAACCAGTCTTAACCAGTCTTCAGATAGATGCGGAGTTAGAAATCATGGATGCTTGCCCTTGTTGCGGGTCGCCCCTGTTGCGACATATCGAACACAACCGAATTTACTGGTATTGCCAACACTGCCATCAAGAAATGCCCAACCTGTCTTTTCTGATGAGCCTCCAGAAGCACGCGAGCCAGTTTCCGGCGCCCCTCAGTGCGCTTGTGGCCCCGGATAACTCACCGGTTGAAGTCGTTTTTGCCTAACTCGATCGCGGATCGACCGGACTTCAAAGCGATCGTAGTATCTCTCATTTTTGAAATCTCGACAGAATTGGCCGGCGCGGTCGGACTGACACCCACGCGGGCTAGGCCACGGAAAGGCGATTCGAGCTGACGGTTGCCGAAGCGGCGACTCTCCCCCGAGTTGAGAGCCAACTAATCTATTTTAAAATGGATTGATATCATAGTAGATTAGTAAGCACGCGACCGGGCGAGTATGGAGAGGATGACATCAGAACCGAGCTCCAGTTTCGAGCCAGAGATCGAAAAGATTTCAGCACCGGAAATCTTAACACATCTCCCCGCGATCGTCTTAATTCTAGATACTCAGGGCGCGATCGCCTCAGCCAACGACTTTGCCGTTTCATCCCTCGGTTATCCCCGCGACGCTCTGGAGGGAGAATCAATTTTTTCGCTGATTCCGGCCTCAGAACGCTCCATCCTGTCCGCGGCCCTGGACGAAAGCCGGAATTCCCCGATCGCGATCGCCCGCGAACACCACATCCGCCTGGGAAACGGCGAATTGTGTCCCGTCACCGCCAACTTGCGGAACCCGACCCCATCCGCCGAAAATCCCCGGTTGCTGCTGGTTTGGGAACGGCAGACCAGCAGCAACGACGCCCAGATCCGACAAGCCGAACTCGCCCTCCAACAGGGACTCGAACGGGAGCGAATCCTGTCCGCGATCGCCCGCCACATCCGCGAATCCCTCGACCCCGAAGAAATCCTCAACGCCACCGTCGCCGACGTCTGCCAATTCCTCGACACCGACCGCGTCGTCATTTACCGCTTCAACCGGGACGGCAGCGGGGTGGTCATCGTCGAATCCGTCGGCCCGGAGTGGACCCCCATGCTGGGGCGGACCATCTTCGACGGCTGCCTCGTCACCGAAACCTGCATCGAACCCTACGCCCGGGGCCAAATCAGCGCCGTCCCCGATATCCGCGCCGCCGGCTTCGCCCCCTGCTACGTCGAATTACTGAGTCAATTTGAAGTCCGGGGCAACCTCGTCGTCCCCATCCTCCGGGAAAGCCCGACCCCGGACCTCTCGGAAACCGGCGATCGCGTCATCCCCCCGCAACTCTGGGGGCTGTTGGTCGCCCAAAGTTGCGCCGCCCCCCGGGTCTGGGAACCCTTCGAGGTCGAACTCCTGCGACAACTCTCCACCCAGGTGAGCATCGCCCTCAAACAGGGGGACCTGTACCGAAAATTGCAGGTGGAATTGGCCGAACGCCAGCAGACCGAGGGCGCCATCCAGAACCTCGCCCGCCGCCTGCTCACCATCATCGAAACCGTCGGGGAAGGGCTGACCCTCAGCGACGAACGCGGGAATTTCGGGATTTTCAACCGCAAAATGGAAGAAATCACGGGCTACCGGGCCTCGGAAGTCAACCCGCCCGAGGGGTTTATGTCCCGGCTCTATCCCGACCCCGGCGATCGCGACGCGGCCTTGGCCAACCTGGAGCGAGTCCGCCAAACGGGGAAAATTCAAAACGTCGAAACCACCATCCGGGCCCAAGACGGCACCCCCAAAACCCTGCTCGTCTCCACCGCCCTCCTGCCCCACGAAAACGGGATTTGGTTTCTCAGCTCCTACCGGGACATCACCCACCGCAAACAGGCTCAGATCGCCCTGGAGCGGGAGCGGGCCCAGCTCACCGAAGCCCAGGAAATCGCCCACGTCGGCTTTTGGGAGCTGCACTGCGACACCCAAACCTACACCGGCTCCGAGGAAACCTTTCGGATTTGGGGCTTCGATCGCCCCACCGAACCCCTGAGCCTCGAAGATCTCAAAACTCGCATCGACCCCCGCGACCGGCCGGCCTGGGAAGGGCAACTCGGACAGTTGACGGCCCGAGGACAACCCGTCGAATTTGAACACCGACTGCTGCGGCCCGGCGGAGAAATCCGCTACGTTTTGATCCGGGGCAAACCGATCCGGGATGAAACGGGGCGAGTGACCCGCATTTTCGGGACGATCTTGGATATCACCCCCCAAAAATTAGTGGAGATACAGCTTTGGGAGAGCGAAGCGAGACTCAGCACCATCGTCAACAGCACCTCCGACGGACTGCTGATCGTCGTCCGCGACGACTCCGGGGGGGACAACGGCCCCGGGCGGGTGCAATTTGCCAACCCCGCCGCCACCCGACTGTTGAACCGCCCCCTTTCCGAGCTGATCGGCCAGCCCCTGGGAATGGCGGTGGAGGTCGGACAGATCGCCACCCTGGACATTACCCGCCCCGGCGGAGAACGGGGCATCGGAGAAATGAGCGCGGCGGAAACGGAGTGGGATGGACGCCCCGCCTACGTCCTCTCCCTGCGGGACGTGACGGAACAGCGGCGGGCCGAGGAACAGTTGCGGTTTCAGGCCCAGCTTTTGGACAACGTGCGGGAGTCCGTGGTGGCGACGGATCTCGAGGGTCGCGTCCGCTACTGGAGCAAGGGGGCTCAAGCCCTGTACGGATATCGGGCCTCCGAGGCGATCGGGCGGCCGATCGCGGAGCTGGTCGCCAAGTCCCACAGCCGGGAAGCGGAGAGCGATCGCATCCGGCGGGTTTTGGAAACCGGATATTGGCGGGGGCAGTACCGACAGTATCGCCGGGACGGTTCTGGGTTCTGGGCCGACACGGCGATCTCCCTGGTCAAGGACCGGGACGGAAATCCCTCGGGGTTGATCGGCATCGACCGCGACATCACCCAGCGTCACGAAGCGGAAGAGGCCCTGCAACAGGCCCACCAGCGGCTCTCGTTTCACGTCAACAATTCCCCCCTGGCGGTGGTCGAATGGGACCGGGAATTGCGGGTCCGGTACTGGTCAAAACGGGCCGAAGCGGTGTTCGGCTGGCGGAGCGAGGAGGTGGTGGGCCGCCACTGGCGGGACTGGACTTTTGTTTGGGAGGGCGATCTCCCGGTCGTCGAAACGGCGATCGAACAGATGTTCGACATAATGGTTCCGAGCTACTCGATGCAGATTCGCCACTACACCCGCGACGGGTCGGCGATCGCCTGCGAGTGGTACAATTCCGTTTTGAGAAATTCCGCCGGGGAATTGGTGTCGATCCTGTCCCTGGTGCTCGACGTGAGCGATCGCCACCAAGCCGAAGTCGCCCTGCGAGAAAGTGAAAAGCGGTTCCGAAGTTTGGTTTCCAATTTACCCGGCGCCATTTATCGTTGCCTGCCGGACGCGCCCTGGAAGGCGGTTTACGTCAGCGACGAAATTGAAGCGATCGCCGGGTATGAAGCCGACCAGTTCTTCGCCCCCGAACCCGTCACGTTGGGGGATATCACCCACCCCGAAGACCTGGACATCATCCGGCCTCTGGTCGAAATTGCCCTCGCCCGCCGCCAGCCCTACATTTTTGAATACCGCCTGGTCGCTGCCGATGGGAGCATCCGCTGGGTCTACGAAAAAGGGCAGGGATTTTGGGACGAGAACGACAATTTGCTGTATTTGGACGGGGCGATTTTCGACATCAGCGATCGCAAGCGGGCGGAGTTGGAATTGGAGCGACTTCACTCTCAGATGATCGCCATTCTCAACACGGCGGGGGAGGGAATTTGCGGGTTGGATTTGGAAGATCGCATCGCCTTCACGAACCCGGCGGCGGCGCAAATGTTGGGGTACGAAATTTCCGAATTGACCGGAAAATTCCTGGGGGAGATCGTCTGCACCTCCGGGGGCGATCGCGATCCGCTTTTGACCCGAAATCCGTTAGTTTGCGAACCCCTGGAGTCGGGGGAAATTGCCCGCCAAAGCGATTTTCGCCGCCGGGATGGCTCTCAATTTCCGGTGGATTACGTCTACACCCCCGTCCACCAAAAACGGGTGAATTTGGGGGCAGTTCTCACCTTCAAAGATATCACCGAACGCAGGGCGGTGGAACAGATGAAAAATGAATTTCTATCCGTCGTCAGCCACGAGTTGAGGACCCCCCTCACCTCCATGCGGGCCTCCCTGGGATTGATGGCGTCGGGGAGACTCGGCGAACTCTCCTCCCAACTCTGGGAAATGCTCAAAATTGCCATCCGAAATACCGACCGCCTCGGCCGCCTGATCGACGATTTGTTGGACGTTCAACGGTTGGAATCCGGCCGGGTGGAATATGAGTTCAAATCCCATTCGCTGCCGGCTTTATTCACCCAGGCGGTGAAGACGATGCAGACGATAGCCCAGGAAGCCCGGGTGGAATTGGAAATCGCCCCGATGCCGGCATCGCCCCGACCCCTGCGGGTGTGGGCCGACGGCGATCGCATCCTGCAAGTGCTCACCAATCTCCTCAGCAACGCCATCAAATTTTCCCCACCCCAAAGCCGGATCACCCTGCTGGCGGAAGTTCTGCCCGAGGAGGAGAAGGTTTCGATCCGGGTCCGCGATCGCGGCCGCGGCATCCCCCCCCACCTCCTCGAACACATCTTTGAACCCTTCCGCCAGGTGGACGCCTCCGACTCCCGCCAGAAGGGGGGCACGGGTTTAGGACTCACCATCTGCCGCCAAATTATCAACCAACACGGTGGTCACATTTGGGCGGAAAATCTCCCCAGCGGCGGCTGTCAGATGTCGTTTACATTGGCGATCGCCCGGGATTGAAGGGAAAATGAAAAATGAAAAATTCCCGACTCCCGACTCCCGACTCCCGACTCCCTCTTTAATTCTCAG
Organism: Lyngbya sp. CCY1209; assembly: GCF_035615495.1. GTDB lineage: Bacteria > Cyanobacteriota > Cyanobacteriia > Cyanobacteriales > Microcoleaceae > Limnospira. The sequence goes on along the minus strand of NZ_JAJENU010000246.1, from coordinate 15,176 downwards.
TATCCTCCGTGTCTCGGCGGTTTTTTCTCCCTCTCCCCGAACCCATAACAATCCCGTACCAAGTATAACGGCCGCCGCTTCACCTCCGCATAAATTCTTCCCAAATATTCCCCGATTACCCCCAAACTGATCAACTGAACTCCCCCCAAAAATAGGATCGCCACCATCAACGAGGCATAGCCGGGAACGTCGATGCCGAAAATCAACGTCCTGAGCACCAAAAAAGCCGCGTAAATCAACGCGAAAAACGAGATCACCAATCCCATGTAACTCCACACTTTCAAGGGCAGGGCGCTGAAAGATGTGATCCCCTCGATCGCGAAATTCCACAGTTTCCAATAATTCCATTTTGTCTGTCCTTGATGGCGGGGCGATCGGTCGTATTCGATCGCCGTCTGTCGGAATCCCACCCAGGCGAATAACCCCTTCATAAATCGGTGGGTTTCCGGGAGTTCTTTCAACGCCTCCACCACCCGCCGATCCATCAGCCGAAAGTCTCCGGTATCCCGGGGAATGTCAACCGGCGTCAATTTTTGCATGACCCGATAAAAGGCGATCGCCGTCATTTTTTTGACCCGCGTTTCCCCCGATCGCGATCGCCTCTTTGCATAAACAACGTCGTACCCCTCCCGCCACTTCTCGACCATTTCTCCGATCAATTCCGGCGGATCTTGCAGGTCGGCATCGATGGGAATTACCGCCCGCCCCGCCGCGTAATCCAACCCCGCCGTCAGGGCGATTTCTTTGCCAAAATTTCTGGACAAATTGACCACTTTTATGTTATCATTAAAATGGCAAAAATCGACCAAGTGCTTGAGGGTATGGTCCCGGCTGCCATCATTTACGCAGACAATTTCGTAGGTCATCCCCAGGCGATCGAGAACCGAGATCAGCCGCCCCAACAAATCATCGATATTGTCTTCTTCGTTATAGCAGGGAACGACAATCGAAAGGTCAACGATTTCGCACCCGCCGGCAGTTTCCACCATCTAAAAATTTCCCGTTCAGAATCGCGTAGCACAAGCTTCTAGCTTGTTACAGGCAGGATGCCTGTGCTACTAAAGATGAGACTTATCCTACAATATCAGTATCCCCGAATTTGCGAGCATCCGGCTATGAAACGCATCGTTCTGATCGCAGGATTTGAGTCCTTCAACGCTGACCTCTACCGCCAAGCCGCCGAGGTGGCGAAACGCCACTGTCCGGAGCTCGATATCCGCGTATTCAGCGATCGCGCCCTGACCGAGGACCCCGGGGCCGTCGAAGCCGCCCTAGACGACGCCGATGTCTTCTTCGCCAGCCTCATTTTCGACTACGACCAAGTTTTGTGGCTAAAAGAACGAGTCCGGGGGATTCCCGTCCGCCTCGTCTTCGAGTCCGCTTTGGAATTGATGGCCCTCACCCAAATCGGGGCCTTCAAAATCGGCGACAAACCCAAAGGGATGCCGAAACCTGTCAAATTTATTCTCAGCAAATTCTCCAGCGGCCGGGAAGAGGATAAACTCGCCGGGTATATCAGCTTTTTAAAAACGGGCCCGAAATTGTTGAAATTCGTCCCGGTTCAAAAAGTTCAAGATCTCCGTAACTGGCTGATTATTTACGGTTATTGGAACGCTGGGGGATCGGATAATGTGGCGGCGATGTTTTGGACGATCGCTCAAAAATATCTCGACCTCGGCGTTGGGGAGATTCCGCCTCCGCTGGAAACGCCGAATATGGGATTGCTTCACCCGGATTTTGAGGGGTATTTTGTTTCGCCTCGGGAGTATTTGGATTGGTATCGGGAACGGTTGGGGGAATTGAACCACAGAGACACAGAGGGACACAGAGAGGGCGATCGGCCGGTGGTGGGGATTCTTTTGTATCGGAAGCACGTTATTACTAAGCAGCCTTATATTCCCCAATTGATTCGGCAGTTTGAAGGGGCGGGGTTGATTCCGTTGCCGATTTTTATTAATGGTGTGGAAGGTCATGTCGCGGTTCGGGATTGGATGACGACGGGTTATGAAATGGAACGTCGTCAAAAGGGGATGATTGAGACGCCTTCTCTGTCGGAAGATGCGGTGGAGGTGGATGCGATCGCTTCCACGATCGGGTTTCCTTTGGTGGGGGGGCCGGCGGGGTCGATGGAGGCCGGACGGCAGGTGGAAATTGCCAAAAAAATTCTCACTGCAAAAAATATCCCTTATTTGATTGCTGCACCGCTGTTGATTCAGGATATTTATTCCTGGACTCGTCAGGGTATTGGAGGGCTGCAAAGTGTGGTGCTTTACGCCCTCCCGGAATTGGACGGGGCGATCGATACCGTGCCTTTGGGGGGTTTGGTGGGGGAGGATATTTATCTGATTCCGGAACGGGTGAAACGGCTGACGGGGCGGATCGAAAGTTGGATAAAATTGCGGCGGACTGCGAAGCGCGATCGCAAAATTGCCGTCATTCTCTACGGTTTCCCTCCGGGTTATGGGGCGACGGGGACGGCGGCACTGTTGAACGTTCCTCGCAGTTTGTTGAAGTTCCTCCAGGCTTTGAAAGCGGAGGGTTACAGCGTGGGTGAACTGCCGGAGACGGGGGAAGAATTGATCGCCCGAGTTAAACAGGCGGACGAGAGTATTAGTCTCAATGATAATTATACCAAAGTCGATGTCAAAAGTTTAGAAAAATGGTTGGGATATCTCCTCACCAGCCGGATTGAGAAACAGTGGAAAAATTTGACCGAAACGGGGATTAAAACTTTGGGAGAAAAATTTGCGATCGGTGGCGTGGAACTGGGGAATATTTGGATCGGCGTGCAGCCGCCGCTGGGAGTTTCCGGGGACCCGATGCGGTTGATGTTCGAGCGGGATCTGACGCCCCATCCCCAGTACGCCGCCTTTTACAAGTGGCTGCAAAATGATTTCCAAGCCGATGCGATCGTCCATTTCGGGATGCACGGGACGGTTGAATGGTTGCCCGGTTCTCCCCTGGGAAATACGGGCTATTCTTGGTCGGATATTTTGTTGGGAAATCTCCCGAATCTGTATATCTACGCCGCCAACAACCCCTCGGAGTCGATTCTGGCGAAACGGCGGGGGTATGGGGTGTTAATTTCCCACAACGTCCCCCCCTACAGCCGCGCTGGGTTGTATAAGGAGTTGGTGAATTTGCGGGATTTGATCGCAGAGTATCGGGAAGATCCGCAAAAGAATTCCACATTGCAAGAGTCTATTTCTCAAAAAATTATCGATTTGGGATTGGAGGCAGATTGTCCGTTTAAAGAAGGCAAAAAGTTGGGGATGGGGTTCGATCGCGAAACCGCCCGGATGTTCAGCGTCGAAGTCCTGCACCGCTACTTTATCGAAATTTACGATTACCTGCAAGTTTTGGAACAGCGGCTCTTTTCTTCCGGGTTGCACACTTTGGGAGAACCGCCGGACGGGGAACAGATGGAATCCTATTTGACGGCATATTTTGGAGACAATAACGGCAGTCCCGAACATCAAGAAGAGGCGGAAAAAATCCGAGAATTACTGAATCAAAATACCGAAGAATTGTCGAACCTGTTGCGGGGGTTGAACGGGGAATATATCCCCCCTGCACCGGGCGGGGACTTGCTGCGGGACGGGCCGGGTGTATTGCCGACGGGGCGAAATATTCACGCCCTCGATCCCTACCGGATGCCCTCCCCGGCAGCCTACGAACGGGGGCGGGAAATCGGCAAAAAAATTATCGAACAAAATTTAAAAGAAAATGGCACTTATCCGGAAACCGTGGCGGTGATGTTGTGGGGGTTGGACGCGATTAAAACTCGGGGTGAATCCTTGGGGATTTTGTTAGAATTGGTGGGGGCGGAACCCGTTAAAGAAGGGACGGGGCGGATCGTCCGCTACGGGTTGAAACCGTTGGAAGATGTCGGACATCCCCGCATCGATGTATTGGGAAATTTGTCGGGAATTTTCCGGGATAGTTTCGTGAATATTATCGAATTGTTGGATGATTTATTTGTGAGGGCGGCGGAAGCGGAGGAACCGGAAGACCAAAACTACATCCGCAAACACGCCCAGGAATTGCGATCGCGCGGCATTGACAACCCCACGGCCCGGTTATTTTCCAACCCGGCGGGGGATTTCGGATCGATGGTCAACGATCGCGTCGTGGACGGAAATTGGGACACCGGGGAAGAGTTGGCGGACACCTGGACGAGTCGAAATCGTTTCAGTTACGGACGCCGCGATCGCTCTGCGACTAGACCGGAGGTGATGGAACAATTATTGCAGACCACCGATCGCATTGTCCAGGAAATCGACTCGGTGGAATACGGCCTCACCGACATCCAGGAATATTACGCCAACACCGGAGGACTCAAAAAGGCGGCGGAATTGCGGCGGGGCCGGACCGTCGGCGCCGATTTCGTGGAAAGTTTCTCCAAAGATACCACCCCCCGCAAACTCGAAGACCTGCTGCGGATGGAATATCGGACGAAATTGCTCAATCCCAAGTGGGCCGGGGCGATGGCGGACCAGGGAAGCGGCGGCGCCTACGAGATTTCCCAGCGGATGACGGCGTTGATGGGTTGGGGGGGGACTGCCGATTTTCGCGACGGTTGGGTTTACGATCAGGCCTGCGAAACCTACGCTTTAGATGAGACAATGGCGGAACGGCTGCGGCGGGCGAACCCGGAAGCGTTTCGGAATATCGTCGGCCGGATGCTGGAGGCCCACGGCCGGGGGTTTTGGGAACCGGAGGAGGAGAAATTGCAGAAGTTGCGACAGTTGTATAATCTGACGGAAGATGAGATCGAGGGAATCCAATGACAATTAAAAATTAATAATTAACAATTAACAATTTTCGATTGTTTCTCTTGCCTCTTGCCTCTTGCCTCTTGCCTCTTGCCTCTAATAACAATGTCAGACATAGCGAACCAACGATTTAAACAGGGTGTTTCTCAGTTTCAGAAAGGGGAGATTGACGCGGCGCTGGGGTCGTGGCAGGAAGCCTTGGAAATGTATCGGGAAATGGGCGATCGCAAACGGGAAGGGGCGACGTTGGGGAATTTGGGGGTGGCTTACGCGGCGCTTTCGGAGGATGAGCGGGCGATCGCCTGTTATCAACAACATCTGGACATCGCCAGGGAGATCGGCGACCCGAAAGGGCAGCTCAACGCCTTGACAAATTTGGGTAATTTTTATTACAATAAGGGTCAATATTTTGATGCCATTCGATATCGAAAAGACTGCCTGACCGTCGCCCGGGAATTGCAAGATCGCTGGGCGGAGGAGTACGCTTTGGGCAGTTTGGGAATCGCCCACGACGCGGCCGACGAGCTCCCCGAGGCGATCGACTGCTACCGGGGACAATTGGCGATCGCGACAGAAGTAGGCGATCGCACCCATCAGATCGAGGCCCTCGACCGCCTGCGAGTCGCCTACGAATATCTGCAGGATGGCGAACAGGTGGCCGACTGCCGGGAACAACAGTGGGCGATCGCCCGCCAGTGGCTTCAGGAGGCGGGTCACGCCGAATTGATGACAATTGTCAAAAATGTCGGTTTAGACCCCTTGGAAGACCTGGCGGGGCAAGATCTGAGCGGATTTGACTTCCGGGATGCCGACCTGGTGGGGGCCAACTTTGCCGGGGCGGTCTTGCGGGAAGCGGATTTCACCCTCGCCGACCTCAGCCGCGCCAACTTCCAAAACGCCGACCTCAGTGGCGCCATTCTTTGCAACGCTAACCTGCGGGATGCCAATTTGCGGGGGGCGAACCTGCGCCGCGCCGACCTGCGAACCAAACTCCCCCGCGCCGACCTCACGGAAGCGGACCTGACGGAAGCCGACCTGACGAGCGCCTATTTACCCGCCGCCAACCTGCGGGGGGCGAACCTGCGGGGGGCGAACCTCAATTATGCCGACCTCAGCGGGGCGGACTTCAGCGGGGCGACCCTGAAAGAAGCCGATTTCAGCCGTTCCGAGTTGCAGGATGCGATCGTCGCCAACGTCGATTTCACGGGGGCGATCGGCATTTCCCGCCGGGTCAAACCAGATTTGATACAAAAGGGCGCAATTTTTGAGGAAAATGATAAATAGGGAAAAGGGATGGGAGTCGGGAACCGGAAGCCGGGAAGAATCTAAAATCTCAAATCAGGGCGCAAGCCTTGCGCCCCTACAATCCCCACACCCCACACCCCACACCCCACACCCCTCCATTGATAATATCGATTGAATCATATGACTGGTTTTGAAGCACTTTGGCCGCAAAATATCAGCCCCAACCGACTCGCGATTTTGGAGCGGAAACTGTTGCTGTGGCTGCGATCGCAAGATTTACAAACGGAAACTCCCTCGGTTGGGGGACCCTATCAAAGCGTCGAAGAACTGCAAGCCCTGACCCAAAAAGCCGCCGCCGAGGGTTGCAATTTTTCCGAACTGCAAGGGACGGTCCGGGCGGTTGTCGATGCCAACACCGACAATTTTTTGGAGTTGGCGGAACTGGCGGGGTTGAATCCCGCCTCCGACTTCGCCGGTGCCCGACTGTTGGGAACCCACCTGAGCAACTCGGATTTCAGCGGCGCGAACCTGCGAAAAGCCTACCTGCGGGGCGTGGATTTGAGCGACGCGGACCTCAGCGGCGCCGACTTGCGGGAGGCGAACCTGAGCGGGGCGGATTTGAGCGGGGCGCTGTTGAGCGACGCCAATTTGGGCGGCGCGAATTTGCACCGGGCGAGTCTGGCTTTGGCGAACTTGAGCGGGGCGGATTTGAGCCGCGTCAATTTGAGCGAGGCGAATCTGAGCAATTGCAATCTCAGCGACGCGGACCTCAGCGGCGCGAGCCTCAAAAATGCCGATTTGCACCAGGCGGGTTTGGCCCTCACGAACTTGGCGGGGGCGGATTTGACCGGGGCAGTTGTCAAACAGGCTCGACTCTGGCACGACGCCGGATTGTCCGAGGAAGTCAAGCAAGATTTGATCCGCCGGGGTGCCATTTTTGAGCCTTAAATCGTTGATAATAATGGCGCTTTTCTACCCATCCGACGGTCGAGGAGCTACCATTATTCCCCTTAAAAAGGGGGACTTCAGTGATACGATGGTGATCAAATATTGAAATTCTAATTCTGATGACTTCAAATTCTGCCAATACAGGAGCCGATGCCGTCGATGCCGCGATCGCCCAAGGACGCGATTTGGACGGGAGTCCGATTCCGCCCGAAAAGCTGGAACTCTACAACAATGTGATGGGGTTAGAAGCCCAGCGCCAGCGTAGCGGGGTGAGCAATACGATGCGATCGCGTATCGTCCGCATCGGGGCGAAGCACATCCCCCAGAACGAACTCAACCGGATGTTGGAAGCGGCGGGTTTTGCCCCCCTCAAGGACAAAGAAATCGCGTTCTATTATCAAAAATGACGATTTGAAATCGGGTCCAATCATTCCGCCTCCCCATTCCGAATGGGGTTCTGAGACTTGATTGTTAAATGGCCATCAATTCGTCGGCCGGTGGCGCGGTGGTTTTCGAGTGCTTTCCCCCCGACTCCCCCACGGACCGCTACGGGCGATCGCTGGGGTCGGGGGGCGAGATATTTTGTTTGGTCGCTTCGTAGTAGATATCGTCGTCTTCCGTGGGAAATTCCGGGATGAGCCGCCCGGGGAGGATGCGCGTTTTGTACTCGTCAACGACGAACGCGAACGGTCGCAAAGCGTCCCCTTCGATAAATTCTTGCAGCCGATTTAATACCTCCCGCAAGCCGCGGACATCTTCCGAGATGAGAATCGGATCGACGCCGGAGGGGGTAAATATTCGGAGTCCGTGCACCATTTTCTTGGCGGCATCGCCGACCTCGAAAAATGGGAAAGCAACGGACATCGAAAAGAGAATCAATCCCAGAATCACGGAATACCACCGCCTCAAGAACAGCATCAGGGTGCTCAACAGCAAGAGGGCGAAGGCGATCAAATACTTCGTCAAAGTGGGCTTGTCCGATTCGCGGTGGGACCGGGAAAGGTTGACGGTAACGACGCCGAAACCGAAGATGTCCGAGGTTTTGTACAAATATTCGCCGATGCGGACGGTCTTTCGAGTGACGGTCACTTTGTGGGAGCCGGTGAGGTAAAGAGGGCGTTTGCTTGCTTGTGAGTTCATCGCAGTCAGCCTCAGCGGTACAGGACAGGTCGATTGTACCCCCGACTCCCCCGACCGGAGCACTTGGCCGGTCGGCGTCCCTAGCGCCAGTTGCGATTTTCCAAATCTCGAAGCTGGCGTTCCAACCGGTCCAGGCGTCCCCGCAACTCGTCGAGTTCCGCCTGCCGGGGCACCCCCATATCCTGCATCATGTTCCGCACCTGCCGCTGCATCAACTCTTCGAGACTTTGCTGGTCCATTTTGAGCCGCTCCATCATGTCGTCGATAAAGCGCTTGCCATCTTCGGGATTGATGGTTCCTTCCCGCACCCATTGATCGGTCACTTCCTGCAATTTCTCGGCCACCAGGGAGGTGGTGCCGATGCCGAGCATCAGAAGCTGTTTGAGTAAATTTTGGTCATCCATAGGTTTTTGAGTATTTGGCTAAACTTGAGATCGCAGCCCTGCGGCACTACTATTTTCGCGCCGATCGGGTTCAACTCGAACTTAACATCCGGATTCAATTCTCACGCCATGTCAGAATGTCCCCGCTGTCATCAATCTGTCGATCCCCGGGCGATCGCTTGTCCCTACTGCAAATATGAGCTCAAAGCGTTCGGCCATCCCGGCATCCCGTTACATCGTGCCACGGGTGAGGAATTTCTCTGTTCCACCTGTTTGTATCACGAGGATGATACTTGCAATTATCCGAAGCGCCCCCACGCCCGGGAATGTACCCTCTACCACGATCGCACTGAACCCATTCTCCCTCCCCCGGCACCAGCCATCCAGGAGGGATTTCCGCACTCCTTGAGTCGCTCGATCCGCCAGAACCCGGTCGGGTTGGCTTTGGTGATTCTCATTATTGTCAGCGTTTTGTTGGCGCTCTGATATCGAGTCCGCCGCGATCGTTTTTCTCAACACTATTTAGACGGCGATCGATAATGTGATCAAAGCGATCGCGGAAATCGTGGGGGGGAACGTCCACCATCGCCGATCGCGGTATCGCGATCGCTTCTTAAAAAAGGGAACTTTGAGTTCAATTGACCGCGCCGAGAACTTTGAAAGTAGAAATTTGATAATCTGACAATCCTTTGACGTCCGTAATTTTCAAGCCTTCACAGAGGCGATCGCTTAACGTTTTCAAACAGCGATCCGTTCCCACATCCCAAACTTTGATACTGCGATCGCTGCTGCCGCTGATCAGGGTGCGATCGTCGGGACTCCAGGCGACGGAAAAGACCGGGTTGGTATGTCCGGATAAAATGCGGATGCACTCCCCCGTTTGAATATCCCAGATTCGGACGGTATGATCGGCACTTCCACTCGCCAGCAGGTTTCCGGCGTGGTTGAAATGGACTGAATTGACCGAATCTCCGTGTCCCTCAAAAACGTCAACCCGCGTCCCACTCTGGAGATTATAAATTTTCACTTTTCCCAGAGAATCACCCAAAGCCAAATGAATTTTATCACGGTTCAGAGACATGGAAGATGTATAGTATTTAGATTCTAGCTGGGCAATTTCAACGCGGTCGCCCGAGGTCAGATCGATGATAAAAATACCTTGATCTGCCCGGCCAATTCCCACGAGTCGATTCGATAAATTGGTGGCGACGAATTTGAGGCGAAAATAAGGTGAATATTGAATCGTTTGCAAACAGTTTCCGGAGGCTAAATCCCAGACTTTTACCGTACCATCTTTACTCCCGCTAACCAGTCGATCTTCGGATTCCACAAAATCTACCCGGTCAACGTAATCATTGTGGCCCGATAGGGTGGTCAGACAGTTGCCCGTTTGGAAATCCCAGATTTTGATCCTCTGATCTTCACTGCCGGTTGCCAACTTGTTTCCGGAGGGACTAAAAACCAGCGAACCGATGCTGTGAGTATGTTCGTTTAAAATCTGAATGCATCGGTCAGTTTTCAGATCCCAAAATTTGACGATTCCATCATCCGTCCCGCTGGCAATTATCGTCCCATTTGGATGAAAGTTGACATGGGTAATCCAATCGCTGACGCCTTGCAAATCAATCAAACACTGTTCGGTTGCAATATCCCATAACTTGATCGTCTGGTCGCTTCCTCCACTTGCCAAGGTCGTGCCATTTTTGCCAAAGGATAGGGAAGTCACCAATCGAGTGTGTCCGGATAATCTTTTGAAGAATTGACCCGTTTTAATATCCAACAACTTAATGATTCCGCCATCCGTCCCCATCGCGATCGCATCTCCTTGGGGCGACAGTGCGATCGCGCACCTCCAACCCATATCCGGTTGGAATATCGTTTGAATACATTCCCCCGTTTCGACCTGCCAAAATTGGATCGTTCCGTCTCGACTTCCACTGACAATCAATCGGTCGTCAGGAGTAAACATGACATAACGAATCTGATCGTCATGTCCTTCTAAATTTTGGATACATTTCCCGGTTTTGACATCCCAAATTTTGACAGTTTTTTCATGTCTTCCACCACTGCCACTCACGAGTAGTTGTCCGGAATGGGAAAAATTAATCGACCAAATTCCCGATTCATGTCCTTGCCAGCTTCTCCAACATTCTCCCGTTTCAATATCCCAAAATTTGATCCGACAATCGAAACCGGCACTCGCCAAAATTTTTCCGGAAGGACTAAATGAAACCGAATGCAAACCGTCGAGATGACCCCGCAACGTTTGCCGACATTCACCCGTTTTAATGTCCCAAATTTTCACCGTGCGATCCGCACTTCCACTGGCTAAATATTTGCCGTCCGGACTGAACGCAACCGAATAAATGCGGTTCGTGTGACCTTGAAGATTTAACACTTCTTTGCCGGTGGCGGTATCCCACAAATGCACGATACAATCGCTGTCCCCCGTCGCCAAAAGTTTGTTATCCGGACTGAAAACGACTGACCAAACAAACCCCAAAACTTTCGTAAAAATGCACTCCTCCAAAGTCGCCCCCGTGAAATCGACCGATCGCAAACTGGCTTTGGTGAAATCTCCCCCTAAAATCATCGCAAAACTCAAATCTTGATATTCCAATACAAACGGATCGAGTTTCACCAGTAACGTCACCGCATTTCCCCCCGCAAATCCCGCCACATCTCTGGATTTATTCTTCGTCCATTTGATAATATCCAAGAGTTTATTTTTGGTATTTTGACCGGTTTCTATCATCGGCAAAATCAGATCGATGACCGCTTTGGTGAGGGGTGCTTTTCCAAAAATATCGTACCAGTCGTTATTCTGATTGAATCGAGACAGATCGCCAATTTCGGCAAAATCGGGGGCTAAAATATTCAATTCTGCCGCTAATTTATAGGCTACAAAAAATTCCAACAGCGAACGGTGGGCCGGATAATAGTCGCCAAACTCATTGCGAATTAGCATGGTTTGTCCCATCATGTCGTAGTGCCAATGGTCGAGATCCTTCTGTTCTTGGACGGCTTCCCCGAAACAGCGACGGATGCGATCTGGGAATTCCCGATAGTTCAAACTCATGCGATCGCTCGACAGCATTTCCCAGGACAATTCGCACAAAAAATACAGCTTATCTGCCATCGATGTAAACGTCCGTTCCGTCTTGATATCCCGCTCCATTTTGCGACCGATCGCGTAGAAATAAATCCGCGAAATATCAATCGGTTTTCCCGCTTCGATATCCGGCAACGCCTCCACAATCAATTCCACCATCACCGGACGGCGTGCCAAATCCAACAATTGCTGATTTTCCATCACCTGCTTGACCGTTTCCGGCTGGGCGTGGTAGGATAAAACTTGTCGGATCTGTTCGTTGCCAAATTTTTCCAGTTCCAGCACTTCAAATTGGGGCGGTTCTCCCGTCAGGTTGGCAACCGACGCTTGCAATTCTGCATTCAACAGCCGCCGCCCTTCTTTCGCCTCCGGGAAATGCTCCGTCCGGCACGTTAAAATCACCTTCGCCCCCGGCACGACCGCCTTCGCCAGCTCCCAAAAATTGTTGATCATTTGTTGGCGATCGACCCGCGCCGCCATCTCGTCGAAGCCGTCAAAAATTAGCAGCAGTTTCCCCATCCGGTTCAACTGTTCAAAGGCGGAATATCCGGGGATGGGTATCTCGTGTTTGCGAAAGAAAAATTCCGAAAATAATGATTCGACGCTGACCGCTTTGGCGTAGTCCCGCAGGGGGATTACCAAAGGCAATCGGGGGCGATCGATGCCCCGTTCTCGGGCTTCTTGATAGCGCTGCAACGCCCGCCAAGCGTAATGAAAGGCGAACCAGGTTTTACCCGTCCCAAACTCGCCCAAAATCGAAATATGTTTTTTGGCGGGGTCGTGCAACCACAGGTCGATATAACCGTCGATCCAACCGTCCCGTTCGTCGTAACGACTCACGCCGATGCGCTGGCCCGTCGTCGGGTCAAATTCCTCTTTCGTGCAGGCGAGGGGGACATATTTGCGATCGATTTCTCGCTGTTGAATTTCCTGTTGCAGCCAAATTAAATAGCGGCTGAAATCGGCATCCTGATCTAACAATTCGTCGAATGTATAGCAGCCCAAATTTTGATTTTCCGGCTTCGCCACCTCATCCCGGGCGACTCGGGCGATGCGTCGGGTCGTCACCAACCACCCCTCGTCCGCCTGTTGTTGCCGGACGGAATCTCGCAGCGCCCGCACGTCCAAAAGCCCCACTTCTCCCGCCACGCCCCGGACTAAAATGCGGATATATCGACTGCGCCAAACGGGGACATTAATTAACCATTCAAAATAGCTGGGTTGCCAAATTTCGTGGGTTTCAAATCGATAGCCCAGGGTGTCGAACCACCGCCGCAATTGTTCCGCCAACTCCGCCGCACGACAGGGAGAATTTCGGGTTTCCGGCGGGGTGGGTTCGGTTGTGGGTTCGGTTTCCGATACCGGAATAACGGATATAATTTCGGGGGGCGGCGGAGACGGTTCCCCGCGCCGCCGTTCCCAGCGGGCTTCGGCCTGTTTTAGGTTTTGGTCGATGTTGACTTTTGACCACAGGGTGAGGGTAAAATACCACTGGTCGGAACCGCGCTGGTTGACGCGATGATCTTCGAGGATATTGAGGAAATCCTGCCAGCGTTTGAGGGCTTCGCGAATTTGGGTTTTGGTGAGGGTTTTGCCGGTGAATTGGGTCAAACTGACGAGCGATCGCAATTTGGCTTTGACAATCAATTTTGGCTGCAGGGGTTCTGCATCTTCCCAGCGACAGTTGAGTTGGGAAATCTGGCAATCTTCCAATTCGTCGTTGGTGTAGCGGAGTAAATCGGCTAACAACTGCAGGCAACGGGTTTTGACGGCGGGGCCGTAGGTGGGTTTCGGCATGGCGGATGACTCGAACTCGCAGAAAAAAAGTTTGGGGTATCCCTTGGGGGATGTCGCACCCCAAACTCAGTTTACTCCCTAATTTTCGGGAGGTGTAGGGGGGTTGGGGGGTGGGTTTGCATTGGGGTTATCCCCCCAAATTATTCTGGAGTCAAGCCAGAAGAGGAGAGAAGCGATGCACGTCTACCAAACCGAAGATCCCCGCCTGATGAATGTCAAGGAAACCTTGGAATGTCCCAAGTGCGGCAAACGGTGTCTGGTCGAAAAAGCCAGCAATCACTATCATTGTCTGTGGTGCCACTTCGATCGCAATCTTAACGACACGGAAGACGGAAACGCGATCGCATTCGTTATCGGCATCTTGTTAATTATGGTGCTGATGTTCGTGGTGACATCCGCCAATAACCGCAGCCGCGATCGCTCTTTTATCCCCGATTCTGGCACCGTTGAGGTTGCCATCGGAAATCGGGTGGCTTCTCTCCGGTGAGGGGAGAGTTTCAGATGAGTGGGAGGAAAAAACTGTTTTTTTCCTTTGCGAAATCTAGAATTTGGTTTCGTAATGTTGGACGGTGGCTTTGAGGCGATCGCCGTATTTGTATAGCCATGTGAAACGATTCGTGAAAAATTGTCAGCTCAGAGCCCCCAGTATTGGGGGTTTGGGGGCCGGACAATTTACAAATGGTTTCCGATCGCTATAGATATCGTGAATGTTTTCGATGTCGAATTTTTCCGATTGGCGATCGCCATCACTGTGGTCGAACCGTTCAATAACTTGATAAGTTCTCGGGTGTATTTCCGTTCGCCAGCCGCAGATCGTACTATAATATTAATGAACCGCACTTTTTTTGCGATCGCTGCCCCCAACTGACATGACTCAAGCATTAACACAAATCACTACATTTGATGACTTTGTTGCTCAGTATCCCAACACTGGGGAACGCTATGAGCTACATGATGGAACTGTTCTTAAAATGCCAAAACCCAGAGGCGAACACTCAACGGTAACAGGATTTCTGATGGAAGAATTAATCCTTACCATTATTCAAATGGGTAAACGAGGTCTATGGATGATTCCCAGAGAATCGATTGTCAGATCGAGTGACGGGCGATCGGGATATGAGCCTGATATAATTGTTATCGATCAAGAGGCGATTGCGACCGAACCCCGTTGGGCTAGTGAGTCTATCATTACCCAAGCCCAATCCGTTAAGCTCATTGTCGAAGTGGTCAGCACTAACTGGCGTGATGACTATTTTAAAAAACGAGCAGACTATGAAGAACTGGGAATTGCTGAGTATTGGATTGTAGATTATGCGGCATTAGGTGGACGAAATTTTTTGGGCAATCCTAAAGAACCAAGAATCTCTATTTATCAACTGATTGAGGGTGAGTATCAAATTCAGCAGTTCAGCGGCGATGATCGGATTGTCTCACCCACATTTTCAGGCTTGAAGTTGACGGCAAACCAAATTTTTAAAGTCGGTCAGTTATAGTGAGTCAATAAGTAGGTTGGGTATCCGAACGAAACCCAACATCGAGATATTGGTGTTGGGTTTCACTGCTAAATTAGGGTGTGGGGTGTGGGGTGTGGGGTGTAGTGGACCGTTTGATTTAAGTTGTCCCACCAACCACCCATCCGCTACATCCGCTTCAACATCCGCACCCCAGCAGTTGGGTTTCACTGCGTTCAACCCAACCTACTGGGCTGTTTCATCTTAAATGAGGGGATCGGATCTGAATCCACAGGCAAGATGCCCGATGCTCCGTTTTGAATAT
>NZ_JAJENU010000245.1:0-21763 GCF_035615495.1 Lyngbya sp. CCY1209 | reverse complement strand
GCCAGTTAAGGCTTAAGCTGGTCAGCTACCTGAAGGGGAGGGCACGAAGCCCCCGTGCTTCAGCCGGGGGTGCTGACCTTTCGGGTTGCAACTCAACTTTTGCATCTGGACTGGATTGACTACTCCCCGCGCTGAAGCGACGGGGATTCCCCGGAGGGATTTCAGAACTTCCGACTTGTCGGACTCATAGGCGAAGTCAAATACGCCTCTATGGGTTGCCCAAAGGCTTCCCTTTACTTGTTTCTGATCGCCTTTTGCCTCTCGCCGATGAAACCACTTTGCTACCGACATTTCTGCGTGATGCAAGTCTGCCCTCACGGGATGTTAAGCCCCTTCCATTCGGGTCACAGAGAAGGTAATTGCAATTATATCATTGCGGCTAAAGCCGCACGAGTCGCGTTTCCGCCCCGGATTAAAATCGCGGGGCTACCACGCTCCCGGACTCTTTCGTGTTTTGCCAGTTGCATCCCGATTGCTTCTGATTGAGAGCAGAGAATTTGACAGATTGGCAAATTTGTGATAGCAAGTCTTGATTTGTAATTTTTGAGTCAAGGAACGGTTGTAGCGTCTTGAGCAGAACGCTGCAACCGCTGCAGGATGAGAGGTTTAAGGAAACGGGACTGGCCGGACTCGAACCGGCGACCTAGCGCTTCAGATTTGTGTGAGTTTCCCCACTCTCTGGACTATCCCTTCACCTTAGACAAACCGCCCGTAGGTGGTGGCCGTTACGTTCGAGAAGCGGTCGATCCCGACTCCTCAAACCAGTCTCTGCACCTTCTCTACCCCGAGGGAGTAGAGCTTGGCTCAAGATTACCTTATCCATCATCGGATGAACTTAGGCTTCCCTGAGTTTGACCACATTCACACAAGGGGTTTCCCCACATGGTGCCCGATTCTTCAGGAGGCGCTTGCTCTATCCAACTGAGCCACAGCCCCAGGTGTTAGTTATCTTAACAGATCGAGGGCAGGATTGCTAGGAAAGGAGCCAGAAGAAGACATCAATTGATAATAATTATTAATTGTTAATTATCCAAGTTTCCGTCCACGGGCCGCCGCCGGTTTCCACGCCGCACAGGGAACTGTGAGCCTCCAGAATCAGCCGGCTTCCCTGCCGCAGTTGCAGGGTGACGTCCCCTTTCATGGTGTCACGGCAGCAGAAGGTCAGACCGTCTTGGGTGGGTGCGCGGAGGGGGGTTCCGGGGCGATCGCTCGTCGCCGTCAGAGACACCTGAAATTGTCCGTTGTCGGCCCGCATCTGCCAACTTCCCCAGGGTTCGACCTGCCAGGAGACTTGGCCATTCCAGGGAACGAACTCGTAAAATTCGCCACGGTAGTGGATGCCCACCATCGCCACGGACTCCATCCACCACAGGACGCCGCGCCGTCCGCCCCCCGCCGTCAACGCCAAATCGGGGATTCCGTCGAAGCAATTGCAGTTGACCCAAAACCACTTTTCCGGGAAGGCGCCGCCCCAGTTTTTTTCACCATAAGCCGGGGCGTTGGTAAACTCGTAGCGATCGCCGTTCCATTCGATCCACCCCGTCGCCCAGCCGTGGGCCATCAAAATTTGCCAACCCGGTTCAAATATCGGCAGAAACGATAACCAACCGGCCGTGGACTGCTGGAGTCGGGCCGGGTTTCCCCAGCCGTAGACGGGGGTGATGGCGTATTGCCAGCGGCAGGCGTTCGGACCGTCTTTGAGGGTGCCCTGGTGCCAGGTCGCCGTCCCCTGATACCCCTGGCGGATGTGGCGATCGAACAGTTGGGGGTCGAGATAACCCGGACTGGCGTTCAGGTCGGTGTCTCCCCAGTGGCCCAGTTCCAGGGCGTCGGGGGCGGCCCAAAATTTGTTCACGTCGGGGAAGGTGCGGCAGAGGTAGCCGTCGTCGGGTCCGAGGATCTGCGCCCCGCCACCGCTGTGGGGCCGGCCCCCCAGGGGATCTTCGATGGAGTACATGAAGGCGAAGGTCTGGCCAGGTTCGGGGAGGGTGACGCGGTAGTACCAGCCCTCGAAGAAACGGCGATCGCTTCCGTCCCAGTGGTAGCCGCTGTGGGGGGTTTGCAGGGGATTCGGTTTGGCACTCAGCATAGGGCAGGCAATGTAGGCAAGAGGCAAGAGGCAACAGTTGGAGTCGGGGCGGAGGTTGAGGTTTTGGGAAGCCGGTATATTAAATGATGCAGATATTTCTCGATCGATGATGACCCTTCCCCCGTGGCGATCGCACTTGGCGGCGGCACTGCACCGAAATCGTAGCCTTCCCAATTCCCGTTACCTGCAACTGGCGACTGTCCGGGCCGACGGGTGTCCCGCCAATCGGACGGTGGTATTTCGGGGATTTGCGGACAATAGTAATTGTCTCAAATTTGTCACAGACCTCCGCAGCGAAAAGGTCGGCCAGATCGGCGGCAATCCTCGGGGGGAGGCGTGCTGGTATTTTCCCAAAACCCGGGAACAGTTTCGCCTGTCGGGGGAGTTGAGGGTGATTGGCGATAATTCGGGCGATCGCGATCTCGACGCCCTCCGCCATCAGGCTTGGCAGGAATTGTCCGATCGCGCCAAACCGCAATTTTTCTGGCCCGAACCGGGGGGGGAGCGATCGCCCGCGAGTGCCTTTGAACCGCCCGATCCCATCCCGGAAAAAGCGCCGCCCCCGTTCGTGTTGCTGCTGTTGGAACCGGAGTGGGTGGATCACTTGCAGTTGCGCGGCGAACCGCAGGATCGGATCATTTACGGTCGTCAGGCGGACGGGACTTGGCGCGATCGCGCCGTCAACCCTTAAATGCCGGAACCGTCGAAAAATTCCCGGAGCGCCCGGTCTTGGATGCGGCAGCTTCGGCTGAGGGCGACTTCCGGAGATACCCCGTCAGAGGGTTGGGAATTCCCGCCCACGCCGGCATCGACGAGGACGACCTGCTCTTTCCGGAGGTCTTCCATCTGCTGTTCCAGGGTTTCGATGCGATCGACCAAGGCGCGGATGACCACGGCTTCGGAGTCCGGCAAGCTGCCGTGTTCGAGGGGATCGACCCGGGCGCCGGAGCGGTAGACCACCCGGCCGGGAACGCCCACCACGGTGCAGTTGGAGGGGACATCCCGCAACACCACGGAACCCGCCCCGATGCGGACGTTGTTGCCGATTTGCAGGTTTCCGAGCACTTTAGCCCCGGCCCCGACGACCACGTTTTCCCCGAGAGTGGGATGCCGCTTGCCGCTTTCTTTGCCGGTCCCCCCGAGGGTGACGCCCTGGTAAATCAGGCATAAGTCTCCCACGATCGCGGTTTCGCCGATCACCACCCCCATGCCGTGGTCGATGAACACGCCCTGTCCGATGGTGGCGCCGGGGTGAATTTCGATGCCGGTGATGAACCGGGACAGGTGGGAAATCAGGCGGGGGACGAGGGGCAAGCCGATGCAGTACAGCCAGTGGGCCAGGCGGTGGAACAGCAGGGCTTGCAAGCCGGGGTAGCAGAACAGGACTTCTAGCCAGTTCCGAGCAGCAGGGTCGCGATCGAAGATAATGCGAAAGTCAGCTCGAAGGGTCTTTAGCACGATCAAAAACCAATTTTTGTTAAACAAATCACTTATCTATGTTAAAGGATGAGTGCTTTTTCGAGAAAGGGATTGTCAAGATTTACTCAAATCGAAAGATGGCCCACTGTTTCGTCCGTGGGATGGAGACTCTCGCCCCGACCCGGTGTCCCTCTCCGCCCCCGGGTTCGTTGACGACTGCCACAATTGGGGGGTTCGGGGGTGAGAATTTCCCCCCCTCTGTGTCCTCCGTGCCTCTGTGGTGAAATTTTACCGGAAAATTGGGTCGAAAGCCTCGGCGGGTCGGGTTGAACGAAAACCCGACCCGCATCAACGACAATTCAAAAACGGGAAATTAGTGCCGAACTTTTTGCAAAATTTGCACGCCGACTGAGGAATTAAATTCCTTGGCAATGACCGGACATTTGGCTTTCAGGAGAAAGAAGATATTTTGCTGATTGTCGCTGAGGCTTTCGTAATTTCCCTGACCTTTGGCAATAATTAGATCGGCGGCTTGGAAGCGATCGCGAAACTCGGGCGAACAGAATTCCAACACCGTTCCGGGCGCGTCGAAACCGTTATCGATGACGGGGACAATTTTCGTCATTCCCACGGCTTCGGCATCGACCATTGTCACGTCGTTGAGGACCGGATTTCCCCGGACGACGAAGGTGATTTTTTCCCGGGGCAATTGTTCGATCAGCAGACGATCGCAGACGATTTCTCCGGCATTATCCCCCAAATACAATATCGTTTCTGCCCGTTCCACTTCCCGGCGTAATTGTTCAACGGCGGCGCGATCGAGGGGGATAGCACTGGCTTCGGACATGACATTATCGATGGTTTCCTCGTCGAGATTTTGAATCGCGCCGAAGTCGATAATATTGGCTGCGATCGCCATTCTGACCGCCATTTCCAGGGGGTCTTCCGCCGATTGGATCTGTTGTGAAAAATGAGGATAAAGAGCCAGCATCCGCCGATTGCTGCGGTCTTTAATTTCCCGATACGGGTCGGGATTTCCGCTCGCCTCCCGCAGGGTGCGGTGAATTTCCGCCCCGATTTCCACCGTCGAGCGATCGAAATTCATCCGACTCACGTCCTCCAACACTTCCCCCATCACTTGCTCGCGACGGCTCGGATCATCGACCGCTATTGTCACCGCCGACTGAGCTTGTTTCAAAAAGCAAGAAATACAATCGATATAGGTTCTCATGATCTTTGATTTGATATCGTCTTTGATTGGATGACGGGGGAATGAAAAAGAAATCCCAACCATCCCCCCTCAACGACAGAAAACACGAAGAATCCGCCTCCCCGGCAAAATCCCTCTCATCTGCCATCAATGATCGCAGGCATTCTTTCCGGTGGATAAACTACCGCTCAAATACTGCTGAACCACCGTTTTCGGTTCCAGGGCAGGGCAACCCGCGATCGCCTCTATTCCCTGTTCGGATAACAGACTTTGAGCCTTCGGACCCAGACCCCCCGCCAATACTAAATCGACTCCCATTTCCCCCAGCCACTTGGGAAATAATCCCGGTTCGTGGGGCGGTGGTGTCAGGGTTTCGGATTCCAGAATTTTTTTGCTATCCGGATCGATCGCGAACAGGGCAAAAACCTGGCAGTGACCGAAATGGGGCGACAATAATCCCTCGGAAACGGGAACGGCAACTTTCATGGCAATACTCCTCTGGTTAATGGGTCTAAAAATGACTAAAAATTGGGGGTGAGTTGCAACAGTTGCGCCACCCGATCCCAGATAGTCCGCAAACTCTCGGCGGCATCGTTATCGCCATATTCGACGACACTCAATCCCGCCGTCTGGGCTTCCGTCACCGCCGGAGAATAGGGAATGCGGCCGGCGACTTGCAGCCCCCGTTCGATCGCATATTTTTCGATCTGTTCCGTCAACTCCAAATTCAGGTCGGCTTTATTGACACAAACCATCGCCGGGAGGCGAAAGCGGCGCAACAACTCCACCACGCGATCGAGATCGTGGAAACCGCTCGGCGTCGGTTCCGTCACCAACAGGACGGCATCGGCCCCCGTCAGAGAGGCCATCACCGGGCATCCGACCCCCGGCGACCCGTCGGCGACGATCAGATTCAGGCCCAATTGTTCGGCGGTTTCCCTGGCTTTTTTCCTCACCAGCGTCACCAATTTGCCGGAATTTTCCTCGGCGATACCCAAGCGGGCGTGAACCATCGGGCCGTGGCGGGTGTCGGAGACGAACCATTCCCCGTTCACCGCCGCACCGAAATCGATCGCCTCGCCGGGACAGAACCGCACGCACACCCCGCAGCCCTCGCAGGCGATGGGATCGACCCGGTATCCGCCCTCGGGAGTCCAATGGATGGCGTCGAAGCGGCAGTATTCTTGGCAGGCACCGCAGCCCATACAGCGCTCGGGGTCGATGGTGGCGCGGTTGCCGCCCACGAAATCGGCGCGATCGCGGATCGTGGGGGATAAAATCAAGTGCAGGTCGGCCGCGTCTACGTCGCAGTCGGCGAGGACGGGGCGGGGAGCCAGGGCCGCAAAGGAGGCTACCGTGCTGGTTTTGCCCGTGCCGCCTTTGCCGCTGATGACGACGAGTTCTTTCATAATTCCACCTGTTGCGAGAGGGTGCGGGCGATGTTGGCGAATTGGGTTTGAGCCTCCGGGAGGGCGTCCACCGCTAGTTGTCCCCGGGAGTAGGCCACGGCCACGCGGCGATCGTCGGGGATTTCGCCGAGGATGTCGATGTTTTCGGCTTCGCAGTAGGCATAAAGGGCGCGATCGCCGATTCCGGCCCGGTTGACAATGATTCCAAAGGGGATGTCCAAAACCCGCGCCATCTCCACCACCAGTTTCAAATCGTGCAAACCGAAGGGGGTGGGTTCGGCGACGAGCACCAGATAATCCGCGTCCCGCAGGGTTTCTACCACCGGGCAGGACGTGCCGGGGGGCGCGTCGAGGATGGCGATGCCATTGGGGGGAATCTGTTCTTTGACGGCTTGAATCACTGGGGGGGTTTTGACTTGGCCGATATCGAGCAATCCGCTGACAAAGCCCAAACCGTCGGCGGTTCCGGTTTCCACGGTGCCGATTTCTTGGGGTACTTCGGCGATCGCACCTTCGGGACAGACGAGAACGCACCCCCCGCAACTGTGGCACAATTCCGGAAACACCATCGCCGATCCCTTCAGGGCCACGATGGCGTTGAATTGGCAGATATCGGCACATTCGCCGCAGCCGATGCAGCGGGAGGCATCGACCCGGGGAATGGGGACGGTGACGCGATCGCGCCGTTCCACTGTCGGATGTAAAAATAAGTGTCCGTTCGGTTCTTCAACGTCGCAGTCGAGGTAGGTGACGGCACCGCCCCCCCGCGCCAGGGTGACGGCCAAATTCGCCGCCACGGTGGTTTTACCCGTCCCCCCCTTTCCTCCGGCGATACAGATAGTCGTGCGTTCCGGTTTCATCAAAACCTCCTTATTAAAGGTCGGGTGTAGGGTGTAGGGTGTAGGGTGTAGGGAATTTTAGATTTTAGATTCCCCTTTGGGAAGGAGTCAGACGTGAGGAGCCAAAAGTGAGAATTTTCTCTCTCCTCTTTTCTCTCTCCTCTTTTCTCTCTTCTCTTTCCTCCCCATTCCCCATTCCCCATCACTCGGACAACTGGCGCCATTCTTCCAAAGCTGAACGGACGGTTGTCGCGCTCGTGGTGTAGGTTTCAACGCCGCCCGCAGTCAGGACGCGAGCCGCTTTGGGCCCGAAACTGCCGGAAATCGCCACTTGGGCACCGTTTTCGGCTACCGTCGCGGCGACTTTGACCCCCGCACCCCCCGACTCGGCGGCGGCATCGTTGGCAATGGCGGTCGATTCTCCGGTGTCCGGGTCTGTGAAAATTAAATAGGCGCAGCGCCCGAAACGGGGATCTAGGGGGGCATCCAGGTTATCCCCCGTCGAACTGATGGCAACTTTCATCGCGAGTTTGGCCGTGTTTCAAAACTGTATGAGTCTATAGTAAAGTAATTGTTGCAGGTTGTCGCGATTGTTCGGAATGATTTAACAACTTCTAGGCGACGTGCTCTTCCTGACCGGACTCCATCAGGAAGCGGAACGCCTTGACGATGTAACCCGCGCAGACGTAGGGGGACGACTCATAAAAATTGTGCCAAGCCTTGGCTTTGTCCTCGTCGTAGCGATCGCTCCGTTCGGGATACCGTTCCAGCCACCCCAGCCGCACTGCGTAGCCGATCAAAACATCCAAAACAATGTAATCTTCCACCTGCAATTCCGGGTTGCGACTGACGATCGCATTCAATTCCATCAGCGCTTCCACGTTCATCTGCCGGTATTCCGGTGCCTCGATTTTATTCAGCAAGTGCTCCACCGTCAGGGCGAAATTCTTCTCACCCGGCGTCATTTCCGACACGATCGGATCGCTGTCCAACCGGTTGCGCCGCTCCAATTTATCGCCGATCACCAAACCTTTGCAATGGGACAAAACTGCCCAAACGTTGGGATAAAAATCTTTGGGTATCCGCCCCGTCGCGCCGGACATCTGGCGCTGGCGACGCCAACCGCCCAGGGGGGTGATATCGCCCTCTTTTTCTGGGGCGATTTCCCAGTCAATTTCGGCCTGGGATTGGCGGACGTGGAGGGCTTCCCGCTTTTTCAATAACTGATTCATTTTCTCGTAGCTGGCGAGCACCTGGCGCAGGCGATTTTTGATTTCAAAGGGGGTCAGGTGCATCAACTGTTCGTAACCCTCATCCTGGGTGACTTTCAACTCGGCGGCGAGCTCGCTGGTGAGGAGCAATATCAAGTAATTGACCCGCAACACCAACAACCCTTTGAATAGCACCGGTTCCGACCGGATCAACCATCCCAAATAAATGAGAATTTCCTGGGTGAGGACGCGATCGCGAATATCTTCCCCGCAGAATTCATCGATTTTTTGGACGATTTCTTTTGCCGGCATTGGTTGGGCGATGACGGACTGTTCGCTGTAGGCTTTTCCGACGGTAATTTGTTTCCCTCGGACCAATATTTCCGTCACCGCATCCGACAAACCGATATCGACTTTCCCCAGCAACCCGGCGGCTTCCCGCACCACCGCCCACTCGATTTTCGGGGGCATCCCGTACATTTCGATATACTGCATCAAATCGGTTTTGGATCGGAACCCCTGTTCGGCTTTCAAGTAAACTTCGTTCACCAGATCCCGCACCGTCACGCACCGCTGAGAACCGCCGAATCCGGTGTCAAAATCCAACCCTTCCAGATGGATCAGCGATCGCAACAGTTCGATCTGTTCGTAAATATTTTCCGCTTTTTTCAATTCTTGCAATACCGATTCGGAATCCGTTTCCCGTTCCAGGCGAAATTCCTGGGTCGCACTCAGGGGAGAATTGCGATCGGGTTTGTGGATTAAATAGAACGTCTGGGATGGGGTTTCCGTCACCGCCGATTCGGTAAACGCCACGTCGGGCAGGAAATTCATCCATTCCGTCCCCGCCTTCGGCATCAGTTGTTTCAGCGATCCCAACTTCACCCGCACCCCGTTGCAGGTTCCGGTTTTGAGTTCGTCGATGAGGTTTAATAACGCTTCCTGACCCGTTTCTAACATTGTCCAAGTTAGCAGTAGCGTCATCGTCGGGCGCCCGATCTGGTTCCAGTTTCGCTGGATGTAAGCCAGTTCGCTTTTCATCTGGGAGACGAGGAAGTGATAGTCGAGGGTGAGATAAAATTCCTGCTGGTCCAAAAAGGCGGGTAGGAACACCACCGTTTCCCCCAAAATGTGGAAAATTCGGGAGGTGCTCAAACTCCACAGGCGCTTCACAAATCGCCCGCTGAGTCCGAGTTTTTCACTGCGTCCAATTTGGGTGTAAATTTGGGAGAGTTCCCGGGCGTGGCGAATTTGGATGGGTTCCACCTGTTTGGGGGTGTGGGTGACGATGCCCCGGTTGGCGAGTTCCCGCTGCAAATCCTCGTCTTCGGCGAGGAGGGAAATTTGCACGATCGGATCGCGGTGGCGGCGGACGCACAGGTGCCGTCCGAGGGGGTCGATATCGCCGATATCTAACAATCCTTCGTGAATGAGGGTGCCGAGATAATACAGACTTTGCGCCCAAACGAGGGGGATATTTTCGTTGGGTTTGCGGGGTTGGCTGCGGGGATTTTCTCGTTCGGCTTCGATGGATTCTGGCGGGACGTAGTAGAGTTCCGGGAGGAGTTTGAAGCCGTCCCGTTCGACGAGGAGGGATTCGAGACGGCCGAGGTATTCGTTGACGCGATCGCGATCGCCGGTAAATAATCCGTCCAACAGTAAATAGGTGAAAAACAGCGGCCACTCGCTCTCGATATTTTCAAACTGTTTGAGTTCGTGGGGTTCGTAGTGCAGCCTCTCGCTATCTTCTAAGACGGTTTGGTGTCCGTCTCTCAAGAACCGTTTGCAGCCGTAATTTCCCTGCAATTTTTCGATGATTTTATTGCGGGTGCGATCGATTAATTCCTGTTCTTCGACGGCAAAAGCCGGGAAACTGATGACGCTCAATAAAGAGGCATCCACTTCCTTGGAACCGGACTCGCGGGGCAGTATGGATTTCAGGGTGATGCGGCTGCGGGCAACTTCGTCATGAAGAATATTAATCGCGGATTCCTGGGAACCGTCAACGCCGAATAAATTTAGTCCGTCCATCGCTTCGAGGGCGGCTTTCGCCATGCCGATGGAACTGGCGTTGAGTTCCGGATTTCCGTGGTTGATTTTATTGCCCCGTTCCCAAATTCCGTAGTCCGGAATCCGGTAGGCGCGGCCGATATAGTAAACTAAATTTTGGATAAAACAGACTTCATCCAAAGTATAAATAATCTGCAATCCCGATGCGGTCATCT
This sequence comes from Lyngbya sp. CCY1209, assembly GCF_035615495.1. Taxonomy (GTDB): domain Bacteria; phylum Cyanobacteriota; class Cyanobacteriia; order Cyanobacteriales; family Microcoleaceae; genus Limnospira. The sequence goes on along the minus strand of NZ_JAJENU010000245.1, from coordinate 11,361 downwards.
GCGCCAACATCAGCAGGTAAATGGACGTCGCGTCGAGTTGTAAATGTCCCCACTCGTGGTCCCCGACGACAGTATCTCCGGTGGTGGTATCGTATTTGGCATGGAGGGCATCGAGGGGATGCTGGCTTTTTTTGAAGCGTTCCACTTTGTCCGCCTGCCGCATCATGGCGAATAGCAAGCCCCGCATCAATTTTATAACGCTGTGTTCGAGTTCGTAGGTGCGATCGGGGCGATCGTCCACTTTCCGATAGGCGAGGGCGAGTCCCCACACCGCGAGGATGCTGTAGACGTTATCCCGCACCCAGGCATCGGTGTAGTTGCCGTGGGTGGTGATGGCGGTGCTGGCGGGAAGCAAGCCGCTGACGGGGTTCTGTCGCCGGAGGATGACCGTTTTGATCTGGTGGTAGTAATCCTCCAACCGTGCCGTCCGTTCGGCTGCTGTCATCGACATTTCTCGTATCCTCCTCGCGATCGCGATCGAACCGCCAGATGTGGCATCTTGAGCGATTTTTAATGTTAGCATACTCTCGGAATTTGCTCTAAAAAGCGTTCCCGTCGCGATCGCCCGTTCCATTTGTCTGTTCGTCACGAACAATTCGGCCGGCGATCGCAATTCACCCACCCCCCATTTCGTTGTCGGGCTTTAGCCCCAGAGTAACTGCGCTAAAACGCACCAACAGAAAGGAGTCAAACAAGATGGAAAAAACTGCGATCGCGATCGGTGGCGGCCCGGCTGGTTTGGCGACTGCCTTGATGCTTGCCAAAAGCGGTTGGAACAATATTACCGTTTTGGAAAAACGCCCGTCCGCCGATTTCTACGAACCCGACAAATCCTTTCTTTATTTGATCGACGGCCGCGGCCAAAAATGCACCGACTTTCTGGGACTGAGCGATCGCCTTGCGGAACTCGGCGTCGCCAACACGGACGTTAATTTTACGGTCATCCAAGCTGACGGAAGCCAGAACACCTCAAAAATGCCCGTTCCCGGAAGTCGCGATCGCAAAACCGCGTACTGGCTCCCCCGCTCTACTTTCATGCAATTATTATATCAGGAAATCGAACAAAATTGGCGACATTGCATCACGGTTTTATTCGACACGGTTTGTCTCGAAATTGATCGAGCGATCGCGGATAGCGATGGTTCGGAAAAACTCAAAGTTATCGCCAAAAATAATAACGAAGGCGATGACCAAAATTTGACCTTTGAAACAGACCTGCTGCTGGGTTGCGATGGCATCACTTCCATCGTCCGAAAAACGTTATCAAAATGGGACGATTCCGCCGGATCGAAACGGTTTGAAATGCGGCACTTTCCCTCTCCGAGTTCGGGTTTGAAATACAAAGTCCTCACCCTGCCGCCCCAACCGCCCCTCAACCGCGACGGTTCGGAACGGGCGATTCCCAGCACCGCCTACGCCATCCGCGGCGCGTTCCGAGATCGCGATCGTGCCGTTTCTTTGGGTTTGCTGCCGAGGAAAAATCCCGACGAACCCCGCACCGCCAATATCATCACCTATCCCGATCGCGACATCTGGAAACTGCAAGACGGCAAGCAGGTATTTGATTTTTTGGAAACCGCTTTTCCCCAATTGCCAATCGACAAAATATTATCTTCTGAAGAAGTCGCCCGATTTGCAGAAAGCCAGGGCGGACAATTTCCCGATCCCCAATATTGTCCCGGACTGTTTTTTCTGTTGTCCGAAAATGACAAAAATACGGCCGGAGTGGTGCTGATGGGAGATGCCATCCACTGTTTCCCGCCGGATATCGGGCAGGGTGTCAACGCTGCGTTGGAGGATGTATGCGTCCTCCATCAAGCCATTTCCGAAGCCGAGAATGACCTTTCCCGCGCTTTGCCGCTGTACGAATCTTTACGGGCCAACGACACCGCAGCTTTGGCTAAACTCGCCCAAATTGGCTTCCCGTGGCAATACAATCAAAACCAATTTCGCAAGAATTTGTGGCGAGTCAATGTGATTTTGAGAGTCCTGTTAAATCGGTTATTGCCTCAAATTTTTGATCCCCCCGCAATTTTGATGATTTCCAATTACAATTTGAGTTATGATGAGATTTGGAGGAAAGCGCAGAAAACGACGGCGATTCTGTATCTATTGATTTCGGGGTTGGCGATCGCATCCTGGGTTTCAATTTGGCGATTCTGACCTGAAAAAATGCGATCGCGGTTCTCTCCCCCCCGCAGAAATCCAGACGGACGCGCAGATCGAACGTATAATTTGGATAATTTGCGATCGATTTGCAGTGTGTGTGAGGGAGTTATGTCTCAAGGTTTGCTGACGCCGGAAGCGAGTCCCCCGACGTTTCCCGTTTTGGGGTTGCCGGTGCACCTGGCCGAAAATTACGGCGATTGGCTGTCGCGTCGCCTGCGTCTGGGGTTGGGAACCCAGGTCATCACCCTGAATGCCGAAATGGCGATGCAGGCTGAACGGAACGAGCCCCTGGCGACGGCGATTCGGGAGGCGGATTTGGTCATTCCCGACGGGGCGGGGGTCGTCCTTTATCTGAAATTCAAGGGATATCAAATTCAACGCTGTCCGGGAATCGAACTCTCGGAAGCGGTGATTCATCGGGTGAACCAGTTCGGGTCCTCCGGATTGGCGTTTTTCTACGGCGGGAAACCGGGAGTCGCCCAGAAGGCGGCGGATGCGTTCCAGCGGCAGGTTCCGGGATTGGCGATCGCATCTTATCACGGTTATTTATCCCCCTCGGAAGAACAAGAAATGAAAGAAACCCTGCGGGAATTACAACCCCAAGTGATTCTTGTCGGATTGGGTGTGCCCCGCCAGGAATTTTGGATCGCCGAAAATCGCCACCTCTGTCCGAATTCGATTTGGATTGGCGTGGGGGGCAGTTTCGATATTTGGGCGGGGGAGAAAGAACGGGCGCCCGCCTGGTTCTGTAACAATCATTTGGAGTGGTTGTATCGCCTCTATCAAGAGCCCTGGCGGTGGCGGCGGATGCTGGCACTTCCCCAGTTCGCATGGAAGGCGTTTTGGAAATCGTGATATTTGAGAAACCGGGTTTATATCCGAATGTCAGTGTGGGAACCGAAGCTGTTCTCGCCAAACCCGGTTTCTCGGCTATTCTTATTCAATGCCACACCGATCTAATTTGGCGGTAATTGCCAGGATTCTTTTCAACCCGAAACCGCCGATTTTTCCCAGGAAGCGGCTGGCGATCGCAATATCTCCGACCCGACCCGTGGGCAAGTGACCTTTGGGTGCTTGATCGACATCGAAGATGAGATTATTATACCACAAAAAGTCATTTTTTCCCCGCCAGCCGACCCGTTCTCCGAAGGTATTGTAGGTTTCGATATTCGCAGTGGCAGAACCGCCGATCGCTTTCCAAATTTGATTCTGGACGCTGAACCCGAAGCGGCCGGCGCTGTGGCGGACCCACAGGTTATCGATCGCCCGCAGGATTTCGCAGGGTAAAGCGTCGAGACTTTTCAGGTCGAGATAGCCCTGCTGTTCGCGATTAGTCGCCTGTAAAATCAGGGTGGTCGTCTCGCGATCGGCATCTTTCCAGCGGCCGTTTTTGAGCAGATTTTCGAGGTGCGTGTAGTCGATTTTTGGGGAGATAAAAGGTGCGATCGCCCTCGACACCGCCCCGACGGATTGATGGCGTTTGTTGGCGGTGTGAGACAACATTTTATCCAAGACTTGGGCGAAGGCGGGATTGACGGGTTCGCTCAAATACTGCCGCCACACCCATTCCCCCTCGTTGGCGTCGTACAATTGTACGGGGTCGATGTGGGTGAGTAAATAAATGCAAGTCACGCCCAAACTGTAGATATCGCTGGTAAAATTAGCCTGTCCGAAGGTCTGTTCGGGGGCGGCGTAGCCCGAGGAACCGATGGAGGTTCCGGGGGTCGTCAAAGCCGTAGAAGTCGCGAATTTTGCCGCGCCGAAGTCCACCAAAAATAATTGATTGTCCGACGTGCGCCGGATGATATTGTCGGGTTTGATATCTCGGTGGATGACCTGCTTTTTGTGGACGAAATCTAGGACGGGGAGGAGATCTTGCAGCAGTTGGAGGATGCGATCTGCCCCGAAATTTCCCGACTCCTGCAATTCTTGCTGGAGGTTTTTTCCCCGGATGTATTCTTGGACTAAATATTGGCGATCGTCTTGGGTAAAATAGGCGTAGAGTTCGGGAATTTGCGGGTGGTGTCCCAACTCGTCGAGGCGGACGGCTTCCCGTTCAAACAGTTGTTTCGCTTTGTCGAGGGTTTTGGTGCCCTGGGCTTGGGGATAAAATTGTTTGATGGCGCAGGGGGGTTTGGAGGGTTTGTCTTCGTCGAACCCCTTGAAGGTGCGGCCGAACCCGCCCTGACCGATAATTTCGAGGGCGCGATAGCGTCCTTTCAGCAACAATTGGGTGCCGCAACGCTGACAAAATTTGGCATCGGACGGGTTACTCGCCAGACAATCAGGGTTCAAGCATTGGCTCATTTATCTTCTCCAAATAACCCCCGCCGTTTATTTTACCGCAATTGGGGGGATTCTTTCGCGGAGATGCCGCGCGATCGCAACCTCATCCCAAAACCGGGACACGATGGGCCGGATAAATCCGAATTTCTGTCCCGGTGTATTCGGGAAGTCAGCCTATAGTAAGGTTCCCGATGTCGGTTCGTGATCGGGGGGATTGTGGAAGCTGACTCGTTCGTATATGTCTTTTAGGGGGAGGGTGTAGTTGACGGATTCTAAGGTCAGTTGGTCGTCGGCGTCTTCGTATTCAGTCAGCAGCCATTTGCCATTTTCTGTTTTGGAAAATTGTTCGACGTGAAAGGAGTATTGGTCGATTAAAATATATTCCTGGAAACTGTTGATCGAACGGTAGTAAAGGAATTTTTGGGCGCGATCGTAGTTCCGGGTCGAATCCGATAAAACTTCGACAACTAATTTGGGATTGATGACGGTATCCGTGCGGTTTTCTTGGTAAATGGGTTCGCCCGCCAGGACCATCACATCGGGATAGGTGTAGATGTTGTATCGGGGAACCCACAGACGGACATCGGCGTGATATACTTCGTAATCTTGTCCGTCGATTGTCAGCGGAAATTTGCGACAAAAATTCAAGGCGATTTTATTGTGATTGATAGTTCCGCCTGCCATTGGGATAATCTCTCCATTGCGATATTCGTTTTTGGTTTCCGATTGGGTTTCGAGGTTCAGGTATTCCTCGGGGGTGTAGGTTTTTGTTTGGGGAGTTGCGATCATGGTGAATTGCAGGTTGATAGTGTGGTTTTCAAGGTCGATGGGGGAACCGGTATCTCGCCTATTCTACCCGATTTTATAGCAAATAGCTCGGCGAGTATTGACGGGTTTGGGAAGGGAGACAAAGCTGGAAGCCGGATGAAAAGGCAGTTGTTATTCCCCATTCCCTATTCCCCATTCCCTATTAAGAAGCGCGTAGCGTTATATTTTACGGTACGGGGAGGATGTAGTGTCGCTCCCGCACCGAGGGACCCCGGACGACAATTCCCAGGCGGCGGCTGGCGGGGAGATCTGCGATCGCGTCAAATTTCCCGTTTTCATCGGTGGCAATTTCCCGATTGTCGATGTAAACTAAATCCATCGGATCGACTTGTCCCAAAACTCTCACGGTGCGCGGATTTAAGCGGGTGACTTGGAAGATTTCCAAACCCGATAAGGGCGGTGTAAAATCGGGAGATGTCGGAGATTGTCCGGGGTTGACAACGGAGAAATTGTCGGGTTCAATTCGCACTTCTTCCCCCTCAGAAATCGCCCCGACGGTGCCCTCGATGGTGCTGACTCCCGTTTTGCCGTCGGGTCCGACATTGACCCCGAAGGAGGTGCCGCGAACGCCCGCCACGGTGACGGGGGTTTCGACTCGAAAGGGGGACTCTTCGGCGGATTGTTCCGAGTCTTCCTCGTCCGCCAAAAGTCCCTCCCAGTGGAGGGCGGCGATTTCCTGGGGGTGGGCGGCGGTGGAGGTATCGCGCAAGGGTGCACTGACGAAACGGGCGACGGAGGCGCGAATTCGGCCTTTGGGGACGAAGAAAACGGTCACTTGATCGGGGGCGATGCCGGCTTCTCCGGAGGTGGTTCTGATTTCAAGAATGGTATTTTCAGCCATTTCTACGGTGCCGATGTTGCTATCGACGCGCAAAATCGCGATCGCCCCGTCTCCGGTGACGACGAGATCCCCCGCCCCAACGCGATCGCCGAGTTGGGCGGGATTGCCATTAATCGTGACATCCCCCTGGAGTCCTTCAACGGCTAACCCCCGCCTTCCCTGCACCACTTGAAGCTGTTGTTGTAGGGTGGGAACATCTGCCCTCGCCGGCGCGATCGCCCCGAATAAAATTGCCGCAATTGTAGCCGTTAATTTAAATTTTTTCATACTCCTCTCCCGAATTGGGGTGTAGGGTGTAGGGTGTAGGGTGTAGGGAAAGTGAAAAGTGAAGAGTGAAGAGTGAAAAGTAAAAGTTTCTCCATTCCCCATTTCCAATGAATCTATCCTCACCCCAAACCCGATTGATCGCCCTAGTTTCTGCCTGTATTGTCGGATTCTCCCCGATTTTAGTTGCGGCCGCCGCCCCAGATCCCCGCGTCGCGGAAGCCCAAACCGCTTTCGAGGCGGGGGTGGAATTGGTGCGGGAGGGGACGCCGGAAGCCCTGCAAATTGCCCTTACCGAACTTAACACAGCCGTCGGACTGTATCGGGAATTGGGGTCGAAAGACCGGGAAGCCGAGACACTGTGGGGGCTGGGGTTGGTGTACGATCGCCTGGGGGACCTGCGGTCGAGTTTGGACGCCTACAAAAAGGCGCTGGATTACTACAAAACGGGCGATCGCATTCAGGATCGGGCCTACACCCTCAACCAAATCGGCAGACTCCATTACAAATTGGGGGACTACCAACAGGCGATCGCATCCTACCAACAAGCCATTTCCGACTATCGCGAGGGGGGAGACAAACGGGGGGAAGCCTACGCCCTCAACGGCTTGGGGGCGGTTTACGAACCCCTGGGGAACTACCAAGCGGCGATCGACACTTACACCGCCGCCCTGGAATTACACCGCCAGATCGACAACCGGGAAGGACTCGCGAGCACCTTCAACAATCTGGGTTTGCTCTACGACAGTTTAGGGGAATATCCCCTCAGTTTCGACTATTATCGCCGATCGCTGACCCTGTGGCAGCAACTCGAAAATCGCGGCGGGGAGGCCGTCACCCTCAACAATATCGGTTTGTATTACGATTCCCAAGATAACTACAACCAGAGCCTTTACGCCTACCAGAAAGCCCTATTGCTTTACCGGGAAAAGGGCGATCGCCTCGGGATGGCCACCACCCTCAACAATATCGGCTACACCTACACCCGCCTGGGCAATTGGGATCGCGCCCGGACCAGCTTCGAGGAAGCCGAGCCCTTGTGGGAGGAAATTGCCAACCGCAGCGGATTGGCGAGCACGTTGAATAATATCGGCGTCGTCTCCGCCAAACAGGGGGATTTTGAGGGGGCGTTGCAATTTTATAGCCGGGCCCTGGCTTTGCGGCGGGAAATCGGCGATCGCGCCAAAGAAGCCCTATCCCGGTATCGGATCGCCATCGCCCGCCGGTCCGGAGGCGATCGCGATGCGGCGTTGGTGGAAATCGAAGCGGCGATCGCGATTATTGAAGATCTCCGCACCAACGTGGCATCCCAGGAACTCCGAACCACGTTTTTCGCCTCCAAACAGGAATATTACGAATTTTATATCGATTTGCTCATGGAACTGCACGGGCTGCGGCCCGATGGCGGGTATGATGCCCGGGCCTTGCAGGCCAGCGAACGGGCGAAAGCCCGGTCATTATTGGATCTCCTCGCCGAAATGGGGGGCGAGGTGACATCGGGAGTCGATCCCCAACTCCTGGAACGGAAACAACGGCTTCAACGGCAACTCGCCGCCGCCGAACAACGCCGCATCGAGCTCCTGGGCAACCCCCACACCGCCGAACAAAAGGCCGCGATCGCACAAGAGATCGATCGCCTCCTGGACGAATACCGGGGCGTTGTGGCTGAAATTCGCGCCGGGAGTCCCCGCTACGCCGCCCTGACGCAGCCCGAACCCCTGAGTTTGGCGGAAATCCAACAACAGGTTCTCGACGAACAGAGTCTGTTGCTGGCCTACTCCCTGGGGGAAAAGCGGAGTTTCGTCTGGGCGGTGACGTCCGAGTCTCTGGAAACCTACGAACTCCCCGGACGGCAAACCCTCGAAGCCGCCACCCAAAAATTTAGGGACAGTTTCATTTTGCCGAACCTGCGAATCCGCCGCACCCGGGCGGAAACGGCCGCCGCCGAGTTGGGGAAACTGTTGCTCGGTCCGGTGGCGGACCGGACCGACAAAACCCGGTTGCTGGTGGCCCCGGACGGGGCGTTGCAGTACGTCCCCTTCGCCGCCCTGTCCCAAACCGCAGGGGAAGACTATCGGCCCCTGATCGTCGATCGCGAGGTGGTGACGCTGCCTTCGGCTTCGGCCCTGGCCGTGTTGCGGCGGGAGATCGCCGGACGGAAACCAGCCGAAAGGACCGTCGCGGTTTTGGCTGATCCGGTGTTCAGCCGCTACGACGAGCGACTTCGGGACAATGGCGCGATCGCCCCGGCCCCCCTGCCGCCGGATTTGGAGCGATCGGCCCGGGAGTCGGGGGTACTCTTCGACCGCCTCCCCTACACCCAGACGGAGGCCGAACAAATTCTCGCCCTCGTCCCCCCCGGGGAATCCACCCGGGAATTCGGCTTTTCCGCCACCCGGGATTTCGCCACCAGTGAGCAACTGAGTCGCTATCGCATCCTCCACTTCGCCACCCACGGCATTCTCAACAGCCAAAACCCGGAACTCTCCGGCTTGGTCCTCTCCCTCCTCGATCCGGACGGTCAACCCCTGAACGGATTTCTGCGGTTGCACGATATTTTTAACTTGAATCTCCCCGCCGATTTGGTGGTGTTGAGCGCCTGCGAAACCGGCTTGGGGCAAGAGGTGCGGGGGGAAGGTTTGGTGGGACTCACCCGGGGTTTCATGTACGCCGGGGCGGCGCGGGTGGTGGTGAGTTTGTGGGCGGTGGACGATCGCGCCACGGCGGAATTGATGGGGATATTTTATCGCAATATGATCGAGGGCGATCGCACTCCGTCGGAGGCCCTGCGGCAGGCCCAAATCGAGATCTGGCGGCAATCCCGCTGGCACTCCCCCTACTATTGGGCGGGGTTTACGGTTCAGGGGGAATGGAACCGTTCAAAATAGGGGGAAATTGTAGTAGGATAGCGGAGAAAAATGCTGTCGAATGACTTATGGACATCCTGGCTTTATTGCGTTTGGCCTCCCATTCCGATCCATCTAACCGAAGACGAGCCCCAGCGCCCCGTCGCCGTCCCATCATCTCACTCGTGGGCGCGATCGCCCTGATTTTATTCCTGGGAATCGGTGAGGCCCACGCCCTCCGCCGGGGCGATCGGGGTTCCCAGGTGAAAGCCCTGCAAGAACAACTCCGCGACGACGGGTATTTTGACGGCCCGGTAACGGGATATTACGACTCCATGACCCGGGAGGCAGTCCGACAGTTTCAGAAAGACAAAGGGTTAAAAATTGATGGCATCGTCGGCCGGAAAACTTTAGCCGCATTGCGGGGGGAAGAAACTACAGTCCGCCCCGATTCGGCGACACCGCAAGACTTGAAAAAAATGCCAACTTTGAAGCCCGGAAGCCTGGGCTTGGAAGTTGTTAGAATTCAGGTTCAACTCAAAAGATTGGGATATTTTAATAGTTCAAAATATGGTTATTATGGATTTTTAACTCAGGCATCTGTCCGGGAATTTCAGCGCGATCGGGGCTTGAAAGTCGATGGAATTGTCGGGCCGCAAACCCGCGCAGCTTTAGCTGATGCTTCCTCTGAAAATACCCCCGTTTCACCTTCCCCAAGGGCGGCGGCTCAAACCCCCCCAGTTTCACCTCCCAAAACCGAACAGCAGGAAGTCCGCCCAACCGCCGTTCAAAGTCCCGCAGCCGCCCCGACGGAAAGCCGAGAAGAAGTGCAATTTAAAATTGACACTTCCACCCGAATTACCCCCCTTGAAATCAAAAGAACGGAGGCGATCGCCGCACCGACTCCCAGCCCGACACCGACGGAATCGCCACAAGAAATGGAAGTTTCGACCGCCGAACTTCCCAATCTAGAAGGGGGATTAAATGCCGCGATCGCCGTCTTGCAAAATCCCAGTTTCGTGGAGGCTCCACCCCGCGATCCCTCCGGGAAAATGACCCACCTCAAAACCATCACCGGCGGACTGTCTCCCAAATCCATCGTCCACTCGGGCACGGGCTTATTTTTCGCCCAAAACATGATGTACCGCCACACAATCACCATCTACGATCGCACCTTTGAATTAATTAAAACCCTCCCCGACAACATCAAACTGTCCGACTTCGGCTTCTCCAAATTCCAGGGAAATTACAAAGGTTCCCCCGTCGAAGCCTCCTTCTCCCCCGACGGCAAATTCGCCTACGTCGCCAACTATAAAATGTACGGCCCCGGCTTCAAGCGTCCCGGCACCGACAAATGTTCTCCGGCGGGAAAACACGACGACAGTTTTCTCTACAAAATAAACACCGAAACCCTCACCATAGAACAAGCCATTCAAGTGGGACCGGTTCCCAAATTTAACGCCGTCACGCCGGACGGACGGTTCGTTTTGGTGAGCAATTGGTGCGGCTGGGATTTGAGCGTCGTCGATACCCAAACGGACGAGGAAATCAAACGCATCAAAATCGGCCGCTACCCCCGAGGAATCGCCGTCCATCCCGACTCGAAAACCGCCTATGTGGCGGTGATGGGTTCCACCCAAATCGCCCGCGTCAACCTGGAAGATTTTTCCGTCAGTTGGCTGAACAATGTCGGCCGTGCCCCCCGCCATCTCAATATTAGCCCGGACGGAAAGTTTCTCTACGTCACGTTAAATTCCGAAGGCAAGGTGGCAAAACTCGACTTATCGACGGGGAAAATTATCAAAAAAATCACCACCGGAAAAAACCCGAGAAGCATGGCAATTTCCGACGACGGTCAATTTCTATACGTGGTGAATTACAAATCGAATACAATGAGTAAAGTTCGCACCGAAGACATGAAAATCATCCACAGCGTCCGCGTCAACCACCACCCCATCGGCATCACTTACGACCCCCAAATGCGACAGGTTTGGGTCGCCTGCTATTCCGGAAGCGTGATGGTCTTTCAAGATTGATAATTGTCGTCGATCCCCCTCCCGTCCCCCTTGAAAAGGGGGAGGCGAATTGAGCCCCCTCCCGTCCCCCTTGAAAAGGGGGAGGCGAATT
>NZ_JAJENU010000244.1:0-10283 GCF_035615495.1 Lyngbya sp. CCY1209 | reverse complement strand
GTCAGTTAAGACTTAGGCTGGTCAGCTACCTAAAGGAGAGGCATGAAGCCCCGTCTCTTTAGAGCGGGGTGCTGACATTGCTATATTGGAGACTGTGGCGGCGGGCGATCGCCCCAGGGGGGGCGCGGGGGGCGCGAGACTCGGAAACTCAAACACCCCGATTCGATCGCCTTGCGGATGACGGTCGATAACCGATGACCCGACTCTCGAAAACCGCCCGCTGCACCCTGCCATAACGGTCGATCGCATCAATTATCGCCCCCCGACAACTTCGCTGTCAATTGGGTTCTTGCAGATACCCAATTTCGTCACAAATCTCAATTTATATCCGGGTCGAACTCCGGATTTTTGGGGATACTGAAATAAAACTTACTCCCCACTCCGACCTCGGATTCTACCCAGATTTTACCGCCGTAGCTTTCGACAATTTTTTGGCAAATAGAAAGGCCGATTCCCGTCCCCGGATACTGTTGGTTGGCGTGCAGGCGGGTGAAAATTTTAAAAATACGGTCGAAGTCTGTTTCCGGAATGCCGATGCCGTTGTCGGACAGGCAAAAAATCCAATCCTGCCCCGCTTCCGAGGCGGCGACGTGGATTTGGGGGGCGACGTCATCCCGGCGATATTTGAGCGCATTTCCGATCAGATTTTGAAACACCTGCCCCAGTTGAATTGGCTCGGCGATGGCGGCGGGCAAAATATCCCAACTGACGGCGGCATTTTTCGCTTCGATCTCCGGCTGCAAATCCCTCAAAACTTGCTCCAAAATCCGGTTGCAATCGGTCAACTGCAAGGGGATATCGGGGGTGTCGCAGCGGCAGTAGGTGAGCAGATCTCGAATTAGCCGCTGCATCCGAATGGAAGCCTCTACAGTCCCCTCGATATAGGTTTTTTCCCTTTCATCCCATCGATCGCCACGTTCGGCTTTAAGCAACTGAGAAAATGCGATCAAACTGGTCAAAGGTTGTTGCAGGTCGTGGGCGACGACCGATGCAAATTGTTCGAGTTCTCGATTCGATCGCGTCAGTTTTTGATTGATTTCTTCCAATTGATCGCACTGTTTCGCGAGCTGTCGCTTCTGGTTCGCGATGGCGATCTGATGGTCAATTCGCGCTAAAACCTCTTTGACATGGAAGGGTTTGGAGATGTAATCGCTGCCACCAATTTTAAAACTTTTTATCTTTTCTTCTTGGCTATTTAAAGCGCTCAAAAAAAAGACCGGTATATCTTTTGTTTGGGGCTGACTTTTCAGAAGTTGACACACCTCGTAACCGTTCAAAAACGGCATCATAATATCGAGTAAGATCAGATCTGGCGGCTCGGAAGATGCGGCGACGAGGGCTTGTTTTCCATCGATGACTCGTCGCACCTCGTAGCCATTTTGGGTCAGCATTTCAAACAAAATCTGCAAATTTTCGGGTTGATCATCGACGATCAAAATATCTCCGTTTCGGGAGGAGGAAGGTGATTCATTCATGTTTTTAATGACCAAAAAAAGAAAATAAATGGATTTAAAAATGGGAGTCCGACCGCCACAATTCCGGCGGTTGTGAAGTCATTCTGAAAAAGATCGGGCTCCCGACACCCCCAATTCTGGGGGTTCTTACTCTGTAGTTTTCACCCATCATTTCACATTGCTATATAGTGATTGGCAATTACTGAAAATTAAGCGGGTTTCAAAAAATGGGTTGAAAAAATTGAGTCTTTTGGGACGCTCTGAATCCGCCGAAACTTGTTCGACAGAGGGACCCGCGATCGCATTTTATCTAGTTCGGATCAATTGTCGGATTTAAACCCTAGTTTTTGACGCAAGTATCGCGTCCGTGTACCGACAATTTTGATGGGGAAATCAACCTTCAAATCCTGATGGGAAACGGATCTGATAACTGGTACTTTTATGTTTATCATGGAAAGCCAAAAATGTCAAGCTTATATCAAATCCGGTTGAATGCAATGCCGTTGTTTTGCATTTTTACCAACTTTTCCCACTTTTCCCACTTTTCCCACTTTTTCCGCGTTCTCATCTGTCGATCGCGGATCGTTGCTATCTATGATGTTTCTTCAATTTAAAATAAAACTTCGTCCCCAATCCGACCGTGGATTCGACCCAAATTTGACCGCCGTAGCTTTCGACAATTTTTTTGCAGATCGACAGGCCGATCCCCGTGCCGGGATACTTGTTGAAACCGTGCAGGCGAGTGAAAATTTTAAAGATGCGATCGAAGCTTTTTTCCGGGATGCCGATGCCGTTGTCCGCCACGCAAAAAAGCCAATGCCGTCCTTCTTCAGAAACGGTGATGCGGACTTGGGGGGCGACGCCATCGCGGCGATATTTGATGGCATTTCCGATCAGATTCTGAAAGACTTCTCCGAGTTGGATGGGGTCAGCCATGACGGCGGGCAAAAGGTCGGAAGTGACGGTGGCATTTGTCGCCTCGATCTCCAACCTCAAATCGCTCAAAACCTGCTCCAAAACTGGGTTGCAGTCGGTCAACTGCAAGGGGGCGGGTGGCGTGTCGCAGCCGCAGTAGGTGAGCAGATCTCGAATCAGCCGCTGCATCCGGGTGGCGGAGGTGACGATGCGATCGACGTAGGAGGCGGCTTTTTCGTCGAATTGACCTTCATATTCGATCTGGAGTAACTGGGCGAAAGCCTTCAAACTGGTGAGGGGTTGTTGGAGGTCGTGGGAGACGACGGAGGCGAACTGTTCGAGTTCCCGATTCGATCGCAATAATTTTTGATTCAACTCTTCCAATTTCCCGTACTGTTCGGCGATCTGCCGTCGCTGGCGTCCGATGGTGAGTTGATTTTCGATTCTCGCCAAAATTTCCCTCAATTCAAAGGGTTTGGAAATGTAGTCCACCCCCCCGACATCGAACCCCCTGACCTTTTCAGAGACATCCTTGAGGGCGCTCAAAAAAATCACCGGGATCTCCTTCGTCCGGGGCTGGCTTTTGAGCAACTGACAGACCTCGTAGCCGTTCAAACCGGGCATCATGATATCGAGTAAAATCAGGTCGGGCGGTTCGGAGGCGGCGGCGGTGAGGGCTTGTTTCCCGTTGATGACGCGGCGGACATCGTAGCCCTGTCCGGTCAGCATATCGAACAGAAGCCGCAAATTTTCGGGCTTGTCATCGACGACCAAAATATCTCCCTTGGGATAGACTTCTGGGGGTTCATCCATGTTTTCCGGGCTCGATCAACTCAATAATTCGGTCAAAGTAGAGGTGGTTGACGTACCAAGTCAACCCTTCTGCCAACTCGGCGCGATCGCTGGGAATCTGGGCAATTAAATCTCGCAATTTGGATTCCCGGGCGGCGAGGGCCGCTTGGTAAAACTGGGCGTTCCATTCCTCGCCCAGAGTCGCCAGGTTCGCCAGATTCAAAGTTGGGGAGAGTGATGGGGGCGCGTCAGACGGAGGAGAACCGGAGGACTCATAAATATAGTTTACTCCCAGATGATGGGCGATGCACTCCAACAGGGCGGCGGTGCGAAAGGGTTTTTCGATCAAATCGTCGCAGCCGGCGGCGAGGATCGACGATCGCCCCGACTCGAAAACGTGGGCGGTGATGGCGACGATCGCCACGGATTCGCCCCCGGGGTCTCGCCGGATCTGGCGGGTGGCTTCGTAGCCGTCCATGACAGGCATCCTCATGTCCATCAAAATCAGGTGGGGACGCCACTGTCGCCAGCAGTCCAGCGCTTCCCGGCCATTTTCAGCGGGACGGACTTCAAATCCGATGGGAACCAGGAGATCGACCAACAATTTTCGGTTGGCGGGGTTATCCTCGGCCACCAAAATGCGGGGGGTTCGTTGGTCCCGGACCAGGGCGATGGGATTTTCCGGAGTCCCCGCCTCCGGGAGGGATGCGGGAGGGTGGACTTTGAGGGAGATGTGGAAGGAGAACCGGCAGCCGCGGCCCGGATGAGAGGCGACGGCGAGGGTGCCGCCCATCAACTGCACGTACTGGCGGGCGATCGCCAGGCCCAAACCGGTGCCCTGCTGGGAGTTACGGCCCGTTTCCGTCTGGACGAAGGGCTCGAACAGGAGTTCCTGTTCTTCCGCGCCGATCCCCGGCCCGGTGTCTTCCACCTCGAAGTGAAGTTGGCCGATGCTGGGGAGCGATCGCACCCGCAGGGTGACGCGGCCGATCGCGGTAAATTTGATCCCATTATCGAGCAAATTGAGCAGGACCTGCCGCAATTTGGCTTCATCGGTTTCGACGTATTCGGGGACCCCCTCTCCCACGTCGATCTCCAACGTCAACCCCTTGGCGCCGGCCCGCAGTTGCAACATCGCGTTCAGGTGCCCGACCAGGGACCGCAGGTTGAAAACGGTTTCAGTGAGGGTGACTCGGCCGGCTTCAATTTTGGCGAGGTCAAGGATTTCGTCGATCAGGGAGAGCAGGTATTCTCCGGACTGCCGGACGATCTGGAGGGACTCCTGCTGGCGGGGGTCCAAATGGGCGTCCTGTTGCAGGAGTTGGGCGAAGCCGAGGATGGCGTTGAGGGGGGTGCGGAGTTCGTGGCTCATGTTGGCGAGAAATTGGCTCTTGGCGCGGTTGGCCGCGTCGGCGGCTTCTTTGGCCCGCTGCAGTTGGGCGAACAGTTCCGCCTGGTAGATGGCGACGCCCAACTGGCCGGCCACCTGGTTGAGCAATTTCACTTCCCCGGAGAGCCACTGGCGGGGGGCGTTTTGATACATCACCAACAGCCCCCACAGGGTTTCGCCGACGTGGACGGGTACGCTTACATAGGCTTGGATTTCCAAGTGGTGCAACAGTTGCCGGTGGGGTTCGGGGAGGGAGGTGTCTTCGAGGCGATGGACGATGACGATTTCCCCGGACTGGGGAGACGGGATGCCCGGGGTGATGTCGGGGGAGTCGGGATGGTCGGCGATCCGGGTTCGCAGGTGGGGGGCCAGCAACTCGCAGGCGATCTCGCCGCCCCAGTTGTCGTTGAAGCGGTAGATGGCGACGCGATCGCAGGTCAAGATCGCCTGTACGTCCTGGGTGGTACTCTCGAAAATCTTCTCCAAATCGAGGGTCTGGCGCATTTGTTGGATCACCTGGGCGATCGCCATTTCCCGGACTATCGTCTCCCGCAGGGCGTCCTCGGCCATGATGCGATCGTTGAGTTCCACCTGCAACTGCTGGTAGAGTTGGGCCTGCTGGATGGCGATCGCCAGTTGGGTGGCCAGTTGTTTGATCAGTTGGATTTCCCACTGTTCCCAGTAGCGGGGGACTTGGCATTGGTGGACGACCAGCAATCCCCACCAATCGTCTCCCTCACAGATGGGGACCGCCAGGCGGGATTTAGCCGGTAAGGCGATCTGGCGGTCGGAAAAGACGGCGAAAATCTCGGAGTCCGCCTTGCAGACTAGGTGGGGGTAGCCGACAAAATAGCGCGGGTCGCCCTCGGGTATGCAGGGGTCGTCCCGATACCGACAGCCGACGATCGCTTCGATGCCGGGGGCGGCGGATTCGTGGGTGACGGTGTGGCCGCCGGACTCGGAGCGCAGGATCAGCACCCGGTCTAGTTGCAGCAGCGATCGCAACTCATCGACGGTATTTTGGAGAATTTCGTCGAGGTCGAGCGATCGGCTGATGCCGAGGGTGAGTTGGTAGAGCAGGTGTTCCCGCTCGAGCTGCTGTCGCAACTGGGCTTGCGATCGCTTGCGATCGGTGATGTCCTCGGCGATGCCGGCCACCCGCACCACCTCCCCCCGCTCGTCGAAAATCGGAAAGGCGCGATCGCAGATCCAGCGCATCTCGCCGTCGGGCCGGAAAATCCGGTACTCCCGCATCGCCACCCGGCCCGCTTCCACCCGGCAAAAATGCAGGATGATGTCTTCCCGATCCTCGGGGTGCACTCCCTCCAGCCAGGAGAAGGGGTCGTCGTAGACGCTGCGGGTGCTGCGCCCCCAGATCTGTTCGTAGGCGGGGCTGACGTAAAACACCTTGTCGCCCCGGGGGCTGGTGAGCCAGAAGACGTCTTGAATGTGGTTCACCACCTGGCGGAACCGTTCCTCGCTCTCCCGCAGGGCTTCCAAAGCCTTTTGCCGCTCGGTGAGATCCCGGAAGCAGACGACGTAGAAGGGTTCCCCCCGCCACTCGGTCGAAGCCACGCTCATCTCGGCTATCACCATCCCCCGCCGGGGGTTCAAAATGCCCAACTCCGCCACGTCTCCGACGACGATGGGCAGTCCCAATTCGCGATCGACGAAGGCTTCGGGGGGGCGGCCGAACAGGTCGAGGGCGGCGGGGTTGGCGGCGCGGACGATGCCCCGGCGATCGACCATCAAAATGCCGTCGGAGATGCTGTCGAAGATGACCTGGAGGCGGGCTTCGGCTTCCTTGTGGGCGGTGACGTCCTGGGCGGCGCCGAGGATTTGGGTGGGGTGGCCGCTCTCGTGGCGGGTGAAGGGGACTTCCTGCGATCGCAGCCAGCGATAAGACCCGTTTTTGTGGCGGAGGCGGTATTCCATCTCGACCATTTCCCCGTCCGCCAATGTCGCGATGCGGTCGGGGAGGGTTTGCAATTTGGGCAAGTCGTCGGGGTGGATGTGTTCCCAGAAAAAGCGATCGCCGAGATGTTGCACCTCCTCCGGGGTGTAGCCGAGGATGTTGATGACCGAGCGGTTGACGTAGCGGTTGCGGAGGGTTTTGGCGTCGTAGACGTAGAGGAGTTGGGGGGAGGCGTTGGCGATGGTTTCGATAAACAATTTGCTCTGATAGAGTTGTTCTTCCGATCGCTTGCGATTGGTGATGTCGAGGACGGTTCCGAATAATGTCAGGACCCGCCCTTCGGGGTTGCAGATGGGGTTTCCCTTAGCCAGGACGTGCCGTTGCTCCCCGTCGGGCCGCAAAATCCGCAGTTCGAGTTCGTAGGATTGCTTTTCCGCGATCGCTTGCTCGACGGTGGTTTGCCAGCGATCGCGATCGTCGGTCGCGATCTGCTCCCGGTGTTCGGCGAAGGTGGGCGCGGGTGACTCAGGGTCGAGCCCGAAAATCCGAAAGGTCTCTTCCGACCAGAGGATTTCCCCGGTGCCCACGTCAAATTCCCAACTGCCGACGTGGGCGATTTTTTGGGCTTCGGACAGGTGTACTTTTTCCCGCATCAGGGCCCGGGCGATCTTCTGGCGATCGGTGACATCCCGGTAGGCGCTCAAAAACCACTGTTCGCCATTGACGTTGACGAGGGAGGTGGAGACGAGGAGGACTTTGCGGGTGCCGTCCTTGGCGACGATTTCGGTTTCCACCTCCCGCATTTCCAGGGCTTCTTTTGCCTCTTGGATGCCCAATTGGGCTTGCCGGTAGTCGGCCGGGTCGGGGTAGAGGCGGGCGAGAAAGTCTTGGCAGTCGTTGGCTTCTTCCCCGGTGTAGCCGGTGAGGGTCTGCATTTGGGAATTGAAAATGACGAATTCGCCGGATTTGTTGCTGAGGGTGATGCCTTCCCCCACCGTGTCGATGACCGTCAGTAGCCGTTCCGTCAGGGCCATAATTTCCGCTTCCGCCCGTTTGCGATCGCCGATATCTTCGACCACGGCGACAAAATATTGGGGGGTTTCATCCTCCCAGACCACGGACACGCTTAAATGGGCCCACACGGGGAAACCCCGGGCGTGGATGTAGCGTTTTTCGACGGTGAAGGTCTGGATTTCCCGGGCGAGGAGTCGGCGGATCAGGTCGAGGTTCCCGGGCAGGTCGTCGGGGTGGGTGAGGTCTTGAAATGTCAGTTCCGAGAGTTCTTCGACACCGTAACCCACGATGTCGGCAAATTTCTGATTCACCCGCAGGAACCGCCCCGAAGTATCCACCTGTACGATCCCCACCCCGGCCTGGGTGAAAATGCTGCGGAAAATCTCCTCACTCTGCCGACGTATGGCTTCGGCTTTTTTGCGATCGCCCATATCCCGGACGATGGAGATGATTTCACCGTCGTCGGTGGCGACGATTCGCGCTTCGTAGTGTTGCGGTTCCCGAAAGCGGCCGTTGGCGGGGAGGTCGTACTCGAACCGCTGCATCCGGCCGGTTTCGAGGGCTCCTCGGTGGGTCTGAATCAAACCTTCGGCGACGGCTTCGGGCAGGACGGCCCGGATGGTTTGGCCCAAAAATTCTTCGGGGGGCACCCAGGTGGGAAAGGTATGGGAGGGTTTGTAGTCGAGAAAGGTGCCGTCTTCGGCACAGCGGACGACCAGATCGGGGATGGCATCCAACAGGGCGCGGTTGCGGGCTTCGCTGTGGGTGAGGGCCTCCTGGACTTTTTTGCGATCGCCGATGTCGATGTCGATGCCGTCTACGATAATATCGCCGTTTTCTCTGCGGGAGAATTGGGCACGATCTTGAATCCAGATGATTTCGCCGGTGGCGGAAACCAGTCGATATTCCAAACAGGTCGTTCCGAGGGTTTCGGACATCTCGCTCACCTTCCGGACGATGCGATCGCGATCGTCGGGGTGAATCCAGGACAGGAAATCGACATCGGCCCGATCGATCATTTCTCGGGGATCGAGTCCCAAAAGCTGCCGGTAGCCCGGACTCAGGTAGGGGAACGTCACCCGCCCGTCCCCGTGGTAAATGGCGCGGTAGACGCCGCCGGGAATGTTGCTGACGACGGATTGGAGGCGATCTTCGGCCCCCTTGCGATCGCCGATATCCCGCACCGCCGCGATCAGATAATCCGGTGTTCCGTCGGGTTTTCGCACGACGGTGAGGGTCAGTTGTACCCACACCACGGAACCATCGGCGCGGAGGTAGCGCTTTTCGAGGCTTTCTCGGTCGATTTCTCCGCGGCTGAGTTGCCGCCAATAGCTTTCGGTGCGATCGCGATCGTCGGGATAGGTAATATTTTGGCAGGTTTGCCGCCGCAGTTGGTCGCGGTCATATCCGAGAATCTGACAAAATGTGTCGTTCGCCGAGAGCAATTCCCCGGTGGGGGCGACGTGGCACAGTCCCACCTCCACTTCCTCGAAAGTCCTGCGAAAGCGGTCATTGTCCCGGCCCCGTGCGACGGCCAACCCCAACCGCAGCGATCGCTCCACGATGGCCGCCGTCAGTTGACGTTTTTCCAGATAGTCCGCCGCCCCCAATTTTACCGCCGCCATCCCCTCCAATGGCGTCTCCACCAATCCGACGACGGGTTTCGGCGCGGCGCGACCGATCCAAGTTTCCAGGGAATGGCTCGAACCGTCCACCAGATACAGATCGTAGCCGGAAAGCTCGGTTTCCCCTTCCGAGACGCGATGGAGATTGACTCTGAGCAATTGCAGGGATTTGAGCAGGCGACGGAGGCGGCGATCGCACCCGTGATCTTCGGTGACGAGAAGAACGTTGACAGGCTCGGGTTTCATAGGTCAAAAGAAAACGGAAAATTAACAATTATTAATGATTAATTGTTAATTATTTTCTAGCCACGCGATCGCCGCATCTTTCTCGTCCCAAGAAAAGCACCTGACTTCAATTCCGGGGACCAGCCGGTTGCTAATATCCGCCAGACGACTCAGCCAGCCGCGATCGCAGACCACGGCTTTCCGGTTAAAATCCTTGAAATGCCCGAATGCCAACCGCAAATCTTCCCACAGGGCCTCGGGGCCGATGCCGCCCAAGTGCCGCACTTCCACGTAGACTTGCAGGGGCCCGTGCGACTTCAGCCGTTCTTCAATCAAGGTGGCGAGGTTCCTGACATCTCGCGTCTCGATTCCCCCGTCGATCTTCACTCCGACAATACTCCCGCCCGTCGGCAAAATTTCCATCGTCATCAGTCCCTCCTCCGGCACCGATTCAATCGAGTTATACGATCATTTATAGCATTTCTCAAACCGGTCAACTCCGCCGATCAATTTTTCGGGGAATCGACAATTCAATCATCAATTATCCATTATCAATTATCCATTATCAATTATCCATTATCCGTGGTATGATCAAAATAATGTTGAATTAATGCCTTCTATTGATGCCCCTGTTTTCCCAACTTCCCACGCCCGAGGTGCTGCAATGGCTCTCGGCTGGACGGTTGGCGAGTCGTTTCCACCGGGCGATCCGGCTGTGGGTGCTGCTGAGTCGCTTCTACGGGGTCGGCAGAAATTGGGCGACGGAACTTCCCCAACGGTTCAACTACGGGGCGGTCCGCGATCGCCTGTTCGCCCCCACCCACCCCAAGAGCGATCGCCTGAGTGCGGAAGAGATCACTTCCACCTGTGCGGACATCACGTAAAATCTCCGATACGTTTGGAAGCTCTGTCTCTTTAGAGCAGGGAGGAAAAACGAACGGCGGCTTTAGTCG
>NZ_JAJENU010000243.1:0-2142 GCF_035615495.1 Lyngbya sp. CCY1209 | reverse complement strand
TCCCCAATCATCGACCGATGATTTTGGCTGGTAGGGGCGCAAGGCTTGCGCCCTCGGGGAATTGATTCCCAAGCGGTGCGGATATTCAACCGGATTCGATCTGAAAACCGGCCAATTGTCCGATATGGCAATGTGAAATGATTCGTGAAAAATTGTCGGCTCAAAGCCCCCAGAATTGGGGGTTTGGGGGCGCGACTACTTACAAATGGTTTCCGATCGCTATATGCAACGGGAGAATGCGGCGATCGCATCAAAGCCCCCAGAATTGGGGGTTTGGGGGCGCGGCGATCGCATCAAAGCCCCCAGAATTAGGGGTTTGGGGGCGCGGCGATCGCATTTTAATCCCAAAACCGGCCAATTGCTCCACTTGCAACGGGACAATCCGGCGATCGCATCGTAATCTGAGAGAGTGTTAAGATAAATGTTCGGGTGGCCAGGTGGGGGAACCGGGGGCGGTAAAATGTTGATTGTCAAGATGGGAAGCCCAAACCGTCGGCGATTCGCGATAGCGCACCTATCGCTGTCCGTCCCTCACCCGGACTTCAGACTGCAATCTCGGCGATCGATTACCCAACCCATCACTCCTCAATCCTTCACTTCAAAGTAACAAGCCCTTACAATTCTGGATAGATTAATTAACCCAATTCATCCAAACAACCATGACCGTCAAAAAAGGAAGTTTTGTTCACGTCGTCCGGGAAAAGCTAGAAAACAGCCTAGAAGTAGCCGCCAGCGACTCCCGGCTTCCCCCCTACCTATTTGAAACCAAAGGGGAAGTCATGGACACCAAAGGAGACTACGCCTTCGTCAAATTTGGCCGAGTTCCGACCCCCGCCATGTGGCTGCGGATCGACCAGTTGGAAGACGCCAAATAGGAGATTTTCGGGCCCAGAAGGAGCCAGGAGAGTCGGGTTACTGTCAAATCAATGGGCGGACGGGGGGAAATCCACCTTCCCCCTTTCCCCATCGCTTCTCATCTGGCGCTGTCCTCACATTCGGTACACAAAGATGACTAGCCTATTTTTCCCTCCTTCCTGCCACCCCACCCGCGTTTCCATCATCGGCGCCGGAAAAGTCGGCGGCACCCTCGCCCAGCGCATCGCGGAAAGTAACGTGGCCAACGTCGTCCTCCTCGATGTCGTGGAAGGGTTGCCGCAGGGCGTCGCCCTGGACCTGATGCAAGCCGGATCGGTCGAAGGCCACGATCGCAAAATTCAGGGCACCAACGACTACGCCGACACCGCCGGATCGGATGTCGTCGTCATCACCGCCGGACGGCCCCGCACCCCCGGCATGAGTCGCAGCGACCTGATCGAAACCAACGCCCCCATCGTCGCCAAAGCCGCCGCCGAAGCGATGGCCTACTCCCCCGACGCCGTATTTTTGATCGTCACCAACCCCCTAGACGTGATGACCTACATCGCATGGCAGGTGACGAAACTCGCCCCCTTCCGCATCATGGGCATGGCCGGGGTATTGGACTCCGCCCGGTTCCAAACCTTCATCGCGATGGAATTAAACGTCTCCGTCGCCGACGTCAGCGCCACCGTCATGGGAAGCCACGGCGATTTGATGGTTCCCCTCCCCCGCTACTCCACCGTCAACGGCATCCCCATCACCGAATTACTCGACGAAGCCACCATCCACCGACTCATCGATCGCACCCGCAACGGCGGCGCCGAAATTGTCGGGCTCCTGAAGACGGGCGGCGCCTACTACGCCCCCGCTTCTTCAATTCGGATGATGGTCGAATCGATCTTACTCAACCGCCGCCGCCTGCTGCCCACCTCCGCCTATCTCCAAGGCGAATACGGCATGAAAGACATCTTCCTGGGCGTCCCCTGCTGGCTGGGTTGCCGCGGCGTGGAACGGGTGTTGGAATTGCCCCTCACCGACGATGAACGGCACGCCCTGGAAACCTGCGCGGCGTCGGTCCGGGAGGGCATCGAAAAAGCCGACTCGATTTTGGCGAGCACGGCCGGACTGAAGTTCTAAAAAATATACTCTGTAGGGGCCCCTGGCTTGCCCCCCCACCCGAAAAATTGATACCGGGCTGTTTATTGCGATCGATTGTGGTGTTCTTGAGGCGATCGCAAAAAGGAAAATTGCCGGAGGGCGAATGCCATTCGCCCCTACATTTTT
>NZ_JAJENU010000242.1:0-6483 GCF_035615495.1 Lyngbya sp. CCY1209 | reverse complement strand
TTAAATGAGGCGATCGGATCTGAATCCACAGGCAAGATGCCCGATGCTCCGTTGGGAATTTTGCCTCATTTTAGCCGAAACGGTCTACTACGTTTCGATACCGGATCGGTTCGACTCTCCTACGAGCTTTGATGTCAATCTGATATTATTTTGCATTTCCATGAATGGGAAGATTCAGTTGATATCGAATGGTGGAATAAACCACTTTGTAAGAAACATTGACACCGTACTTTTCCTCCAACCACGTTTGCACGTCACAGTAGGTTGTGAACCCGGAATTGGCGTGGTTGAGTCTTTGGACTAACGCCTGCATCGCATCGGGGGGAATTTTACGCCGGCGCCCGTTCGCATATTTATTATTGAGCAACAGTGTCAATCCCCCTTTTTTATACTTGCCGAACCAACGATGGAGCGTAATTCGATTCACTTCCAGCATCGTTGCCAAGTTGGTGATCGTCTTCACTTCCTGCGTTTTTAACAAGTAAAGTGCCCGGATTTTGGTCAGATTATAGGGCGATGTTGCTTCGGCTGTCAACCTCCTGAGTTCTTCGGGCGTTTCCCTGATTTTTGTGTGGTTAAACCTCATAACTTTTCCCCACGGCGATCGACGAGTCATAGAATGGCTAGAATAAAATTAGCCCCGGGATTTAATTCGAGGGCTAATTTTTGCAATATTTGACGACAGCCGAGACAGGTTTAGAAACAGAACTTGCCATTTATTTTCATGAATTGGAGTCGGCAAGAACTGATGGACAGCCCCCCTGGCTTGAATTTTATGTAACCTCTTCGGACTGAATTGGTGCTTTGAATAGGTGAGACCATGTCCGGCTTGTCGCCTTACATAAGAGGATAGCAAAATTCAACTGTCATTGCCCAGCAATGCATGGGGAAAGTCCGCTTTTCTGATGCCTCCAAAGTGCAGGGCTTGAGGGCAGAGGCAGCAAAATATGGCTTTGGGTAGAGGTTTCGGGCATCGATCTGGGGTTAGATCGGATGAAATGTCATTCTCGAACCCTTTCAAATTACCCACAAAACCCACTTTTAGAATTATCCAGTTTCCCACCAATCCCACTTTTTTGGATGGGTGGAGTTTGAGAGGCCGGCTCCGCAATTCACGGCGGACTCGGCTTGACAAAATCCCCGAAGTATGATCACAATTATAAATCTTGCTCTTCAGACCGTTTCCAAATTCCTCCATTCCTATGTCCCCCCTTCGGCGCTTGTTTCGGTACGCGGACCGCTACCGCCCCCAAATTTGGCAGGCCTGCACCTGCTCGGTCCTCAACAAAATTTTCGACCTGGCTCCCCCGGTACTGATCGGCGCGGCGGTTGATGTGGTGGTCAACCAGCAGGACTCGTTTATCGCCGGATGGGGAATCGAGGATGTCAGAGCCCAACTGATCGCCCTATCGGTTCTGAGCGCGATCGTGTGGGGTTTGGAGTCCCTATTTGAATATATCTACAAATTGCTGTGGCGCAACCTCGCCCAAACCATCCAGCACGAACTCCGCCTGGACGCCTACACCCACCTACAAAACCTGGAACTGTCCTACTTCGAGGAACGGAGCACGGGCAGTCTGATGGCAATTCTCAACGACGATATCAACCAACTGGAGCGGTTTCTGGACGTTGGCGCCAACGAAATTTTACAGGTGACGACCACCGTGGTTCTCGTCGGGGGCGGATTTTTTATTTTCGCCCCCCAGGTGGCTGGGCTGGCGATGCTGCCGATGCCGTTCATTATTTGGGGTTCGGTGCTGTTTCAAAATCGCCTGGCGCCCCGCTATGCCGAGGTGCGGGAAAAGGTGAGTGTTCTCAACGGCCAGTTGTCGAATAATTTGACGGGAATCACCACCATAAAAAGTTTCACGGCGGAGGATTACGAAGCCCGACGGATCGATCGCCAAAGTGAGGCGTACCGGCAGGCAAACCGGCGGGCGATCGCGCTTTCGTCTGCGTTCATTCCCCTGATTCGGGTATTCATTTTATTCGGCTTTATCGCCACCCTTTTGATCGGCGGTTTGCAGGCGATAGAAGGACAGTTGGCGGTGGGAACCTACAGCGTCCTGGTATTCATCACCCAGCGGCTGTTGTGGCCCCTGACTCGGTTGGGCGATACCTTCGATCAATACCAACGGGCGATGGCGTCCACGACTCGGGTGATGAATTTGCTCGACACCCCGATCGCCACCCATCCCGGCGACATTTCCCTCCCCGCCTCGGAAGTCCGGGGAGAAATCGAGTTGAAAAATATCACGTTTTCCTACGATTCCAAAACGCCAGTTTTGCAAAATCTATCCCTGCACATTCCGGCGGGCGACACGATCGCGATCGTGGGTTCGACGGGTTCGGGAAAGAGTACCCTGGTGAAACTGTTGTTGCGGTTGTACGAGGTGCGATCGGGGACGATTTTCCTGGACGGGATGGAACTGCAAACTGTCAAATTGCGGGACCTGCGGCGGGCGATCGGTTTGGTGAGTCAGGATGTCTTTCTCTTTCACGGAACCGTGGCGGAAAATATCGCCTACGGGACCTTCGATGCCGATTTTTCCGATATCGTCAATGCGGCGAAAATTGCGGAGGCGGACGATTTTATCCGCCGTTTTCCCCTGGGTTACGAAACCATCGTGGGGGAACGGGGACAGAAGTTGTCGGGGGGACAGAGACAGCGGATCGCGATCGCCCGGGCGGTGTTGAAAAATCCCCCCATCCTAATTTTGGACGAGGCGACGTCGGCGGTGGATAACGAGACGGAAGCCGCTATCGAGCGATCGCTCGAACACATCACCCAAAATCGCACCACGATCGCGATCGCCCACCGCCTCTCCACCATCCGCAACGCGGATTGCATCTACGTCATGGAACACGGGAAATTGATCGAACGGGGGCGGCACGAAGATCTGTTGGACAAACGGGGGGTTTACGCCGGATTGTGGCGGGTTCAGTCGGGGTTGAGATGAGAATGAGGGTGTGGGGTATGTAGGGGCGCAAGGCTTGCGCCCTGCCCTGATTTTAGATTCTTCCCATCTTGGCCCCTCCGCCTCCTCTGCCCCGGTCGCCCCTCCGCTCTGTCTTTGATTCTCTGGTGGGGGTGGAGGGCATAAAATCCACCGATGCACCTTATCGGACACAATACGCGCCGATTCTACCTTTTGTGATATTTTCTGGGATTGCCGCCCAAAAGTCAAGCAAAAATGATAAAAATTGGAAAATTAATGGGGGTGTTGACAAGATTGTAGCACGAGTGTAATATTGAGTTGAGATTCCGGGAAAACGCCGGTCAGGCTTGGGGAGGTGAGGGTTGTGAAATTGGCGGAAGCCTTGATTTTACGGGCGGACATACAGAAGCGGATCGCACAGTTGGAAAGCCGTCTGACCCGCAGTGCGAAAGTCCAGGAAGGGGAAGAACCCCCGGAAGATCCGCAGAAATTAATAGAAGATCTGGAAAACTTGACCGGGGAATTGCTCAGTTTAATTCGGCGGATCAACCGCACGAATTCTGTCACCCCGATGGGGGACAGAATGCTGTCCGATGCCCTGGCGGAACGGGATGTTTTGAAGTTAAAATATAAAGCATACAACGCCCTCATCAACGAAGCATCCCAGCGATTTAATCGCTACAGTCTTTCGGAGGTGCGGATGGTCAGCACGGTCAATATCGCCGATTTGCAGCTATTGCTCGACCATTTGGCGCGAGATCATCGGGAGTTGGACGCTAAAATTCAGGCGTTGAACTGGCAAACTGAGTTAATCGAAAACTGAATACTTGTTGGTAGCCAAAGGAACGGAAGCGAGTACAACCCGCCCACTGGGAAAGTTGGGACTGTCAGAAATGACATTGGTTAACGATACGGGGGGCAGTATCGCGGGTTCGATCCCCGAAAATTACAACTGATGCCCAGTATTGTTACAAGCGTACCGTGTAATTTGCACATTTTACGACCGCGTACTGGTCTGTTATTTTGGCGAGGGTGGGTTCGGGGATATTTCAAGAGAAAGGAGGTTAAAAAATGTTTGCTAATGCGTTTCAAAATAATACGGCAACTTTTGTAACTGCCTCCTTTGTACTGGGCGGTCGCACCTCATCTTCGAGTTGATTGAATAGTCCGGTAGGGTGCGTTCCCGCCGATCCGTCATCGGTCAATTTGGTTGTTGAGGGTTAGGAACGCACCGACGCGAGATTTGAGGAGGCAGGCACAGAGGCACTGCCCCCAAAATTAAGGGATCGGAGCATCAAAAATGATCCCCAATTAATTGAAAAAATAGGAGGAAAGATTGATGAGTTTCGCCTCCGATTATATTTGGGATGTTTGGAGTGAAACTGCCGAACTGTCCTGGGATTGTCAGAACTCCCTTTTTTCTGGGGGAATGAATTGGCAGTTTCGGGATTATCTCTCGACGCTGATAGGTTGCGGGAATGAGAGTTCGGACGAATTGATAATTGCCGGATCTGTCGCGGAAGGAAAGGCCCCGTTTTCCAAATTCGGGACGGAAAAATCGGGCGTCCCGTCCAAAACCGACGATCGCCGTCCGGAAAAGGGCAAATCCGCCGGGGAAACCGATCCCCTGACCGGAATGACAATCGCGGCTTCTCCCGATCTCACCGGACGGGGACGGCCCGAACGGCAGGCGGACACGGCCAGCCAACTGGTTTCTCCGGACACGCCGCCGCCGTCCATCTTGCTTTGAGGGGGGAAAGTTGTAGTATCATGGGGGTCTGAACCTGCGATATGACAAAACGCAATGGCGATCGCGATCGATTTTGGAACCAGCAACACGGTCATTTCTCGGTGGAATCCGGCGACCGAACAACCCGAAACGTTAAAACTGCCCGGTTTGTCGCAAATTTCCGGGCAAAATCCCCCCTTAATTCCCAGCCTCGTCTATGTGGAAGATGCGGCCGGGGAGAGGGTGCTTTTGGGTCAACAAGTGCGCGATCGCGGCTATGATTTAGCCAGCGATCCGCGCTTTTTCCGCAATTTTAAACGGGGAATCGGCAGCGATATCCAGGGTTTTTTGCCGGATCTCGACGGCCGAACCGTCAGTTTTGAAAGGGTCGGCGAGTGGTTTTTGAAAGGGGCAATTTCCGCCCTGCGGGAGATTCCCCTGCCGACGGATTCCGTTATTTTTACCGTCCCCGTGGATAGTTTTGAAGCCTATCGAAATTGGCTGGGCGGGGTGTGCGAGTCCCTGGCGGTGGAACAGGTGCGGATGATCGACGAACCGACGGCGGCGGCGTTGGGGTACGGGTTGGGCGATCGCGAATTGTTGCTGGTCGTCGATTTCGGCGGCGGAACCTTGGATCTGTCCCTGGTTCGCCTCGATGTCGCCAGTCAAAAAACGCCCCTCGGTTTTATTCTCAAATGGGGTAAAAAATCCTTTGCGGAATCCTCCGGGCAGAAGGCGAAAACCGCCCGAGTTTTGGCGAAAGCGGGTCAGAATTTGGGCGGATCGGATATTGACTATTGGTTGGTGGATCATTTTTCCCAAACCCAGGAACTCCCGAAAACCCCCCTCACCACCCGGCTGGCGGAACGGTTGAAAATTCAGCTATCGCTGCAAACCGAAGCGGAGGAAGTTTATTTCAACGACCAAACGTTCGAGAGTTACGAGTTGAAAATTAATCGCGATCGCTTCGAGGAAATTTTGCGGGAACGCCAGTTTTTTGACAACCTCGATACGTCGATGAATCAGGTGTTGCAGCAGGCCCGCCGCCAGGGGATCGAAGTGGGCGATATCGACGCGGTTTTATTGGTGGGGGGGACGGTACAAATTCCCGCCGTCCAGCAGTGGGTGCAACAGTATTTCGACGCGAACAAAATTCGCCGCGACAAACCCTTCGAGGCGATCTCCCACGGGGCGTTACAACTGAGTTTGGGTACTCAAATTGAGGATTTTCTTTACCACAGTTATGGCATTCGCTATTGGAACCGCCGCGACAACTGCCATTCCTGGCATCCGATTATAAAATCCGGGCAACCCTACCCGACGGCGGAACCCGTGGAATTGGTGTTGGGGGCATCCCTGGAAAATCAGCCGAGTATCGAATTGATTGTGGGCGAATTGGGGGCGGAAACGGGGGGAACGGAGGTGTTTTTTGACGGCGATCGCCTGGTGACGCGAAGCCTCGCCGGCGGACAAACTGCGGTTCAGCCTTTGAACGATACGGACGCCGGACGGACGATCGCAAAATTGACTCCTCCGGGAAGTCCGGGAAGCGATCGCGTCCGGGTTCAATTCACCATCGACGACCGGCGTTTTTTGAGGATTACCGTCGAGGATTTATTGACGAATCAAACGTTATTAAATAATCAGGTCGTGGTGGAGTTGAGTTGAATTCACCACAGAGGCACAGAGGGACACAGAGGGGGTTAACCGAGGTCAATCGGAAGTCGATGAAAGAAAATTATCGCAGGTATCGCGCTCGTCTGTTTACAGTTTCCTGGGAGGGACAAACCTTGAAACCCTTATATCAAGGTGATT
>NZ_JAJENU010000241.1:0-10828 GCF_035615495.1 Lyngbya sp. CCY1209 | reverse complement strand
CGATCGCCTGTTATTCTCCCCCCCTGGACGCGGCGGGAAATTCCGTGGCGGGATTATTTTTGATCGAGGAAATGGCGCGATCGCTCGTTCTCAGCCTGTTTGACTGACGGAAGGAGTCGTCCGGGGCGATCGCACGGACAAACCGGGAATGGTCAGTTGTACGGGCTGCAAACTCTTTTCCGAAATCGCGGTATTTTGACGGTTGGGAGTGCCGGAAAAAATCTCTTGATTTATCATTTCCCGTATCAATTCTTTATTGTTTGAACACATTGATGTTGTCGGGCCGTCGAAACGCTGTCAATCCCGAATTGGAGATCCTCCGAAGTCCCCGGGAACCTGGCGATCGCGAAACCTACGGCGAAAAACTTCGGCGGTACAAACCGACTCGGGAAATCTGTGGGAACCCTGCCGCGCCTCGTCCGAAGCGATCGCGTCGATGTCAAAAAATATGACAATCTTAATCAGATTCTCGGCTTCAGGAAAGGGCAACATCAAAGTCTGAAATATGAATCCCGGTGATTGGTGCGATCGCCGGGTTTTTTGTGCCGATAACCCTGACTTATCAATCCAGATGCTCCAACTGGTGTACACTAAGATCGAGATTTCTGTAACTGTCTGGATCTATCCATGTCTGAAGCCGGTCTTCCTCCGAATCAGTCCCCATCCGAACCGATTCCAGAACGTCGCGCCGAGCCGTCAGAGGAAACACCTGATATCGCCCGACCTCGGGAAGCCGTCCGGCTCCCGCAAGTGTCCGACCCTTGGGATGATGATTGGGAGACGGTCAATTTTCCCAACGCGATCGCGATCGACCAATTGCCGGTGGTGACAGACTCGGACGATGGGTCCTCCCCGACTCCGGAACCCGACCCCCGGACGGCGGGGGAAGCGACGGAAGCAACGGCGGACAATTCCCAGACCCCCCTCATTCAAGCCCTCCACACCTGCAACCGCGACCTGATCGATCGCATCGCGGAACTCGAGGAAGAACTCGAAGGCTGTCACAGACGCTTGCAAGAACAGGACGCCCAGATCGACCGACAAGGCCGGGAAATGGGTTTCGCCCGGGAACAGGTGACTCGGCTGTTCCGAAAGCTGGAGGTCGCCAACCGCGTCATTGAGCAACAGCAGGTTTTGGTGGAAAACCTCACCCACCAGTGGGATACCAGCCAAACTCGGATGGCGCAGATGGAGCGAGAGTGCGCCGCCGCCCAACAGCGCTACAATGAACAGTGCCACGAATTGATTCGGACTCAAAATACCTGCCAGGAATTGCGATCGCGCCTGTACCGCCAGCAGCGCCACACCCTGCAATTCAAGGCGGCCCTGGAGCGAGCTTTGGAAATGCAGTCGCACTCCCCCTATGGGGACTCGCAGCGGACGACATCCCCCTCCCCAACTGCGGAGGCGGAAGGCTCGGCAACTCCGGCGGAACCGCAACCTCCGGCATCTTTTGTCCTCCATCCCCCGACCCTGAAACTCTCCAAAGCGTCGCCGGTCCAACCTTGGTCTTGGCAACTGTCCCATCACCCCGACGAGGGGTCGGAGGAGGGGGCAAGATCCGAGGAAACGCCCGGGGAGGAGAATCAAACGTCCTCTGGGAGGGAGAAAATTGTGGACTCCGAAAGCCCACCCGCAGCAACGGCCGCAACGGCCGAGGAAGGGGAGTCGGGGGCGATCGCTCCCCCGGTCGCCGAGACTTTCCCGGAGGAGCCGCCGGTGGAAGAATGGCCGCGACCGAGATTTGTGGAAGAGGAACTGGACCGCATTCGCCTGGAATATGCGGCCTCTCCCCCCGAAACTGAGGATGCCGTCGGGGGCGGGGTCGATTCCGAGGGAGAACGGGAGGAACGGGAGGCCAATTGGCCGGCACCGTTGATTTACCCCCAGCGTCGCCGGAAGTTGCAGTCTCTTTCGGCGATTCAGTTGCCGAGGTTCTCGACATCTGCGGTGGAGGAAAAGATCGAATTTTGACCCCCGCCGTGTAATTCGAGCAGACCGGTTGTATCCAACAGGGTAAATTGGGAATCGAAACAACCGCGCAGGGTTCTCAAAAGGTAAGGATGGCGAATTGCAGTTGGGTGGGATGCAGCCCTCCGAAATTGATTGAAAATTGGGCAAGACTGCATCGATAAAAACACCCAAAAAGGCGATCTTAATTGCGGCCTTCAGCCTCTTTTTTGATCGCTTCCAGGGTATTTTTTAAGCTACTTTCATAGATATTATAAAATATAGCCCTGCTGGGAGTTGAACCGGGATCGACGGCGACTTGGTGTTGAATCCTGACTTGTCTGGAGGAAATGGGTTGAATGGTCCAGGTTCCCTGCAGCGATCGCAAATCTCCTTCCACTAGCTTGAAGGCTATTTGTTGAGGGTAGGTTTCGACATTGGCGATCCGAACTCTGATCCTTTTATCGACGATGATCGCCCGGATTTGGTACACCAATTCAAAAACCTTTTGATTGCCTTGTGTTGTCAACAGTTGACTGTCGATAACGGTGGGCATGAATCGGGGAAAGTTCTCGTAATCCGTCAAAACTTTCCAGGCGGTATCGGCAGAGGTATTGACCAAAATTTCCCCGGTATATCGGCCATTTTCTCCGGTTAAAAATGCCCCCGAAACTTGTCGCGCCTGCCCGGAATCAGCGGCTGGTTTCGAGTCCGCAACTCGTCCTTTAAAGAGGGTAAAATTTAAACTCAATGCGACCAGTAAAATGGTCACAAAATGACGCTTATTGGGGAAATCAAAATTAGACGGCATCGGCTCTCAACTCAATTTTCATGGGTTTTCATGATTCTAGCAAAAAAGTCAGTCCAAAACCGTTATCTGGGAAACGGAAAATTCGACGGTGCAAAATGTGGGAGAAAAGAGATGGGAGAAAACTTGGGATATGGCGAAGGATTTGTGGGACTGACTCTCTACAGCCGTGTGAATTGATTCGCGACCATTTAATCCCCGCGCCGGCCAATCACAGCCCCCAAAATTGGAGGTTGGGGCCGATACCATTGAAAAATGGTGGCCGATTGTTATCTACCTGATGAGATTGAAAACTGCTATAATGGCGCCGTCGGTGTCCCGTGGTGAGGAGTCAACAGGTATGAAACTATTTCGAGTTCTGACAACTGCCGGTTCCGCGATCGCGATCGCGGCTAATCTCATCTTTGTCGGCCCCGCCTCCGCCGACGGTTTCCCCGACAATCCCAATCCGATTCCCCACAAGCGGGTCCCCCACAAGCGGACCCCCCCCACCGACGAATGCCGGCAATATCCCGTCCATCCCCGACCCCAAACGCGATACCATCCGGAACCGGACTTCCATGAACCTCACCCCGTCCGAGATGATCATCGTCCCATCGAGAGGGACTACACCCTACGGCCGGTCATCACCTACCGGGACTATTATCGAAATCCCGATCTCAAACCTCCCATCATCGAACCGCCGGCGACCTTGATGGATAGGCAGGCGATGAACATGGATTCCGAACGGGTTTTTGTGGTTTTGATTGTCCTCATTTTGTGGTTTATTTGGGGGCCAGGTTTTCGCACCAAAAAAGATAGCAAATAGCGTTTGGCAAACTAATCGAACCGTATTTCTACGGAATCTGCCCTTTGCTCTGATGGCGATCGCCCGTAAATTCAACAGTTTTCATTTTCCATTTCCCTTGCTAAGATAGGAATGTGTAGATAGATGAATGTGGATGCTCCCTAATCCATAAAACCCCGCCCCGCGTGAGGGACGGGGAGTTTTTTTTGGAAAGGAGAACTCGTCTCCTATCAAATCCGGTTATCCCCTCCTCAACCTCCCCAATCATCGACCGATGATTTAAGCGGGTAGGGGTCCCTGGCTTGCGCCCTCCGGAATTGATTCCCAAGCGGTCTCGATATCCAACTTGATATCAGACAGACTCAACCGGAGTCGGTTCCCAAACCTCGCCGTAGTTTTGTCGCAATTCTTCCCAGGCTTCCACCTGTCCGGGCTCGTATTCTCCGGGTTTCCCCCACTGCAGGAATGCACTCAAAGCGACGGAATCTTCCCCATCGACGAAGCGAATCGCATAGGTCGTGAAATTTCCCCGCTTCGCTTCTCCCGTTTCAAATTTAACCGTTTTAATTCCATCCATATTCAGGTGAAATTCAAACAGATCGGCGTGCATATTGGCATATTTCCCCTTGGGCAATTCTGCATAAAATAGTTTGGAAATTTTGCCTTTCACTTCCAGAACCGCCGCGCTGCTGGTGACGATCAGACGCAACGTCCCCAATTTTTCGCACGCTTCCAAAAATTCTTTTAAAGTTGCCATTTTGTCAATTTATCGATTTTTCCACTGGAATTTTACCACCCAGACTCCCTCATTTTTCATGGCGTTCGTAGGCGGCGACGATGCGCTGGACTAGGGGATTTCGCACCACGTCCGCCTGGGAAAATTCGCAGAAGGCGATCCCCTCGATATTTTGGAGGATTTTGAGGGCGACGGTGAGCCCGGAGGATTGGTGGAGGGGGAGGTCGGTCTGGGTGATGTCCCCGGTCACGACCATGCGCGATCGGTATCCCAGGCGGGTCAGGACCATCTTCATCTGGGCCGGGGTGGTGTTTTGGGCTTCGTCGAGGATGACGAAGGAGTTGTTGAGGGTGCGTCCCCTCATGTAGGCGATGGGTGCGACTTCGA
The DNA here is from genome assembly GCF_035615495.1 of Lyngbya sp. CCY1209. Classification (GTDB taxonomy): domain Bacteria; phylum Cyanobacteriota; class Cyanobacteriia; order Cyanobacteriales; family Microcoleaceae; genus Limnospira. The sequence goes on along the minus strand of NZ_JAJENU010000241.1, from coordinate 6,160 downwards.
TGACGCCCCGTTCCATCAAATTGCTGGCCTTTTCAGGGTCGATCAATTCGTAGATGGCATCGTAGAGGGGGCGCAGGTAGGGGTTGACCTTCTGCTGCAAGTCGCCGGGGAGGAACCCGAGGCGTTCCCCCGCCTCCACCGCCGGACGGGTGAGGATCAGGCGTTCGTACTCGTCGGCGAGGAGGGCTTGCAGGGCGAGGATGGCGGCGAGGTAGGTCTTTCCCGTCCCCGCCGGACCGATGCAAAAGGTCAGGTCGTGGGTGCGGATCGCCTGGATGTACTGGCGCTGGCGGAAGGTTTTCGCCCGCACCTCCTGGCCCCGGCGGGTTTTGGCGAGGATATCTTGCTGGAGCTCTTGCAGTTTCTCTTCTTGGTGGGTGTTGATGGCGTGGCGGGCGGTGAGGATGTCGGGCCCGGTGATGGTTTTGCCATCTTTCCAAAATTCTTTGAGGGATTCGATCAGGGTCCGGCACAGTTCCACCTGTTTGGCCGTCCCACTGAGCATGACATCTTGGCCCCGCAGGACGACCTGGGCGCCGGTTTGTTTCGATAGGGTTTTCAGGTTGTCTTCTTGATAGCCGGCGAGGGCGATCGCACTTTCGATGCTGGGTAACTGAATCGTGAATCGCTCAGTCATTCAATTGGGTTTGATTGGGTGTTTCCTGTGGGGGTGCGGGGACGATCGCATCCACTTCAATTTCGACCGACATCTGGCGATCGATGATGCCCCCGGCCAGACAAAAAAACTCGGGAAAGCGGCAAGCGATCGCCGCCTTCCATACAAGTTTACTGGCCGTCCCGACGCACCAACCTCCGGGGGGGAGATGAGCGGCGACTTCGGGTCGGACGTTTGGGCGACGGCCGATTCGCGGCTGCCCTCGGGCGACTTTGGGGGGGAGAATCTTCGTAAATATCCAAATAGACGGACTCTCCGGCCACCCCGGCGATCGTGGATAACACGGTGCGAATGGCTTGGATGTTGTGTCCCCAGCGGCCGTAAACCCGGCCCTTATCCTCCGCCTCGAAGGCGAGTCGAATCCAAACTTTCCGCTGGGCGGACGATCGCTCGCAATCGACCCGCAGCGCTTCTGGGGACTCCAAAAACGGTCCGATCAGGAACCGCACCAACTGGGCATAATCAGGATTGGCTGGCGGGTTCTGCGGTGCTGGTGGATTCGGTGGAGACTCCGGATTTGAGTTGTTCAAAGACATTGGCTTTTTGCAGGATGTTACGCACAGTTCGAGTTGGCTGGGCCCCTTGCTGAAGGCGTCGAACAATGCCGGGGACATCCAATCGAGTTTCATCCGTTCTGGGATTGTAAAAACCCAGTTCTTCCAGGGGGCGACCTTCGCGACGAGACAGGCTGTTCATCGCGACAATTCGATAGCTCGCTTCTCGCTTTTTACCGTACCGCTTTAATCTCAGTTTGATCATCTTGAGCTAATGGACTCTCCTTATGGATTGTACGCTATTTTTTCAGTCTGGGACAGAGTGACTGGCACCAGCATCGAAGTGCTGGAATCTAAAATTCTAACATTTTTCCCGCCGGACTCGACCCGGCTCGACCCTCTAAAGCTGCCCGAAACCTTTCTTCTTTTTGGCTTTCTTCTTCTTTTTGCCACCCCCGCCGGGATACCCCCGGAACCCCGCCGGCGGCATTCCGCCCATCCCCGGCATTCCGCCCATCCCCGGCATTCCGCCCATCCCCGGAAACCGGCCCTGACCCATCTGCTGCATCAAGGTTCGCATCCGCTGAAAATCCTTCACCAGGCGCATCACGTCCTGTTCGGCGTAGCCCGCCCCCCGGGCGACCCGCTTGCGCCGCGAGGGGGAATTGGAGAGCAATTCGGGATTTTTGCGCTCCTGGACGGTCATGGAATTGATCATCGCTTCCGATCGCTTCAGTTGCGCTTCCCCGTGCTCCAACTGATCCTGGGAAATCTTGTTCATCCCCGGAATCAGCTTCATCAACCCCCCCAAAGACCCCATATTTTTCATCATCCGGGTCTGCTTCAGGAAGTCCGTGAAGTCGAATTTCGCCTCCAGGATCTTCTCCTGCATTTTCTCGGCGTCGGCGATGTCGAACTCTTCCTGGGCCTTTTCCACCAGCGTCAGGATGTCCCCCATCCCCAAAATTCTCGACGCCATGCGATCGGGGAAGAACGGTTGCAGAGCCTCCACCTTTTCCCCCACCCCAACGAACTTGATCGGGGCGCCGGAAATGCGCCGGATCGACAGGGCCGCACCCCCGCGGCTGTCCCCGTCCAGTTTGGTCAGAATCGCCCCGGTGATGCCGATTTGGTCGTTGAAGGTCCGGGTCAGGGTCGCCGCCTCCTGACCGGTCATGGCGTCCACCACCAACAGGGTTTCGTGGGGCTCAACCGTCTCTTTGATTTGAGCCAGTTCCGCCATCATGTTTTGGTCAATTTGCAATCGCCCCGCCGTATCCACGATCACCGTATCGATCCCCTGGGCCTTGCCGTGTTCGATCCCCCGGCGGGCAATTTCCACCGGGTCCGCGTCCGCCCCGAGTTCAAACACCGGGACATCGATCTGTTTCCCGAGGGTGATCAACTGGTCGATGGCCGCCGGACGATAGACGTCGGTCGCCACCAACAAGGCGGTGCGATTCTGTTTTTTCAAATGCAGGGCCAACTTCGCCGAAGCGGTGGTTTTACCCGTCCCCTGCAAACCCGCCATCAGTACGACCGTCGGGGCTTCCTCGGCTCGGGCGAGGGGGACGTTGCTCTCCCCCATCACCTTGACCAACTCGTCGTGGACGATCTTGACGAACTGCTCCCCCGGTTTCACGCCGGAGACGACCTGGGCTCCCTGGGCTTGAACGCCGACTTCCTTGACAAATTCTTTCACCACCTGGAGGTTGACATCGGCCTCCAGCAGGGCGCGGCGGACCTCTTTGAGGGCGTCTTGAATGTTGGATTCGGTGATTTTGTCTTGGCCCCGGAGTTTCTTCCAGGTGGACTCCAGACGTTCAGCTAGGGCATCGAACATGGTACAGATTTATCGCTCGGCAGTTGGGCAATGTTTTATATCATAGTCGAATCTGAAATCCGACACCATTGCGCGATCGCGATCGCCCGACGGGTTCTCAATTTCGGGCTCAACCAATCTGGCCCCCAGAAACGACCGATTTCCAGTGGAGCGCGCCACCCCAAGCCTTGTGGAGTGAAGACAACTCCCCCGAGTGTCATCAAAGCTGTTGAGAAAGCCCATATGGTGCGTCAAGCGCTAGAGAGCATTCCTACCGTGTATTGACCTGTGCTAGATAAGGGAAGTGGGTAGATTTTGGGTAGCGGTAGCCGTTACAGCACTTGAATAAAGCGCTGTAATCATTGCTAGATAAGGGTTTAACAAAAATCGGAGCGGCGGGATTTGAACCCACGACCCCCACTACCCCAAAGTGGTGCGCTACCAAGCTGCGCTACGCCCCGACGTGCTTTGCTAGTATAACACCAAAATTCAAAATTAGTAAACCCCCAAAATTTTGATCGCCGCCAAAAGTTCCGGAACCGCCTCTGGGGGCCAGCTTCCCTCGCAGCGACGCCCGCCGTTGAGGATCAATTGCAGGCTGTAGGCGTGGGGGTAGCCCTCCACCTGCATCCACAGGCGATCGCTTTCGGCTTCGCAGGCGATCCGCTCCTCGTCCATCAACTCCGCCGCCATGGACGCCACGGCGTCCGCGAGTTGTCCGGACAGGCGACAAAAATCCTCCAACTCGGCTTCCGTCAATTCGATCGCCCACCCGTCGCCGCCCACCAATCCCCGGTACTCGGGCGCCTGGGGATTCCACCCCAACCGCCAACCCACTCCGGTTTTGAGAATTTTCTCCATGTTCCAATTAAGGCAGCAACAATTCTGCGTCCCCCGCCTCGGGAAGGGGGGGAAAGGGGGCGTCCGAATCGTCCGAAGAGTCCGGCGGGGGAGGTTCGGAGCGAGGCGGTTCCGGGTCGGATTGAGCCCGAGCCGCTTCGGGGTTAAAAATACTCACCAGAACGTCAACCAGGGCGTTCCGTTCCTCCCGGCTCAGGGTCCGGATCGCCTCCCGGTCGCCCTGCATCGGATTGTCCCGCAGCGAGGTCGCGCTGGGGTACTGTTCCTCTCTCATCAACTCGTTCGCCCCCAGATAGTCCGCCAGGGTCAATTTCCAGTCGAACCGAAATTGGGGGGGACGGCTTTGGACGTAGAGATGATAGCGGATCAGGCGATCGATCAGGGTGTTGTCTGCGGCGAGTTCCCCGGTATCTGCGGAAACGTAATTATTTTCCTCGGGGAGGTCTGGTAAACGCTCGTAAACCTGTTTCCAGACATCTCTCACCCGCAGGGGAATCTGTTGGGCGACCCGGGTTTGGGGGGACTCGGGAAACAATTCGGCCCGTCCCGGAGTGGGAGCCGTCCCCGCGATCGCCCCCCATACCAACAGACTCGCCATCCCCAGGATAACGAGTCGATTTTGTCGCCATTGTCGTCGAAAATTTGGCCGTCTCATGGCAACGAAATCATTTAGCGATCGACAATAATTTCCGGCTGGGTCAACTCGTCGGACATCTCCACGATCGCCCGCAGCACCGGTTTCATCAAATTTTCGTCCATATTGTCGAAGTCTTCGTAGCGGCACTGTTTGGCTCGTTTGGCGACCTGAACGGTAATTTTGTAACGGTTGGATGCGGCACTGACCAAATCTGCCGCCCGCCGGGTCATTTCCGTGGAGTCGATATTGGAACGCTTCTGCATATAAGGTGAAACTCCGCCTGATTTGTCGATATCATCTTTCCATTCTAACCCATCGTGAGGTATCGAATCCCCACACCCCACCCCCCACACCCTTATTCTCGACCTGAACTTTTTCACCCTTTTGCCCTTGGGGGCGATCGCATTTCGCCGGCGAACTCCCCAACTCCTGAACTTATTCCCATCGACGAATCTGCATAAATTGGGGACACTAGATAGTATCAGTGGAGATGGAGTCACTGGAATTTCCCAAAGGAGGGCAGGGATCATGAAAACCGTTCTCGTCGTCGAAGATAATCCCATCAATTGGAAGGTATTTGAACGAATTTTGACCCGAAAAGGTGGAATGGCGGCTCATCACACCGAAGACGTGGAAACGGTGCTGCAAATGGCGACAGCGAAAGAGGCCGACCTGATTTTGATGGATATCTACCTCGCCAACAGCTATTACGAGGGAAAGGCGATCGATGGCCTCAAAATCACGCAAATGTTGAAAGCAAATCCCAAAACGGCCGATCTGCCCATTATTTTGGTGACGGCCCAGGGCGGCGATCGCGATCGCGAGTATTTTCTCGCCCAAAGTGGTGCGGACGGTTACATCCCCAAACCCATCACCGATCACAAAGCCTTTGTCGAACAGATCAAAGCGAAACTTCCCGCCGAAGCGTCGGTAAAAATCTGACGGACGGGGGCGAGGCGATCGCCGGTGAGGAGACTTTTTTAAACAGAACAAGCATCTATTATTTTATGTTTCGGCGAACATGAGTATTTCCGACCGATTGACCTTACAAAAAGAAGCGGCAAATCCCAGAACCCCCCCCGCCCGCCTGGAAGCGATCGCCCACAAAAGTACGGACTTGGGGCGGCTCGTCGCCAACAACCCCAACGCCCCCGGCGAACTGCTGAAAAAACTCGGCCGCAGCGAGGATATCGCCACCCGCAATCTGGTGGCACAAAACCCCAACACCCCCCTCTCGACATTATTGGAACTGTTAGAAGAATTTCGGAGAGCGGTGATGAATAACCCCAGTTTCGTCCGCTTATCTGCGGAAAAAATGGGGGCCGGCGATCGGCCCTCTCGGAATGAGGGACTCGGGAGTCGGAAATGAAAAGTGAAAAGTGAAAAGTGAGATTTGATATCAAATCCGGTTATTTGGCTACACTATAGCAGTTGTCTGTCTGCTGCGATACGGTTCGATCCCCCATTATCCCCCCTGATCTCCCCCCTGACAAAGGGGGGGTAGGGGGGGATGGGGACTTCGAGTCAACCGGCATACCTCATCAACTTGAAAAGTGCCGTAACTTCCCAATCATCTGAATATGATTTTCGCTGTTATAGCGCTGCTAGAGGGGGTGTAGGGTGTAGGGTGTAGGGTGTAGGGAGGGGAAATTCCCTCGACATCAGGGTTT
>NZ_JAJENU010000240.1:0-4639 GCF_035615495.1 Lyngbya sp. CCY1209 | reverse complement strand
GGCTCAAGCCGCTCGAGTCGATTTTCATCCCCGCTCTGAAGAGACGGGGCTTCCAATCTCCCGACTATCCTCGTGAGATTTTTGTCGCCGGCCGTGTCAGCTCCTTCGTCAGTTGCGCCCACCCGACCCCAGCGAAATGATCGAGACCAGGACTATGTATCAAGAGCAACCGCTACGGCGAATTTTGTTGATCGACGACAATCCCGACGACCGCCTCCTGATCGACCGGGCGCTCAGACAAGAATTTTCGGACACCGCCATCGAAGAAGTCGGGGAACCGGAAGGGTTGGAGGCGATCTTGGAACGGGGGGATTTCGACCTGGTGATCACCGACTACCAACTCTGTTGGAGTACGGGGTTGCAGATCCTCGAACGGGTCAAATCCCGCCACCCGGACTGTCCCGTGATCATGTTCACCAACACGGGAACCGAAGAAATCGCCGTCGAAGCCATGAAAGCCGGCCTCGACGATTACATCATCAAATCCCCCCAACATTTTCTCCGCCTCACCCAAGGGGTGCGGTCCGTGTGGGAGCGGGTCCAGAGTCGGCGGCGGGCCGTCCAATCCGAATATCGCCTCGGGTCTCTACTCAATCAACTGAGTTTGGGGGTGTTTTTCGTGGGTTCCGACGGCAAGATCTTGCAGTACAACCAGGCGCTGCTGGACTTGCTGGGGTTGCGATCGGACGAAGATGTGGAAAGGTTCATCCGGGAGCGGCTGCGGCTGGACCTGGCTGACGCCGCCCTGCGAGGGCAGGTCGATTCCGAGCAGCCGGCCCAAGAGTGCCGGGAAATTCAGTTCCGGCGGCCGGACGGGCGCCCGGTTTGGCTGCGGGTGAGTACGACGCCGGAGAGGCTCGGGGGGAGCCTGATCATCGACGGGTTGATCGAAGATATTAGCGATCACAAGCGATCGCAAGCGGAAATTCGCCAGCTCAACCAGACCCTAGAAAGTCGAATTCACGAGCGCACCGCCCAACTGGAGGCCACCAATCAGGAGTTGGAAATTTTCGCCTATTCCGTCTCCCACGACTTGCAGGCGCCGCTGCGCCAAATCAACGGCTTCGTGAGTTTGTTGCACGAACATCTCGCCGGGGCGCAACTCGACGCCACGAGTAGCAGTTACTTGGAGACCATCGCCAACCTCGCCCAACAGGCCGGCCGGATGCTCGACGAGCTGATCCGGTTTTCCCGCACCGGCCGGGTGCAGATGCTCCCGACGTGGGTCGATCCGTTTCACCTCGTGCAACAGACGAAACAACAGGCCGAGATCGATTTGGAGGGGCGGGAGATCGCCTGGACGGTGGAACCGCTCCCCCGGGTTTGGGCCGACCGGGAGCTGTTGCGGACGGTGTTTCAAAACCTGCTGGAAAATGCCGTCAAATATACGCGGCTCTGCTCGCGCGCCGAAATTACCGTCGCCGCCACCGAAACCGAAAAGGAGGTGATTTTCTCCGTCCGCGACAACGGGGCCGGATTCGACATGAAATATGCCGACAAACTCTTCGGCCCGTTTCAGCGCCTCCACTCCCGCAAGGTGTTTAAAGGTATGGGGATCGGGCTGGCCAACGTCCGCCGCATCGTCCACCGCCACGGCGGGCGGGTTTGGGCCGAAGGGGAGCCGGGAAACGGGGCGACGTTCTATTTCTCGCTGCCCAAGGAACCGCCGCCCCCCTCCGAGGGTCGCCCGTCGTAGGTGATGCGGCTCGATTCGTAGTCGGGGGGCTCGACGTGGATCAGAATCCGGGCGGGGTTGTAGCGCTTCTCCAGTTCGGCCTCCACCGCCTCCGTGATGTCGTGGGCCGTCTCCACGTCCTCCGCCTCCACCACCATGTGCATTTCGATGAACACCTGCCGCCCGATCATCCCCCGGGAGGCGATGGCGTGGCAGTTGACGACGCCGGGGACGGACATGGCGATCGCTTTGATCTGTTCGGGGGCGATCGCCATCCGGTCCACCAGCCAGGGCAAATTCTCCTCGATCACCTCCCAACCGCTGCGGAACACCAGCAGCGCCACCGGAAACGCCAGCACCAGGTCCAAAAGTTGCAGTTGGGGGACGTTCCAGCGGTTGCCCAGCCACACCCCGATCAACCCGGCGATCACCATCATCGTGATCCAGACGTCGCTCATGGTATGTTTGGCGTCGGCCACCAGCAGGGCGCTCCCCACCCGCCGCCCCACCCGGCGCTCGTAGTAGGCGACGAAAATATTCACCCCCAACACCGCCAGCAAAATCCACAGTTGGGACGGGGAGATGTTGACGGCGTGGCTTTCTTCGGAAAATAACCGCCCCACCGCGCCGCTGAGAATTTCAAAGCAGGCGATCCCCAAAAAGGCGGCGATCCCCAGGGCGCCCACCGCGTCGAATTTTTGGTGTCCGTAGGGGTGTTCGCGGTCCGGTTCCGGGGAGGCGAAGTGGTTGGCGACTAATCCCAACACGTTGTTGGCGCTGTCGGTGACGCTGTGGAGGGCGTCGGCCAGCAAACTCAGGGAACCCGTGGCCCACCCCACCACCGCCTTGATCGCCATCACCAACAAATTTAAAATCAGGGTGATGACCAGCACCCGCCGCACTTCGGACCGTCGATCGCCCGCCATCGCACTTGCTCCCGGTTGAAACCTTTACCCGTTGAAATCTTTGTCGAAATGATATCGAAAGTCAAGGGACGCACATCTGTTAAGATTCGTGTCGCGCCCGATTGCCGCGATCTCCGGCCGCCGGCGAGTCGGAGGGAACTTTCGCGGGCGGTGGAAATGTCGCGGGCGATCGCATCGGCGGGTACAATGCGATCGCAGCGAACTGGCATACCATCTTAAAAACGAATCATGTCCGCCCCCCCCCTGACCCTCAATTTAATTCAAGGCTCCGTCTCCCTGCGCTTCACCCCCGAAGCCGCCCGCCATTTGAAAGCGGCCCTCGACGAACTGATGCAAAAGCTCAAAGCCGTTTCCGCCCAATCGACCCCGGGCACCGGGCGGCCCGCCCCCCAAAAACCGGTCGAGTACCGACACGCGGGGGAGGTGTTCCTGGAGGTGTTCTGCAATCCCAACATCTGGCCGAGCCCCTTCGCCGCCAAAGTTCTGGTCACGGTCCGCGACGAGCGGATCAAACTCACGACGGAGGCTGAGTTGACCCAGATCGCTGATGATATTCAGCAGTACATCGACCAAGCCGCTTGACCTTGACCCGCGATTTTTCCGGGTCGCCTAGCCCGCACCGGTCGGCGAGTGCTAGAATGGGTTTCCAATTGGCTGACTCGACGGTTTCCGACACCCGTTCTCCAAAATTTGGGAGCGGTGGGAAGTCTGCCCCTGTTATTCCTCGACGAGTTTCGATTCTCATGAATGTCGATAACCTGACTCAGATGTTACACCAGGGATTTCGCGTCACCTTGGGCGCGACTTCCTCTTTAATTGAAATCTTGCAAGATCCCCAAAAGCGCGATGAGAATCTCGAAAAAATTCAGTCCCAGTTGAGCCAGCTTGCCGAAGAGTGGGCTGAGAAGGGGGCCGTGACGGAAGAGGAAGCCCGCAGTTTCGTGGATACCATCCTCTCCAACTCCGGCCAGTCCGAATCCGCCACGACGGTCAATTCGGGCGCGACTCCCGCCCCGCCCCCCGCCCCTCCGGTTTCCCAGTCCGGCGAGATCGGCGAAATTCAAGAACTCACCGACCAAATTGCGACGTTGAGGGCTGAGTTGCAGCGCCTGCGGGAGTCTGACTCGTCCACCTGACGACGCCTTGCAATCCGGAGCCGATGGCCCGGAGAAAAAAAGTAGAATCCCCGTACCTTCAGCGGAGGTCGGGGAAGATGTCAACAAATACTCGCTGCATTTGTGGGGTTGGGTTTTTCAGAGGGCCGAGTTGAAGGAGTCCCTAAATTTTAAACGCTGCATTAATTAAAGTATCGCGACGAACTGAATTTTTGGCACGAATTGAGTTCCGTTGCCACAGATAATTGGAATGGGAAGTTCCGAAAATCAACCCGGTCGGGTGTTCGATTGAATTCTCACCGTCAACTCTGAAAAACCCAACCCGATTAAATTTGCTTAAGTCAACATTGATGTCACTCAACCCGCGATCGCTTCAAAGGCCGGATTGAGCCTTGACTCTAATCATTCTCCCATTTTTCAGATCCGATTAGGTCGCCGATGCGATCGCGCAACAGGAAGTTGCACGCCTCGAGTTCGCACTCCACATAGGCCCATTCCCGAGCCGGAATGAATTGGCAGAGCGTGTAAATCGGTTGCTGACGGCCGATCGCACCCTTGTTAATGAGATTGCGTACTTCGTCTTTGATGACGTCGAGTGAGTATTGAACAGTGGTGTAAGTCATAATTCGCCCTCATGGGGTTGCCTGAGTGATTTGTGGCATCGATCTCAATATAATCGAAAATTGAGATTTAGGGAAGGGATTTTTTTCAGTATAAGCGAATACAATTTGCCGCCCAACTCGCATAAATAAAACCGAAATGCCTCGGGTCTAGGGGTAGGGGCGACATCGCCCCCCCCACGCCCGGTTGATTGATGAATTCGACAACTTATCAGTCGATAATGGCAGTTGATACTCTGCGGGTTAAAACCACGCAGATTCTTAAGTAATCCAAAGCTGGATTCTCAAAGGCATTATCAAAGT
>NZ_JAJENU010000239.1:0-27807 GCF_035615495.1 Lyngbya sp. CCY1209 | reverse complement strand
GGGGGATTTAGGGGGAGCAACCCCAACCCTCTTCAAAGTCCCCCTTTTTAAGGGGGATTTAGGGGGAGCAACCCCAAACCGTAACAGCCCAACGCCCCCCAATGCACCGGATGCTCAAACGGACAACCTTTGTCCTTGGCATACTTTTTAACCAGTTTTTTCGCATCCCCGACACGGGTGAGGGCTTTGGAATTATTGAGGACTCGATTTTCCTCGGCTTTCAGATGATTTTCCACCGGCTTTTTATACCGCTTCTTAAACTCCGCCGCCGTCATCCGCCGCATTTTTTGCTGTGCCGCTTGCAACGCCTGAACCCGGTTTAATCCCTCCCCCCGCTGTTCGTGATAGAGAATCGATAACAGCGCCGCCGAACAGTCGTAAATTGCCCACTGACTGGCTATGGCACCCCGCGCCCCCGCACAGAGAAATCCCGTACTCAATGCCACCGGTTCATCAACTAAACTACCGGGAAAAAATAGGTTCGTTTCGCAACAGGAGAGAAACACTTCCTCCAGTTGCGGGAAACGCCAACCGGGAGAAAACAGTTTGCTGACGCTGATGGTGCCGTCGCTGAGTAGTAATCCCGACTCTTGAGAATTGTCGAAGCGACTTTGGGCGTGGTGGGTGCTCACCAGGCGGTTAACTTGTTGGAGTAATTTCCGGTAGTTTTGGCGGGTAGCCGCCGAACCGATGAGACGCCGTTGGGGGTCGATTTTGAAGAATTCGGCGACTTTTGCCCCCTCAAAGCCGCTGAAGGGCAGGTCGTCGGTGGCGTTTTCTGCAGTGCCATAATTGGTGTCGGAGATGTTGCCGCGTTTGTGGCAGAAGCCGAGCACTTGCAGGCTGGGGGCGTATCGGATGAGGAATTTATCGCCGAGATAGCCCTCACCCCCAACCCCTCTCCCAGTGGGCGAGGGGAGATGGATGGGTAGGGCGGCGAAGGGGATTTGATGCAGGAACAGATGGGGAACGATGACTAATTCTTCGATGTCTTGCAGGTGTTCTTTTATCAGGCGGTTCAGTTCCAGGCGGCGGGAGAGAACCGCCAGCACTTTGGGCATTCGCCGCTTCCACTGTTGCTTGCGTTGTTTGCGTTTTTCCTGGTGTTTTTTTTCGTCTGCTTCGGTGATGCCAAACCCGGCATAGGGGGCAACCCACATTTTTCGCAACCACTGTTGTAGGGTGTTGTAGCCCTGTCCTTTGCAGGTGAAACAACGGGGTTGGGACTCTCCCGAACGGAGGATGAAAATATGGGTATCGTTGTCGGTGGTATAAAAGTTGAGAATTGCCGTTTTTTCCGATAGCAGGGGTAGAAAATCTGAGAGTTTCGGGGGTTGAACTTGCCGCAGTTTGGCGACGACTTCATCAACGTTGCCGAGTTGGTCGAGGATGACTTGTTTTTGGCCTTCGATTTCGGCAATGTCAGCGGAGACGGTGGTGGCGGCGCGGAGTTGGCGGGTTTTGAGTTTGTCGGGTTGGGTTTCCCCGGAGTCGTCTTGGGTGTCCCCGGAGTTGTCTTGGGTTTCCCCGGAGTTGTCTTTAAATTCCTGGCGTTTTTGGGTGATTTGGTCGTCGAGGCGATCGAGTTGTTGCAGCCACTCCTGCACCTGGGGGGGAATGTTGCCGTCGGCGTAGAGGTCGGCGGTTGCCATCAAGTCTACCAGGCGTTTCGCCCTCACCCGTTCGACGATTTCCAGGGCGGTGGGGATGTCGTCGAGGTTGATGGCGGCTTGGATGGCGTTTTCGTAAATATAAATCGATTCGGCGACAATCTGCTGGCGACGGTCTTCGCTGAGGGCGGAACGCCGGGAGAGTTCAATGGCTTCAATGGCAACCTGATACTGCTTTAAGGCATCTTGCCAATGCCCTTGATTAAATTCCAGGTTCGCCCAATTGCGGGCGGTTGTCAGGCAATCTAAGGGGAAAAGTTCCGGTTTCCAGACGGTGAGGGCCGCTTGGTAGCAGTCGATCGCGTCTTGCAGGTTGGCCGCGCGATCGCCCGTGGGGAGGTCAGAGTAGGCAGTCCCCAGGTTGTTTTGGGTCGTGGCCCATTGTAGGGGGGCGGTGTCGGGTTTCCTGACGGTGAGGGCCGCTTGGTAGCAGTCGATCGCCCGTTGCAGGTTGGCCGCGCGATCGCCCGTGGGGAGGTTTGAGTAGGCAGTCCCCAGGTTGTTTTGGGTTTGTGCCCACTTGTCCGGGAGGCGATCTTGGGGTCGGGCGTCGAGGACCAACCGATAGAGTTGAATGGCAATGGCGACATTCTGTTCTCGGCGACCTCGGGGATAGTCCTGAAGACGAATGGCGATGTTTTCAATCAGTCCGACGACGCCTTCTTCTAACTCCTGATTTTCTGCCGTGCGGACTTGTTGAAGAAAGGTTTTCGCCGCATCAGCCAAGTGGGGGTCAAGCCGTCCACCCCGTTTATCCAATTCCTGATAAACATCCTCGGCGCCTCCATTGATTTCGGCTTGCAGCAAGGCTTGCAGAAAGGCGAGTCTCTGTTGGTTCTCTTCGTTCATCGGCAATACTTCCTGGGGTGGTTTGGGTTGGGCAATGGGCGGGGTTTCCCGCAGCCGCCGCCAAAAGCGGCGAAGGGGTTCAAAGAATTGTTTCATAATTCCTCGTTTTCGGGGGTTGTTTTGGGCGTCTGCTGTTCTATCGATTCTGGCACGGGTTTTTTATGCGGGGTTGGGTTGGGCGCGGGCGGCGGGGGGGGCTAAAGCCCAACAACGGGGGGGTTTGTGGGCGGGTAAATTTTTGTGAATTTGAGCTTGACTTTTTTCGGGATTTGACAGACTATAACACCATGAGAAAATGTGCCGCCATATAATATGGCTCTGGGGAGGAAGAAACCGCTGGGGAATCAATTCCCCAGCTCATAGCGAAAATCCTCTCAAGAGGATTAAAGAACCATCCAATCGAGTCAGTCCACTTAAGTGGACTTCTGCTGTGAGCCTTGAAATTCATTTCAAGGCGGGACTTTCGGTTGGGGAATTTTTAGGCATCTGGTGGCGGGGGAATCTCGACATTTTCCGTCGCAGGCATCAACTTAATCTCTTCTTTTGCCGCCGCCTTGTTACCAGCAATCACCTCCTCCATTGCCTCCATAAAATGGAACTGATGCACCCGTTTCTCGGAGTCCGGCTGTTCCGTGCTCGCCGCACCCACCACCGCATTCAGAACCGCCTTTTTGATATCCCGCCCCGAAACGCCCTCGAACTGTTTAGCCAGTTCTGAAAAATTGACCGAATCATCCAATCGATATGCTAAAAAAGGGGGAGATTAGAGCGTTGGGATGAGAGTCAATCGACTTGGATGATCAGGTGATCGAAAAAGAGCGATCGCTTCATTTTTGCATAGGGATCTAACTGCGCTTCCATCGATTCTGTCCAGGCGTAAAGTGGACTTTTATCGAGGCTAAACAGTGGGAATTGGGGGGGAGGAACGAAGTTTTTGAACAGGGGTTGAAAGAGCGATCGCGCCGTTTGCTGCCAGTGACGATATTCCAAACCCTGCAACTCGTTATCCAGGACATAGATCCCCTTGAGAGCGGATTCTGGACTGTTCGATTTGATCTCAAAGTCCCGATGGTCAACGGTGGGAATTTGATAGTCAAAACTGCCGTTGTCATTCGTTGAATCCACCAGCCAAATTTTCAGCTTTTGCCAATTCAGATGGGACATCCGACGACTCTTGCTAAAGATGGGACGGCTGATGTTTGCGTCCATAAAGCTGTAGGTTGTGTCGCTGACGATGTACTGCCCCCCTTGCATTTCTCCGGGAACGCCAATCAATTCAATCTGTTTGATTTTGTTGTCCCGTGACGGGTTGGGTTCTAGCGTCATGGTCAGGAAAACCGTGGGACGGTTGTGGGTTTGATGGGTGTGATTCTGATTGGGCCTTGGCATGGTTTTACGTCCTGTTTACAATTCAATTTGGGGAGATCAGACTCTTTGCCTTTAATTGCGAACTGCTTTCAGCACGGTCGCTTCTTTGCGGTTGGGTTTGACGACGTTGCTGGGTGCTTTTTCGAGTTTGCTGATGACGGATTCTCCTTGGGGTTCCCACATTTCGACCACCGCTTCGCCGTCGAGAATGTAGAATAGGAAGTACAGCAGATAAGCGACGGCAAAGTAGGTCAGAATGACAGAGGTGAGGTAAGCCAGATAAAAGACTTCAATCAAGGTGAGTACCCATTCGATGAACGCCTGAAAGATAGTTTCCATTAACTTTTTGGCTTTTTTCCACAATTTTTTCAGCCAGTTCCACATATTGCACTCCATGTTGTGGGTTGCAGAAATTGGGCGACTCGCCGTTTCCACTCTGGGGGTGGCTTGCTTGCCGCTACATAGCTATCGGAGAAGCGATCATTTTTTATGCGAAGGCTGGAGAGTGGTGTCACCTTGAAAAGGCTGTATCTTCTGCCTGACAAGGATTTCGGCGATTTCAAAAATGCGATCGCACCCTCGGACCGGCGGGGACTCAAACCCAACAACGGGGGGTTTGCGGGTGGGGAAATTTTTGTGGATTTGGGGTTGACTTCTGCTCGGATTTGACGTACTATAACACCATGAGAAAGTGTGCCGCCATATAATATTGCTCTACAGTTGATTTTCCTCTGCGCCCTCCGCGCCTCTGCGGTGAAAATTTCGGCTTTGAGGGCGCAAGTTTTGCGCCCCTACAATTGGGGATTTTTTCCGAGCTTTGAGGGCGCAAGCCTTGCGCCCCTACAATTGGGGATTTTTTCCGAGCAGCCAATAGGTCGTCATTTCTCCCTTTCCTTTGACGGGGATTTCTCCCCGTTTTTTAAATACATACTTTTCCCGCAGGCGCCGATAGGTTTCCTCCGTGACTTGGATGGAACCGGGCGCCCCCGATGATTCCATGCGAGAAGCAATATTAACGGCATCTCCCCATAAATCATAAATAAACTTTTTGATTCCAATTACCCCCGCCACCACCGATCCGGTGTTGATGCCGATGCGAATTTGGAAGGATTCAGAACCGGGTAAATCGTCGCTCTGGAACTGCTTCATCGCCGCCTGCATTTCTAATGCCATATCCGCGATCGCTTCTGCGTGGTTGTCCTGGGGCAAAGGCAAACCCCCCACCACCATGTAGGCATCGCCGATGGTTTTGATTTTCTCCAGACCGTGCTTTTCCGCCAGATGGTCGAAAATGGAAAACATTTCGTTGAGCAAACTCACCAATTCGATGGGCGGCATCCGTGCCGAGAGGGGGGTGAATCCGACGATATCCGCGAATAAAATCGTCACTTCTTCAATAGCCGAGGCGATCGCTTTTTGGTCCCGTTTCAACTGGTCCGCGATCGGTTTGGGCAATACATTCAACAGCAGATGCTCCGATCGCTCCTTCTCCTGACGCAAAGCCGCCGTCCGTTCTTCAACCCGTTGTTCCAATTCCCGGTTAGTTTTTTCCAGGGCAATAAACGATTCCCGCAACTGCTGCACCATCGTATTAAATGATTGTGCCAAAATCCCCAATTCTTCGATGCTCTCCTCCTCAACCCGCTGGTCGAGTTCCCCGCTGGCGGTGGCATTTCTTGCACCCCGGGCGATCGCACCGGAGGCTTCACTGAGGCGTAAAATGGGTTGAGCGATCCGTCTTGCCGTGAACACTCCGAACATCGTCGCCAGCACCAGCGCCACCAAACATAATACAATCGTCGTGCGGGTGTTGGCATTAATCCGCTCCATAAAATCCGCCTCCGGAACCACCACCACAATCAACCAATCAATCCCCCGGGGGTCGGTAATGGGAGTCACCTGCAAAAATTCCCGCCGTCCGTCGAGGCGAAAAATCAACTGTTCTCGGCCGTCAATTTCGCCAAGATCTTGGAAGCGATCGCTCAAATATTGAGCCGTCGCCTGGGTGAGGGAATTGCTGCTGTTCACCGCCCGAATTCTGGGTGTCGCCCGGGTTTCGTCCTCGTTCTCGAAGGTTTCTTCCAGGGTCGAAGTCGCCACCAGCAAACCGTTGCGTTCCATGATGAATGTCTGTCCGGTTTTGCCGATTTCCAGGGTGCTGAGAAATTCGCTGATTCGCTCCAACGTCAAATCCGTGCTCGCCACCCCCAGCAAATTGCCGTCCCCGTCGAAAATGGGTTGGTTGGCGGAAATCACCAGGGCCTTGGAGCCGAAATAGGCGTAGATTTCACTCCAGACGGGTTCCCCCGCCTCCACCCCCGCTCGATACCACGGCCGGATTCGGGGGTCGTAGTTGTCCCGGACGCTGACCAACTCGGTGCGGTTTCCCCCGGCGTCCGCCAGCCACTTTTCCAAATTGCCGCCGGTGCTGTCCGCGAGGATGTCAAATTCGATGGAGCCGTCGTCGTAGCGGTTGGCGCCGATGTAAACCCCCGTTTCGGTGCCGATGCCGATGTAGCTGGCGGTTTGGAACTGCTGCATCTGGGTCCACAGGTAGCGCTCGAGTTGGGGGAGATTGTCCAGGGAGATCAACCCCAGGCGTACCGCATCGACGTTGATCTGGTTGACGAGGTGGGGGGTTTCCAGGTAGGTGTCGAGTTCCTGGCGGATGCGATCGCTCACTTCCCCCTGCAACTGGGTGGCCAAGTCGTTGACGGCGCGGGAGCCGTTGCGAAAGGAGAGCCACCCCGTCAATCCCACCGCCATAATAATTTGCACGAAGAAGGGGACGACCAAAACCAGGCGCAGGGACAGTTTGGGCGCGTCGTGCGGTCGCCGACGAAATAGAGCCTTCAAACCCATGTGTAGAGCCTCCCCAGATGAGCGATCGGAACCGAGCGAAAATCCTGTCAATCTTGAATACCCCAACGGGAGCGGGCCAAAATCCGCAGCGATCGCGCTTCGGATCGCCTCCCGTTCTCTTACATCCTAAGTGAGATGGAGATCGGGACGATCACGGCGTGGGAGTCCGCACTCGGGTTTCGGTGCCGAAAGTTTTGGCAGCTTCCTGGTCGGACACCCGGGTATTGCGGTAAGCTGGAATAGAGTTGGAACCGGTTCAAATGCGCGATCGCACCCTCAATTTCTACGATTGACAATGTGACCGTTTCTCAACCTTATTTTCGCGACAATTTTCCGAAATTTGACGCCGGTTCGCCGCGATTGTCGGTGGTAATACCCATGACGGATGAAGGTCCTGATGGGTTAAAACCCGCTCCCCAAATCCGTCAGTTTGTCCGAAGATATAAAAGTAGGTCGAAGCAAAAATTTGTCGGATATTTGTGATTCGGGAATGCTTCCCGGTCAATCCTTTGAAACGCCGATCTTTTGCTTCGGAGTGGGTGATTGCAATCACCCATTTTGGGTTGCCCGACCCCATCCCAACTCGGGCGGATTCCGAATCAGGGTACATCTAAGATGAAAAAAATTGCTGTCATGCTCGGGCTGGTCGCCTCTACGAGCTGTGGATTGTTATTGTCTGCTGATTTTGGCGCGGTCGAATCTGCCCAATCGTCGTCCTTGAATCGAGTCAGAAATGAGAGCTCGATCGTCGCCCAGACGGGCTACGAGGGGAGAAATGAGGACGGCGAGAGCGAAACCGTAGATACCTCCAGTTGAGTCGCTCCGCGCCGCCGCATCAGTTATAGCAACCGCCAAGGCGGTTAGGACAGATCTTCCGACGACTGACTCCGTTTCTACAGATCGCAATGTCCTAACCGTTGGAGTCCGTTGCTATACCAACAGGGTTGGGCGGCGATGAGTTCCTTGGCGGATTCGATGTCAAGGGGGCGGGCGAAAAAGTATCCCTGGCCGAATTCACATCCCAATTTCTGGAGATGGGCCAGTTGTTGGGGAGTTTCGATGCCCTCCGCGATCGCCCGCATCCCGAGAGAGTGGGCGAGGGTGACGATCGCCCGGAGAATTTTCAGATCTTCGTCGGTGCGTCCGATGCGGCTGACGAAGGCGCGGTCGATTTTCAGCGTGTCCACGGGGAACTGTTGTAAGTAGCTCAGGGACGAATAGCCGGTCCCGAAGTCATCGATGCTCAACTGCACCTGGCGAGCTTTGAGCTGTTCGAGGATGGCGATCGCGATTTCGGCGTTGTCCACGATGGCGCTTTCGGTGATTTCCAACTTCAGGTGAGAGCCGTCGAGTTCCGTTTCCGCGAGGATGCGATCGACGGTTTCCACCAGTTGCGGTTGGGAAAACTGCTTCACGGACAAATTGACGCTCAACGTCAGGGTGTCGTCGGCCCCGAGCCGCTGTCGCTGCCACTCCCGCAGTTGGCGGCAGGCTTCCCGCAACACCCACAGTCCCATCGGGACGATCAGCCCCGTCTCCTCGGCCACCGGAATGAAATGGCCGGGGGAAATCACCCCCCGGGTGGGGTGTCGCCAGCGGACGAGGGCCTCGAAACCGGCCAGCTTCCCGGTTTTCAGAGAGACGATGGGCTGGTAGTACAGCATCAACCCCTGATTTTCGATCGCCAGCCGCAGGTCCGTTTCGACCTGGAGTCGGGTCAGGGCTTTGGCGTGCATGGTCTGGTCGAAGACTTGGTAGCAGGTGCGGCGGTCGGAGTCCTTCGCCCAATACATCGCCGTATCCGCGTCCCGCAAAATCTGTTCGGGTTTGTCGTAGGTGTCATTCGCCAAAACGATGCCGATGCTGGCATTGATAAATACCTCGTACTGGCCGGCAATTTTAAATGAAATGTCGAGTTTTTTTTGAATCCGTTCCGCCAGGGCGATCGCCTCGTCGAGGTTATCGATTTCCTCCAATAAAATCGTGAATTCGTCCCCCCCCAACCGGGCCAGCAGGTGGGAGGATTTGACGCAGGGACCCAACCGTTTGGCGATCGCGACCAGGAGTTCGTCTCCCATCAGGTGTCCCAAGGAATTGTTGATCACCCGGAAGCGGTTTAAATCCAAGAATAACATCGCAAACTGATAGTTCGATTCCCGTTTGACCCGGGCGAGGGATTGGTTGAGCCTGGTCATGAACAGCGCCCGATTCGCCAGCCCCGTCAGGTGGTCGTGCCAAGCCATGAACAGCAATTTTTGCTGGGCGTGCTGCCGTTCCAGAACTTCTTGTTGCAACTTTCGATTGCTCTCCTCGAGTTGGGAGGTGCGCTCTTTGACGCGCAATTCGAGTTCTTCGTTGAGGCGGACAATCTGCGATCGCGCCGCGAGTAAATTGAGTTGATTTTTGACCCGGGCCAGCACTTCTTCCACCTGAAACGGTTTGCCGATATAATCCACGCCCCCCACCGCAAACGCCTTCACCTTGTCCGCCGCCTGATTGAGCGCGCTCAAAAAAATCACCGGAATTTCCCGGGTTTCCGGGGCGGCTTTCAGGTGTTCGCAGACCTCGTAACCGTCCATATTCGGCATTTTTATATCCAGCAAAATGATGTCGGGCAGGGCTGTTTTGGCGACGATCAAAGCCATTTTCCCATCCACGACACCCCGCACCTTGTACCCCTGCTGTTTCAGGGTATTAGAGAGAAAGCGGAGGTTGTTCGGCGTGTCGTCAACCACCAGAATATTGGCAGGGGGAAAAGCGGTCAAACTATTGTTCATAGAAATTGACAGATGGGTGGGATAAGAAAGGGCGAGGGATGGAAAAAGTAAAAGGGCTCGGGTCAATTATAGGCGATCGATTTTAAGTTGCGACGGGCGGAAAGTCGGGGAACTCAGTCCCGAACGGGAGCTCGGGTTTCCGACAAACTCATGATGCGATCGCAGCGAAAATTCAGGACCAATTCGGTCAGGGAATTCGCCAGCCGACGCTCAGTTTCCGGAATCTGGCGGATCAAATTGAGCATCAGTTCGTCGTCGGCGCCCCTGGCGGCCTGGTGGAGTTGAGCAACCCAATCTTTCGGCATCACGTTCAGATCTGTCCGCGTCGGCTCCTGCTGCGCGAACTGGGACTGAATCGCGGCAGGGCAGACCCTTTCGTAGATATCCTCGGACCCCAGATATTCTCTCATCTTTTCCAACAAAATGTCTTCCCGAAATGGCTTGCTGATGAAATCGTCGCACCCGGCCGCCAAAATCGCCGATCGCTCCTCCTCCAGGGCGTTGGAAGTGAACGCGACGATGGGGGTCCGCCGCCGTTTCTGCCGTTTCTTCTCCAGGCCTCGAATTTGCCGGGCGGCTTCGCAGCCGTCCGTCACCGGCATCCGGATGTCCATCAAAATCAAATGGGGCTGCCAACGCCGCCATTCGAGCACCCCGTCCCGGCCATTTTCCGCCGTCCGCACCTCGAACCCGATCAGGGTCAGCAATTTCTGCAACAGCAGGCGATTTTCCCGCTCGTCCTCGACCACGAGGATGCGGTAGGCGGGCTGGCCGGGAGCCAGGGCGACGGGCCGGGGGATCGGCGCAGTCGCCCGGATCTCGTCGGCCGATACCGGGGCAAACCGGACGTGAAACGCGAACGTCGTCCCCCGCCCCAACTGGCTGCGGACCGTCATTTCCCCCCCCATCAGTTCGACGTACCGGCGGCCGATGGACAGGCCCAAACCCGTGCCCTGCCCCGATCGCCGCCCGGTTTCCGTCTGGGAAAAGGGCTCGAACAGGCGGTCGAAGTCTTCGGGGGCGATCCCCGGTCCGGTGTCCTCCACTTCGCAATAGAGCGCGTCCCCCGTCCCGGCGGCGACCCGCAGGGTGACGGTCCCGGCTTCGGTAAATTTGATCGCATTTCCGAGTAAATTGATCAAAATTTGCCGCAGTTTGCCTTCGTCCGCTTTCAGGTATCGGGGCAGGTCGGAATCCCGCCGCACCCGCAGCACCAATCCGGCGGATTTCGCCTTCAGTTGAAACAGTTGTTCGAGGGAGTTGAGGAGGGCGTAGAGGTCAAAGGCGACGGGGTTGAGGGAAATCACCCCCGCCTCGATTTTGGAGACTTCCAAAACGTCGTTGATCAGGGTCAGCAAATGTTCGCCGCTCCGGCAGATGATGTCGAGATATTCCCGATTTTGCCGGGAAATTTCCGGGTCGCGGGACATCAGTTGGGCGAACCCCAAAATGGCGTTGAGCGGCGTCCGCAGTTCGTGATTCATGTTGGCGAGAAACAGACTTTTGGCGCGGTTAGCCGCCGCCGCGGCCTCTTCCGCTTTGCGGCGCTCTTGAATTTCCCGTTGCAGCCGTTCGTTCGCCTTTTCCAGGGCGATTTTGTGGGTTTCGAGCTTCACGCGATCGTCCATCTGCCGGACTTTGGCAATTTGGCTGAGTTCTTCGAGGAGTTCCCGCTCTTGGTTGGCGGCTTTCAGGGCCGCCTCCGCCCGCTTGCGTTCGACGATTTCCCACTTCAACCGCCGACCACATTTTTTGAGTTTGACCAGGTTGGTTTTGAGTTTAGAATTGGCCTCCGTCAACTCTTTTTGACTCTGAAAAATGCGACTTTCGAGCTGTCGATTTTTGAGTTGTAGCTCCCGGTTAATACGGAATAAATACCCGCCGCCGATGCCCCCGCCCGACAGCAAAATGGCAGCGAAGATCCACCCCCCCGATCGCGATCGCCGTGGCGGTTCGGGGGGCGGGTCAGAGCGGCGATGGAACTTGGGTTGGGGGTCTTCTTTACGGGGGATATCGCCTCCCGGCATCGCTTCATAAGTCGGGCTTTCTTGGGCAGAACCAGCCAGGATAAAAAAACCGCAGAAAATTAGGGCAATAAAACCCGAAATAATCGGAAAATAAACCGCCGTTTTGTGGGGTGATAAGTTATCGTTCATAGTTGCCATTGTCCCCCGGGGAAAATTGGGGTCATTCCCGCAATTTTAACTCACCATTGCGGCGATCGCGCGATCAGGGCTTCCACCTCCCCGGCGTCGAGGGATTTAGAGAATAAAAACCCCTGTCCGAATTCGCAGCCCAGCGATCGCAGGTGGGCGAGCTGCTGCGGGGTTTCGATCCCCTCGGCGATCGCCCCCATGCCCAGGTTGTGCGCCAGGGTGACGATAGCGGCGACAATTTTAAAGTTGTCAGATTTTTCGCCAATTTTATGGACGAAAGATCGGTCGATTTTGAGGGTATCGACGGGGAGATGTTGCAGGTAACTCAAAGAAGAATAGCCCGTGCCGAAATCGTCGATGCTCAACTTCACTTTCAGGGCTTTGAGTTGATTCAAAATTGCGATCGCTTGGTAGGCGTTGTCCATGACGGCACTTTCGGTAATTTCCAGCCTCAAATTCGTGCCGTCCAACCCCTCCCGGAGCAGTACCTCCTGCAAGCAATCCAAAAGATCGGGCTGGGAAAACTGCTTCACAGACAGGTTGACGCTCAAGGTGTAATGCCAGTCTTGTCGGTATTTTTCTTTCCAAACTCGGAGCTGCCTACAGGCTTCTTTCCACACCCAAAGCCCCAGGGGAATAATCAATCCCGTCTCTTCGGCAACGGGGATGAAATCGCCGGGATAAATCAAGCCAAGATCGGGGTGTATCCACCGGATCAGCGCCTCAAACCCCGCCACCTTTCCGGAGCGCAGCGACACGATCGGCTGGTAGTTCAAAACGAACTCCCGATTCTCGATCGCCCGCCGCAAATCCATTTCCAAAGCCAAACGTTTTTGGGCTTGGGCGTGCATAGTGGTATCGAAGATCTGATGGCGAGCTTTTCCCAGATCTTTCGCCCGATACATCGCCGTGTCCGCATCGCGCAAAATATGTTCGGGCTTTTGATAGTTCGCCCCCCCCAAAACGATGCCGATGCTGGCATTGATAAACACTTCGTACTGATCCAACAGATCAAAAGGGGCACCGAGTTGATTTAAAATTAAATCGGCAATTGTCACCATCTCATCTGGGCTTTGAATCGACTCCAATAAAATGGTAAATTCGTCCCCTCCCAGGCGGGCGACGGTGTGGGATGAAGGGATGCAGGACCGCAGCCGGTCGGCGACGGCGACCAGGAGGGCGTCCCCCACAAAATGGCCGAGAGAATCGTTGACCACCTTGAAGCGATCGCAGTCGAGGAACAAAACTGCAAATTGACGTTCGGGGCATTTTTGGGCGCGGTCTAGGGCCTGGGTCAGTTTCTTCATGAACAGCGCCCGGTTCGGCAAGTCGGTGAGGGTGTCGTGCCAGGCCATGTGCAGCAATTTTTTCTGAGTCCGCCTGCGCTTGAGAATTTCAATTTTGAGCACCCGGTTGGTGGACTCCAGCTCCGCCTGGGCCTGCTGGCGGCGGACGATTTCCCGCTCCAATTCGGCGGTGCGATCGCGGACCCGCCGTTCCAATTCCTCATTCAGAGTCCGAATTTCCGCCTTCGCCCTCAACAAATTAAGTTGGTGTTCGATGCGAGTCACCACCTCCTCAAATTGAAACGGCTTGCAGATGTAATCCATCCCCCCCACCCGGAAAGCTTTCACCTTCTCTTCCACGTCGTCCAAGGCGCTCAAAAAAATCACCGGGATCTCCGAGGTAGACCGGTCCGCTTTCAGGCGTTCGCAGACCTCGTAGCCGTCCATCTGGGGCATTTTGATGTCGAGTAAAATCAGGTCCGGCGGGGCGAGGTGGGCGACCCGCAGCGCCATCTGTCCGTTCACCACGCAGCGGACATCGTACCCCCGAGCCGTGAGGGCGGTCGATAGAAGGTGGAGATTTTCAGGCGTATCATCAACGACGAGGATATTGGCTTTCGGCATCGGGAATTTGTTCGATCAGATCGATAATGCGGTCACAGCGGAAATTGCGGACCCAATCCTCGATCGCCGCGGCCAGAGTGCCGCACCCTTCGGGTACTGCGGCGATCAGCTCGAAAATGCGATCGTCATCGACGCGGCTGGCCGCGTCGTAGAGTTGGGCGACCCACGTCGGAGACAGCGATCGCATCTGGGATTGGAGGGCGTTGAAATCGGCCAACTGGGAAGATGAATTAGACCCCGGAACTTTTATTGTCGAGCCAGAACGGAGATACCGAACACCCAAATATTGACCGAGATTCTCCAACAGCGAGTGTTGACGAATAGGTTTGAGGAGAATACCGTTGCAGCCCGCCAATTTGATAATAGACCGTTCCGACTCGGAAGCACCAGCCGTCACGGCCAGAATCGCGGGGGAATCGGGAGTCCGGGCCGCGGCGCGGATGCGGCGGGTCGCCTCGTACCCGTCCATCACCGGCATCCGCAGGTCCATCAGGATCAGCTCGGGCCGCCAGTCTTCCCAGACCGCGATCGCCTCTTTACCGTTCTGTGCCTCCCGCACGTCAAATCCGAAGGGGTCGAGAAATCGGACGATCAACTGGCGGTTTTCCGGGCGGTCATCGACCACCAAAATCCGGGGCACCCGCCCCCCCGTCGGGACTAAACCCACAATTGATCCCCGCCCCTGCGGGTCGCCCAACGCCACCGGTTCGGGACTCTCGGACCCCGCCGGCAGGGTGAACCCAAACACGCTCCCCGCCCCCGGTCGGCTGCGGACTTCCAGTTTTCCCCCCATCATCTGCACGAATTTGTGGCTGATACACAGACCCAACCCCGTCCCCCGCTGGGATTGGCGGCCCGCGGCGGTCTGCACGAAGGGCTCGAACAGCCGGTCCAATTCTTCGGGGGCGATGCCGGGGCCGGTATCTTCCACTTCAAACCGCAGGAAATCGGGGGGTTCGCGGCCCACGCCCAGGGTGACGCGGCCGGATGCGGCAAATTTGATGCCGTTTTCGAGCAAATTGATCAAGACTTGGTGCAGTTTGGCGCGATCGCCCGTGACGTACCGGGGCACATCCGGGCCGATCTCGAACGCCAGTTCCAAACCTTTGGATTCGGCCGAGAGTTGCAGCATCTGTCGCAGGGAGTCGAGCAGCTCGAACAGGTCGAAACGGCTCGTGTTGATGGGGGTGCGGCCGGATTCGAGGCGGGACATCTCCAAAACGTTGTCGATGAGTTCGAGCAAATACTGGCCGCTGCGGTAAATGCGTTTCAGGTTGTCGCGGTGGGGCCGCTGCAGGGCGGCGTCGTCGAGCAGGAGTTCGGCAAACCCCAAAATCACGTTCAGCGGCGTCCGCAGGTCGTGGGTCATGCGGGCGAGAAATTCGCCCTTGGAGCGGTTGGCGACTTCGGCGGCTTCTTTGGCCTGCCGGAGGGCGTTTTCGGCATCCCCCCGGGCTCGTCCGAGGGCGATGGTGTTCCCCACCTGCCGGAGCCAGCTCATCTCCCCGAGGCTCCAGGGTTTGGGGTCGCAGGCGACGTCGAACCCCATAAATCCGACGATGCGGTTGTGGTGGAAGGTGGGGACGAGGACTACCGCGCGGACGCTCCCCGAGAGAAACTGCCCCAGTTCCCGCCTCGCCGGGGCGGGCAGGGTTTCCGCATCGGAGATTTCCACCGTCTGTCCCCGCAGCAGGCGGTCGTGGGGCCAAGATTCCGGAGAGACGGTCCCTTTTCGCGTCGGCTCCGCCGGGGGGGCCGCGCCGGAGCTACACCAATAGTGGGTCATGTAAAATTCGGTTTGGTCGGCGCTGTACGTCACCCAGTAGCCGCGATCGCTGTCCGTAAATTCGGCGAGGGTCCGCAGGGCAAATTGGGTGGCTTCGTCGGCCGGACGGTCGATAAAATCCCGGGCGATAATGTTGAGCAGGCAGTTCATTTCGACTTCCGAAGACAGGCCGTTTTCGGCCTCCCGCCGCTCCAGTTCCGCCGCCGCCCGGGCTGCAAAAATTTTCAGAACCGATGCGGCGATTTCGTCCGACTCGATCGGCCCGGTATCCATGACCGCCAGGTGGCCGAGGGTGCGGCCAGCTTCGTCGAGGAGCGGCATCCCCCAATAGCCGCAAATTTTCCAGCGCTTTAATTTGGGGTCGCGGGGATGGCGATCGCCGGCGGTTTCGGAGTCCAAATAAGTTTCGCCAGCCAAGACTTTCCGACAGGGGGTATCGGCGATATCGTACTCGAAATGATCTCCCCGGTGGCCGTCCTCCCAAACGGCCA
This sequence comes from Lyngbya sp. CCY1209, assembly GCF_035615495.1. Taxonomy (GTDB): domain Bacteria; phylum Cyanobacteriota; class Cyanobacteriia; order Cyanobacteriales; family Microcoleaceae; genus Limnospira. The sequence continues at coordinate 11,938 of NZ_JAJENU010000239.1, read as the reverse complement.
GGGTGCGGACGCGGTTGTGGGTGTCGCCCGCCCATTCCGCGATCAAAACGTGGCTGACATCCAAGGCTTCTGCCAGGTGCCGGACGCCGGTGTCGAAGAATGGGTCCCCGGTTTGGATCGCCGTCCCCCGCGCGATCGCCCGCAACATTTTTTCCCGGCGTTTCTGTTCGGTAATCTCCCGGCCGATCCACAGGATGGTGTGGACCATTAGGGGCGAGAGGGCAGCCTCGAACCAGCATTTTTTTCCGGCGATCGCCAGCGAATATTGTCGGCGGGTCGTCTCTCCGGTCGTCAGAGTTTGTCGGACGTGTCGCCGGAATTCTTCGACCTGTTCGGGGGGAAAAATGGCGGCGATGGAATCCCCGATCCGGTCTCGCAGGGGGCCGGCGATCGCTTCGGCGGGACGGCCGGGGATGCCCAAAATTCGCCCGTCTCGAACGTCGATCATCACGGCCAGATCCGCGATCGCGGTCAGCATTTGCCCCAGATCCGCCGCAGTTTCCGGGGCGCTATTTCGCCGTAAAATATCCCTGGCATTTCGGAATTTTAAATGTAAATACTGTGAGATCGACGGCACTTTTTTGATGCGGCGAAATGCCATCCCTCCCGAGATAATTGTCACCCCTAAACCTCCCAAAGCGACCGCGATCGCCCGCCGCGGGTTGTCGGATGCCGGGATCATACCTCGCCCATTGTTCGCTGGGGTTTGGGTCGCCGCCGGAGTCACCGCACCGCCGGGATGGAAAACCGAGTGGGCGGAAAGCCCGGTCGGCAAGGGTTCTGACCCGTCGCACGCCAGGGCTAATAGGGAGATGCACACCGTCCGAAACGAGAGTTGAAAGACCGGTCTCGGATCGAGAACCGATCTCCAATTTTTCGGGGCGAAGTCTTTGAAAATAGATGGGCGATCGTCAGATTCGATCGTAGCCAAAATTCACCCTCCTCAAATTTCAATTATATTTCAAACAAACAAATTACTTTCTCGCCACCATAAACAAGCCACTGAAACCGAGAAGACACCGATCACAAAGAAAAAGCTCTCATCATCCATCTTTAATTGTTAATTGTTAATGATTAATTGTTAATTGTTGATTGATCTCCAATTGACCTGGCACCCGATGCGATCGCCCCCCCGATGCCGCGCCTCTTCGATGGCTTCCTCGGCGATGGCGACAATTGTATCCGGCAACAGGTCGAATTGCGGAATGGCGCTGGCGATACCCAAGCTGAGTGTCACCCGGCGACCGACCCCCCGTTCGTGGGGAATCTGCAGTTGGTGGATTTGCCATCGGATGGCTTTTGCCACTTCCACGGCCCCCCGGTGGTTGGTGTTGGGTAGGATGACGGCAAACTCCGACTGGCCGCAGTAGGCCACCCGGTCGGCCGGACGTTTGGCTCGGGCTACGATGGCTCGGGCGATCTGTTCCAAACACCAACTGACACTATCGTAACCGTATAAATGATTGTACGCCTGAAAATAATCGATCTCGCAAAGAATCAGTGACAGCGGCATTTGTTCCCGGGCTCCCCGCCGCCATTCCCGGTTTAAAACCTCGTCAAATTCGCGCCGGCATTCAGACCGCATGGGGAAATCAAACTGAAAAGGGTCGGGAAGTTGTCGGGTCGGCGGAGTCAGTTGCCGGCGAACTCGGTCCGCAACCCGTTCGGCCTTTTGGCGGTCGGCCGCGGGCCGCCGCAACTGACAATTGATGCCGGCCATTTCCCGATAAACCCGGGAAAGTTTGAGTTGATTGGCGACCCGCACCAAAATTTCTTCGGGGCGAAAGGGTTTGATAATGTAGTCCAAATGGCGGTCGGGCAAAAGGTCGCCGGTTTCGACGATGCGATCGATGGTCCCCGACAAAATTACCGGTATGCCACAGGTTTCGCGCACGATATTGAGGTCATTTAAAATATTGTGGCGATGCAGATCGGACAGACTGACTGAGAGCAAAATCAAATCCGGAACAATCATCTCGATGGCGGTCATCGCCATTTTTCCGCTCAGGGCTTTTCTGACTTTGTAGCCCGCATCGAGCAGCAGTTGAGACAGAAACCGGATGTCATCCAACTGAGAATCGACCACTAAAATATCGGCGGCGTTTTGAGTCGTCGGATGGGACTCATTCATCATATCGTTCTCCGAAATACTCGTTCCTGGGTAAATGAGATGACCGGGTGCGTCGGTGAGTTTTCACATCGAAGGGTCGCCGAGGCGGTTTCCCCAACAGATGAGACCCATAAAAATGCCGATTTTTCCGTCCGTTTTTCCGGGACATCCGATGTCAAATCATTGGCTGGGTCGGGACTCAAAAAAACGGATGTTTTAGATTCGATATTACCGTCACTTTTGGGGACGGCGATCGCGGGCTTCGCGACGGTTTCGTCCGACCACAGGACATCTCGGTGACGGCAAAAGATGGGGTCTGGTGTAGAGATGATTCGGAACGGACGGAAAATCAATTCATCCTCAATATTGACTGCACCCTGATGCTAAAATCTGCATCCCTTTTCCCCCTAAAATGAATCGGGCGACCCGAAAGCGCCATGGCAATCGCTTCGGTTTTCTTGACCCGGACAGCGCCACAAATATGGTGAGGAATAATATCCTCAGTATACCTTTTGTTTGGGTGTCGGGTGTCGGGTGTCGGGTGTCGGGAATTTGAGATTCTAGCGGCGCCACGTCTTGCGCCCTGATTTTAGATTTCCCCCGATTAACCCCACTTCGGCAGATCCCCCACTTCTTGCCGGACTCCGGCAGACCGGCGTATGCCACAATAAAACTTCGGCGGCTCTCAGGTGTGGGGGATGATGTTGAAATTGCTGTGTTTGAGTAACGGTCACGGGGAGGATGCGATCGCCGTCCGGATTTTGCGACATCTCCAGGACGACGGCCACCGACTCGCCGCCCTGCCGTTGGTGGGGGAGGGAAAGGCCTACGCCCGTCTGAAAGGGGTCCCCGTCGTCGGACCGGTGCGGCAGATGCCCTCCGGCGGGTTCGTTTACATGGACGGACGGCAACTGCTGCGAGACCTGCGGGGAGGACTGTTGCAACTCCTCGGCGCCCAGGTGCGGGCGGTGCGCCGCTGGACCCGACAGGGGGGAGCCATATTGGCGGTGGGAGATATCGTCCCCCTGGCTCTGGCCTGGTTGAGCGGGGCGGACTACGCCTTCGTGGGGACGGCGAAATCGGAATATTACCTGCGGGACGATCGCGGGCCACTGGATCGAAAATCCTGGGCGCAGCAGTGGGAGGGTTGGTCCGGTTCAGTGTATTTGCCCTGGGAACGGTGGCTGATGGCTCATCCCCGCTGTCGGGCAGTATTTCCCCGGGACGGGCTGACGGCCCGGACGCTGCAAAAGTGGGGGATTCCGGCCTTCGACCTGGGCAACCCCATGATGGATAATTTGGAGCCGCAGGGGGCGATCGCTCCCGAAGTCCCAGGTCAATTTTCCTTGAATTTGACCCTATTGCCGGGATCTCGAACTCCGGAAGCCTACGAGAATTGGGGGTTAATTGCGGATGCCGTGGAGGCCCTAGCTGTCAACGGTGAGAAGCCCTGCGGTTGGGCCGCGATCGCCCCGAGTTTGGAATTACACCCCTTTTGTCAAATTTTGGAGAACCGGGGATGGCAGGAAATCCCACTAAAGGGAAGCCGGGGGGAGCGACAATTTAACCGGGACAATGCCACCATTATTCTCACCCGCGACGGATTCAACGACTGCCTGCACCGGGGAGAAGTGGCGATCGCAATGGCAGGGACGGCCACGGAGCAGTTTGTCGGTTTGGGGAAACCGGCGATCGCAATTCCGGGAACCGGACCCCAATTCACCCCGGCCTTTGCCGAGGCCCAAAGTCGCCTGCTCGGCCCATCTTTGCTCGTGGCAGAAACCCCCGCCGATGTCGTGAAAAGGGTGCGATCGCTCTTGAACGACCCGGAACGACTGCGGGCGATCGCCAAAAACGGCCCCCACCGCCTCGGACAACCCGGAGCCGCCCGCCGCATCGCCAATTGCCTGATATTGCAAATGAAAAATTGACAATTATAGCGCTGCCCGTGGGAGTCGAGAATCGGGAGTCGGGAGTCGGGACAACTCAAAGCCTCTTTGAATCGAGGTTTTTAAGTTTTTGTGGTTCCCTCGATTTGTCACCACACGAGCGCTCATTGCTTTATCAATTATCAATTATCAATTATCAATTATCAATGATTTCCCGTGGCGCTTCTGATGCCACCGCCAAGCGTGGGCGATAATTTCCCGCAGTTCCGAGTGTTGGGGAGTCCAGCCCAAAATCTGGCGGGCTTTTTCGGCGGTGCCCACCAAACTGGGCGGATCTCCGGGGCGGCGATCGCACTCCACCGCTTTAATTTCCCGCCCCGTCACCTCCCGGGCGGTATCGATCACTTCTCGCACGGAAAACCCACTGCCGTTCCCCAGGTTGAACACTTCCGTTTTGCCCCCCTGCCACAGGTACTTCAACCCCAGAACGTGGGCATCGGCCAGGTCGAGGACGTGGATGTAATCTCGGACGCAGGTTCCGTCCGGGGTGGGGTAGTCGGTGCCAAAAATGGAGATCGAGTGCCGTTTTCCCAGGGCGGCGAACAAAGTCAGGGGGATGAGGTGGGTTTCCGGGTCGTGATCTTCCCCGAGCAACCCGTCCGGATGGGCCCCGGCGGCGTTGAAGTAGCGGAAGCGGACCGATCGCAGATGGTAAGCCCGGTCAAAATCGGACAAAATGTGTTCCACCATCAATTTCGTCATCCCGTAGGGATTGATGGGATTTTGGGGATGATCTTCCGGGATGGGGATGGTTTCGGGGATGCCGTAGGTGGCGCAGGTGGAGGAAAAGACGAATTTGTCGATGCCGGCATCTTTCATCGCCTCCAGGAGGGTGAGGGTGCCGACGACGTTATTTCGATAATATTTGTCGGGGGTGGTGACGGACTCTCCGACGTAGGCGTAGGCGGCGAAGTGCATGACCGCATCGATGGGGCGTCCGGCGAACAAGCGGTCTAAAAGGGCGCGATCGTTGGTATCTCCCTCGATCAGTTCCACCTTCAAGACTTCATCGACAAGCTCTCGATGCCCGTAAACTAAATTGTCCAGGACGATGGGAGTGTAACCGGCCTGTTGCAGGGCGAGGACGGCGTGGGAGCCGATGTATCCCGCCCCCCCCGTTACGAGGACGGTTGGTTGATCTTGAGACACGAAACTCTACTCCTCAATTTTGAGTTGGACTTTAGGGGCGACCGTCGTCCGCAGCCTGGGCGGAAATATCCACCGCCTGAATGTCGATGGTTCCGGGTGGGGTCAGGCGGCTAAAATGCCCCTGTTCGACCTGAATGGGTTCGCCGCAACTCGGACACTGGCATTGGGTTTGATTGAGCGCCGTAAATTCGGCATCGCAGACCGGGCAGCGATCTTGAATCAGGTTTCGGCTCAACCACCACCGCACCCCGACGAGCAGAACCACGGGGGCCAGCAGCAGAATGCCGATCAGGATCAGAATTGAATTCACCAGCCAGCCTAAACCAACTGAAGCAAGCAACCCCATGATAGCCAGGGCAATCAACCAATTGCTAATTCCCGACCAGTTGAATTGTAGGGTGGGCCGTTCCGGGTTCACAAAAATCTCCTTCTCTGCTGGATTGGGCAATCCTTCTTTCTATGATACTACCGAGCGATCCAGGAAATCTCGGACGCGCTGTTGGAAGGCGGCTTTTCCGAAGATAGCTAAACTTTGTTCCCGCAACCAGTCTCCCTGACAACGTTGGTCTTCGCCTTTGAGGATTTCGATGCCAGCCCGGGCGACGGCTTCGGGGTCGCGGTAGGGGACTTGCCAGCCCAACCGCCCGTCCTGGACGGGATCGGCCGATCCGTCGTCGTCGCCGGAGAGGACGGGGATGCCACAGGCCATCGCTTCCAGGTAGACGATGCCGAATCCTTCGAGTGAGGGCATGATGTAGGCGTCGGCCACCCGGTAGTGGTCGGGGAGGTCTTCGGTGGGGACGAATCCGGCGAAAATGACGCGATCGCTCACCCCCAGGTCTTCGGCGAGGCGGGCCAGGCGGGGTTGGTCGTCCCCCCGGCCGATCACCAGGTACTTGACATTTGGAATGATTTGTGCTATCCCTGGCAAGGCGCGGATGGTGACATCAACGCCTTTGTAGATATCCCCAGACCAGAGGCGGGCGACGGTCATCAAGACTTTGCTATCCGAGAGATCGTAGCGATCGACGAGGTGCTGCGGTTTGGGCCCGGGGGTGAAGCGATCGCCGTCCACCATGCAGGGAAGCATTCGGAAGCGATCGGGGTCGAGGTCGTTGGAGGAGCAGGCGCGATCGCGGCTGTAGCGGCTGATCGTCCAAATTTCGTCAGCCTGTTGCAGGGCTTTCTGGTATTTGGGGGCCAGGGGATACCACACTTCTTTCCCGTAGGTGAGGACGGTGTAGGGGATGCCCAGAGGCTGACACAGGGTTTGCGTCAGGTGGGCGAGGTTGATGTGGCCGCAGAACACCCGGGCGGGCCGTTTGGCAATCAGCAGTCTCAGGAGGGTGGCGGCGAGGCGAACCCGTCCGATGGCGGGTGACGGAGATCGGAAATAGTGAAAGTTTAAAGACTCCGACTCGAAGGGATTCTCGCTGTCCCCCCCATCCCGCAACAGCAACACATCGCTCGTCCGGGGGCGATCGTCGGACTCCAAATGATTGTAGGCCGCAAAAATATCTTTGACGTAGGACTGGATGCCTCCTTCCCGGGAGAAGATTTCGAGGAAGCACCAGACGAAATCAGGGTTGCGCTGAGTGGTCTTGTCCAAGGTGAGTTCTCAATCTGACGATACGGGCGATTCTGATCCCATTACATCAAATGCGATCGCTCATCCGCATGAACAAATGTATATAAATATTTATACCCGTAAAGTTTCCTCAGATGCATCGTCCGACGCATCCGAGGAAACCTTCAGGTATCAGAAGATGATGGTGCTCAGTTGGCGGGGTTATAGCAACGAGCGCTCGCGTGGTTACAGTTGAAATGGGATCAGAAATCTTCAAACCCTTATAGAAAAGCAGTTTCAGTTCCCGACTCCCTAATACCGACTGCCGAGGACCGCGCGCAGCGCTATATCCCTTAGAACAGGCCCAAGGTGAGGGACTTGTCGATGGGGAAGGTCGCCCCGATACCCAGCCACAGCGTCACGAAGGTTCCGAACATGAACACGGCGGTCGCGACGGGGCGGCGGAAGGGGTTCTGGAACTTGTTGACGTTCTCGATGAACGGAACCAACAGCAGCCCCAGGGGGATGGAAGCCATCATCAAAACCCCCAGCAGTTTGTTGGGGACCACCCGCAGGATTTGGAACACCGGCCAGAAATACCATTCCGGCAGAATTTCCAGCGGCGTGGCGAAGGGATCGGCGGGTTCGCCGACCATCGCCGGATCGAGGACGGCCAGTCCGACGATCAGGGCGAAGGTCCCCACGATCACCACGGGGAAAACATACAGCAGGTCATTGGGCCAGGCGGGTTCGCCGTAGTAGTTGTGGCCCATGCCTTTGGCAATTTTGGCTCTCAGGACGGGGTCGCTGAGATCCGGTTTTTTCATGACAGACATGATTTCGATCGCTCTCCTTAACTTGAGCTAAAACAACGTGTCGATCCATTATCCATTATGGTTTCGACCCGCCGCAATTGGGTGTAGCCAGTGCTACGCCCGTCCTCCGGTCTGAGGTCGGACGCGGTTTAGAGGGGACCGGAGATCCCCTGCTTGCGGATCATCAGGAAGTGCAGCAGCATGAACACCGCGATCAGCCAGGGCAGGACGAAGGTGTGCAGGCTGTAGAAACGGCTGAGGGTGGGCTGTCCGACGGCCGCACCGCCCCGCATCAGTTCGACGATGGTGGAACCGACGACGGGAATCGCCTCGGGGACGCCGGAGACGATCTTAACCGCCCAGTAACCGACCTGATCCCAGGGGAGGGAGTATCCGGTCACGCCGAAGGACACGGTGATCACGGCCATGACCACCCCAGTCACCCAGGTCAGTTCCCGGGGCTTTTTGAAGCCGCCGGTCAGGTAAACCCGGAAGACGTGCAGGATCATCATCAGCACCATCATGCTGGCGGACCAGCGGTGGATGGAACGGATCAGCCAACCGAAATTGACTTCCGTCATGATGTATTGGACGGAGGTGAAGGCTTCGGCGACGGTCGGCTTGTAGTAGAACGTCATCGCGAATCCGGTGGCGAACTGGATCAGGAAGCAGACCAGGGTGATGCCACCCAAACAGTAGAAAATGTTGACGTGGGGGGGGACGTATTTGCTGGTAATGTCGTCGGCGAGCGCCTGGACTTCCAGCCGTTCATCAAACCACTTGTAGGCTTTTGATTCGGTGATTTCCTTGGAGAACATGAAGCTAGAATTCCTAAAAATGAATTGCTGTCTCGGGTTGGGGTCTGAGCCGTGACACTCAGATCGCAAAAGACAGGTCAAGCCTGATGATGGTCAAAGCCTGCTTCGGGGCCGTCTGGAGGTGATAACCACCCGCGCGGACTGCTCCGCAGGCTCTCCCCGTCTGATTGATGATTTTGGGAGTGTAGGGAGGCTACGGCTCCCACACAAACGGGGAAACGGTCGTCTTTGGCTCGGGGAGAACGGGGTTTCGGTGAAGATGAGTAGTAAAATCTCACCAAATGCTCAGAATAGCAGCCCCCGCTTGTGTACCCCGATAAGAAATGTAACATAGCTTTAATCATTATTTCACGGCGAGGCCCCGATCGCATCTCCGGGGATCTCCTCGCGGGTGGCCGGAAAGGACAGGAGAAAACCGAGTTCCGAAACTGTTGGAGAAGATCATGAGCGATCGTCAGATTTCCGCCGAAAACAACAAAAATTCGAGCCGGGGCGGGGAATATCTGTCCCTCCTGGGGGGCGTGGCTATTTTGCTGGTGCTGACGCGGACGGCGTTTCCACTGATTTTGGCGATCGCCTCCGGGACGGGAATTTGGCTGCTGTGGCAGTCTGTCCGCCGCCGACGAGAACGCCTCGATGGTGTATTCTACCGCCTGATCCGGGAACGGGGGGGACGCATCACGCCGCTGGATTTGGCCCTGGAAACCCAATTGCCCGGTTCTGAAGTGCAATCTTACCTCGATCGCCGAGCGGTGGAATTTTCCGCCCGGTTCGAGGTGACGGAAGATGGCAGTATTGTCTATACCTTCTCGATCGCTACAACCCAGACCGCCGACCCTCAATCGGGCGATACACCTGAGAATGTGGTATCCTTCCCCCATTCCCCCCGCCGTCGGTTGGAACTGCCCCCTATCCCCCTCAACCAGACGGAACTCGCGAAGCGGTTCGAGGTTCACCCCAATACGGTGAGTCGGCGGAAGCGTCAGCCGGAATTCCGCCGCTGGAGTTCCCAAAAAGATCCGGATGCGATCGCCTGGAAATATTCCGAGGAGACGCGACAATTTTACCCCGAACCGAAACAGACGATCGCCGAACTGATGGAACGCAACCGGCTGGGCAATTAATAATTGATAATTGATAATTGATAATTGATCGTCAATCATTTCCCGTTGGTCGGGTGTAGGATGTAGATGTGGGGGCAACCGTCTCCGGTTGCCGACTCCAATTTCCTATTCCCCATTCTCGACTATGAAATATCGACGTCAGCGCCGAATTCAGCCCAAACTCAGCGCGATTCCCCGCCGCAAATCCGAAGACGGCATTTACCGCAGCTTGTATCAACTCTCCGTCGAAAAAAAGCGGCTGCAACAGGAATTGTCGGACTTGCAAGATCGCAGTGAAGTGATTCAGCAACGGCTGTCCGCGATCGAGGGACAACTCGGAAAACTCGAGGCGGATGTCAAACAATTGGGAGATCCATCCGCCACCCAATCCGCCGTTCATCCCCCGCAAAATAAAACGTCAGAAAACCGACCCGAAACGCCTTCAAAATCGGATGCCGACATGAATACATTTATGGTCGATTATTGATACACTGGGGGGTGAATGAATTTCCCCCACCCCACCATCGATTCTTTCTAGGCGACTTGAGTCTCCAAAAACGGCCGCTCTGTCGAGGTGGGCAGTAGGGCTTGAAACGCGGTTTTTTCCGTTTCTTCCTGGAGCATCGACATCAAGCTTTCGTAGTAGAAGAACGAGAAACCGGCAAATCGGCGATCGCGGACAATTTCTATCTGTTTGCGAACCATTTCCGGGGGGATAGGTTTGTCTTGCAATCCGGTCAAAATTCCCAAACCGGTGGGTATGAGACCTTTGGATACCAAAACTTCCTTGTCCTCCAATTCCCGCGTAAAATCTGCGAGGTTATCGCGATACACCTGCAACACTACTTCCTCAATATATCCGTAGTGTTTCCACCGCTTCCAGTCCTGAAGATACTGGGTGTAAGCAAAAGATGCCGGATTGGGGGCGAGGGAAATAATGCAGTCGGGATTGTACTCTTTGACAACCCAAAACACCCGCATCATAAATTCGGTGATTTTGCGGGCTCGCCAGCTTACCCACTCTTCATCCTCGGGGTCTGCCGGCGGTACTTTACCGTATTCTTGCATATAAAGGGACTTGGTAAACGAATCATATCCCAACTCGACCGGCAAGCTGAAATGGTCGTCAAATTGGATGCCATCGACATCATAATTGCTCACCACTTCCACCACCAAATCTAAAATAAATTGCTGGACTTGGGGATGAAAGGGATTCAACCAAACCCGAAATTCGCCGTCCGACTTCACGAATGGAATCCCATCTTTGCGGGTGGTAATCCAGGTGGGCCGACTTTTCATCAGTAGGGAATCCTGGGGCGCCATGAAACCGAATTCAAACCAGGGAATGACGCTCATCCCTTTTGCCTGACCCCGGGTGACGATTTCCTGCAACATATCCCGATTCTGCAATCCCGGTTCGGGATGAATTTTCGCCCCCGTCACCCGTTCCAAAACCGAACTGGGATAGAGGGTGTAACCGCCATTCCAAATCGTCGGATAGAGGGTGTTAAAATTGAGGTCGGCGAGGGAGTCGATCGCCCCGGTGAGCTGGTCCGTCGAAAAGAGAACGTCGCTGTCGATATTCGTCAGCCAAACGCCCCGCAATTCCCCCACAGTTTCGTGATAGAAAAACACTTTCGCGATATACTGGTCGGGTACGGAGGGGTCCTCGTCGGCAGCCAATAACGCCTGGGATAAAAAGGCGGCGACTTCGGCCCGGGTGGCGGCTTGGTTGGGGTCGAGCGATCGCACGTCGGGATAGTTCACCACCAACTCGTTTTCCGCGGCGGCGGCGACGGCATTTTTGGCGTAGTCGGGGATATCCTCGGCGTCGTCGAAGGTGGCGTCGAGGGTGTAGAAGACGGTTTGGGTGGGGCCGTAATTCAAGCCGTTGGCGAGGGAGACCAACACCTGGACGCGGGGGATGGGTTGGGTGGGTTTGAAGGTTTTATCTTGATAGCCGCTCATAAACCCCCGGCGGTAGGCGGTGGTGATGGCGTCGCGGGCCCAATAATCGGATTTTACATCGTCGAATTGGGCGGATTCCCGGACGAATTCGCGATCGGGAAAGGCCCGGTTCAGCATCGCCGCAAATTCCGCCCGGGTTACGAGTGCGTCGGGTTTGAAGGTTCCGTCTTCGTAGCCGCTGAGAACCTCGGCATCGGCGAGTTTTTCGATGCAAGATTTAGCCCAATGGTCTTGAATGTCTTTGAAGTCTGCCATAATTTTTCCTGCGCTCGTCAATCTATCGGATTGTACGGCGGTGCAGATGGCCAGATCCGGACAAAATTAAGGTGGGGAGCGACCGGGAGCGGAGGGAGCGGGGGGAGCGGGGGGAGCGGGGGGAGCGGGGGGAGCGGGGGGAGCGGAGGGAGCGGAGGGAGCGGAGGGAGCGGAGGGAGCGGAGGGTGAGACATCCAGACCGCT
>NZ_JAJENU010000238.1:0-32812 GCF_035615495.1 Lyngbya sp. CCY1209 | reverse complement strand
GTTCCACCCGTTTCTTCGCTCCCTCCGCTCCCCCTGCTCCCCCTGCTCCCTCCGCTCCCTCCGCTCCCTCCGCTCCCCCACACCCCACCGAGCACACCCTAATCCTCTCCCGCGTGGTAGGAACTGCGGACTAGGGGGCCGGAGCGGACGTGGGAAAAGCCCATGTCGCGGGCGATCGCGCCGAGGCGGTCGAATTCTTCGGGGGTCCAGTATTTTTGGACTCGGAGGTGGTCCAGGGAGGGGCGCATATATTGGCCGAGGGTGAGGCGATCGCAGCCCACCGCCCGCAGGTCCGCCAGGGTTTCCAGGATTTCCGCTTCGGTTTCCCCGTGTCCCAGCATCAATCCGGATTTGGTGGGGATGGTGCGATCGCATTCTCGCACTTTCCGCAAGACATCCAGGGTGCGATCGTACTTCGCCCCCCGCCGCACCGGACCCTGGAGACGCCGCACCGTCTCGATATTGTGGTTGAAACAGGCCGGTTTCGCCCGCACCACCATCTCGATGCGCCGGTACTGCTCTTGGAGGGGGTCGCCCTCCCCCCGTCCGCCCCAAAAATCCGGGGTCAGCACTTCGATCTGGGTCTGGGGGCAGGCTTCGCGGATCGCCTCCATCGTTTTGACGAACCAACCGGCGCCCCCATCCGCCAAATCGTCCCGGGCCACCGACGTCAGCACCACATACCGCAACCCCAAAATCTGCACCGACTCGGCCACCTTTTGGGGTTCCTCCGGGTCGAGCGGCATGGGAGAATGGCCCTTGTCCACTTGACAAAAGGCGCAGGATCGGGTACACGTCGGCCCCATCAACAAAAAGGTCGCCGTCCCCCGGGCGTAGCATTCGCCCCGGTTCGGACAGCGGCCTTCCTCGCAAATGGTGTGAATTTGCCGCCGTTTGATAATTTGCTGCACCCGGGACAGTTCGCTGGCCTTGCCGATGGGGCGGCGCAACCAGTGCGGGATGGCTTCGACGGTTTCTCGGTTTTGGGATGAACGGGAATGGGTGGAAGGTGACATAAAAATTTGCTCAGACAGATCTGTAGAGAGAGGCGCCTTCTCATACTATAGCGATCGCCGCTCCGGTTTCAGCCGTCAGCCCGGGTTGTAATTGAGAGGTCCGAACCGTTTTGGCGATCGCGTGATAAGATCATTCTGGTCGGAAATTTCAGGCGGGGTGGGAGTTCAAGCCGATCGCCGGACATTCGGGGTAAATTCTGGCCGACCTCGGACGATCGCTCTGGGCCGACCGGATCAAATGTTGCCTTTAGCGGAAATAGCGTTTAATCTAAAGAACCGGGTTAAAGTGCGGGCCCTTAAGCAATACTAGACCCATGTTGAGAATATTTACTCGTCGCCGGGGGAGTCAGTCGTGGCAGGTCGGAAAATCCTAGTTATTGACGATAGTAAGGTCATTCGAGCGCGGGTTCGGGAAATGTTACCCCAAGGTAACTTCGACGTTCTCGAAGCCAAAGACGGACAAGAAGGGATCGACCTCGTCCGCAAAGAACACCCCAATTTGATCATGCTTGATTTTCTGCTGCCCAAACTGAGCGGGTGGGATGTCTTTCAACAGATTCAAGCCAGCGAGGAATTGCGGAAAATCCCCCTGGTGGTGATGTCCGGCCGCAAAGAGGAAGTGAGCGGAAAAATTTCCGAGCCCTTCGAGTATTTTGAGTTTATCGAAAAACCCTTCGAGAAAGGGCAACTGCTCGAGGCGATCAAATCCGCATTTAATAAAGCCAAAAAGCCCCGCCAACCCCTGCCGAGCGCGACTCCAGCCCGGACGCCCCAACCCAAAGATACCGCACCGGCGACGGCGGGGGCCGACGCAGCCAAGGTCAAAGCTTTGGAGCAGAAAGTGGCCCGGATGCAAGCCGAGATGGTCGCCCTCAAAAAGCAAGTCGCCCAACTCAAGGCTTTTGTTATCAAAAAATTGAAATAAGCCCCTTTCCTGAGTCTCCTATCCCCCTCTCGTCGCCCGTTTGAACCCCAACCCCTGAGCTTCCGGGGGCCTTTTCAATGTCAGGTTTTGCCGACCGATTCGCCATGACCCTATCTGCTTCGTTTCTTGACCAACTCAACGCCACGGCCGATTCCTTGACGGATCGGTTGGAGCGGTTTTCCCAAGTCCGAATATTGGTGGCGGGGGATCTCGCCCTCGACGAGTTCATGACCGGTCAGGTGGAACGCCTGTCCCGGGAGGCACCGGTGCTGATTTTGCGACACGAAAGCACCCGGCAAATTCCCGGCGGCGCGGCTAACGCCGTCTACAATTTTGCCAAGTTGGGGGCTCAGGTGCGGGTGGCGGGTTTGGTGGGAAAGGATGACCAGGGGGAGGCTCTGCGGCGTATTTTTACAGAAGCGGGAATTGATACGGGGGGCATTTTCACCGACCCCGGCCGCCCCACCGTCACCAAAACCCGCATCTCCGGCCACGCCCGCCAGTCCGTGACTCAGCAGATCGTGCGGGTCGATCGCAAATCCGACGATCTCCCCGACCCGGAACTGCGGGAGCGGCTGGCCGAATATATTCGCGCCCAGACAGATGCGGTGGACGGGGTGGTTTGCTCGGACTACGGGGACGGGGTATTAACCCCCCCGGTCATCGATGCGGCTCTGTCCCACTCCCAAACCGTGGTGGATGCCCAAATTGATTTGCACAGATATGGGGGGGCGACGCTGTTCACCCCCAACGTCCCGGAGGCGGAAAAGGCGGTGGGATACGCGATCGCCGACGAGGACAGTTTGAGGCGGGCCGGGGGCGACCTGCTGAACCTCACCGGCGCCAAGCGCATCCTGATCACCCGGGGGGAAGAGGGGATGAGTTTGTTCGAGCGGGACGCCGAAAATACGGTGCAGATGGACCCCATCCCGGCCTTCAACCGCACCGACGTTTTCGACGTCACCGGCGCCGGAGATACCGTCGTCGCCGCCCTCACCCTGGCCCTGTGTTCGGGCGCCTCGTTCTGGGAAGCGGCGGTTTTGGGCAATTTGGCCGCCAGTTTGGTCGTCCGCCAGTTCGGAACCGCCACCACCAGCACCACCGAGATGCGAGAGGCGCTGCGATCGCTTTTGGAGGGGGAGTAATGGCGGGAGTCGGGAGTAGGGAGTAGGGAGTAGGGAGTAGGGAATAGGTAATTTTTGACTTTTGACTTTTGACTTTAATTTCTATGTTAAATCGAGCGATCGTTCACGATGCCAAATCTCAGCAGTGGCTCTTGTTTGAAGAGCCGCGTTGTATCGTGAGGGCGGATAGCTGCGATCGCGTGGTTCCGGAGTTGTGGCGGGTGCACGAAATCATCCGGGATCGAAAATGGTACGCGGCGGGGTTTGTCAGTTATGAAGCCGGACCCGCCTTTGATCCGGCTTTGTCGGCTTATCCCCCGGACGGGTTTCCGCTGCTGTGGTTCGGACTGTATGAGAAACCGGAGGTTTTGGAACTGCCGCCGGCATCGGCCGGATCGGATTATACCCTCGGTGACTGGTTGCCCTCGGTGACTCGGGAAGAATACGATCGCGCCATCACCCAAATTCGGGATGATATCGCCCGGGGGGAAACCTACCAGGTGAATTACAGCTTTCGCCTGCGGGCGGAATTTTCCGGCGATCCCCGAGCGCTGTTTTTGCAGTTGGTGCGGGCGCAGCGGGCGAATTACGGGGCTTTTGTGGAGTGCGATCGCTGGTCGATTTGTTCGGCGTCGCCGGAATTGTTTTTTCACCTCTCCGACGGGCAACTGACGTCCCGCCCCATGAAGGGAACCGCCGCCCGGGGCCGCACATTGGCAGAAGATCGGGCGATCGCACAATGGTTGCAGGATTCGGAGAAAAATCGCGCCGAAAATGTCATGATCGTGGATATGGTCCGCAACGATATGGGGCGCGTCGCCGATCGCCACAGCGTCCGAGTTCCGCGGCTGTTCGAGGTGGAGCGCTACCCCACCCTCTGGCAGATGACGTCCACGGTGACGGCGAAAACCGGGGCACCGCTGCCCGAGATTTTCGCGGCCCTGTTCCCCTGCGCCTCGATCACGGGGGCGCCCAAACCCCGCACCATGCAGTTGATCCGGGAGTTGGAAACCGCCCCCCGCCGGATTTATACGGGTTGCATCGGCTTTATGGGGGGCGATCGCGCTGAGGCTCAATTTAACGTGGCAATTCGCACGGTTTTGGTCGATCGCGCCGCCGGACGGGCCGAATACGGGGTGGGCGGTGGCATTTTGTGGGACTCCACGGACAAAGACGAATATCGCGAATGTCAGGTGAAAGCCCGGGTGCTCACCGTTCCCCGGGACGATTTTTCCCTTTTGGAAACGATGCTATGGACTCCAGAATCGGGTTATTTTCTACTCGAATATCATCTGAAACGATTGCAGGAATCGGCGCTCTATTTTGGCTTTTCTTGGTCGATTGAAACCGTTAAAAATGAATTAATTTCTCTGACCAAAAAGTTGCCCGCACTTCCCCAAAAAGTCCGTTTGCTGGTCGATCGCGGCGGTTCGATCCGTTGCGAAACGGCGGTTGTGAAGGAGTCGGGAAGCGATCGCTCTCTCTGTTTGGGAATATCGCCGACTCCCGTCGATTCAGACAACCCGTTTTTATATCACAAAACCACCAACCGGACGGTGTACGAAACCGCCCGGGCTTCCCGTCCGGACTGCGATGATGTGTTGCTGTGGAACGAACGGGGAGAAGTGACGGAAAGTTGTATTGCTAATTTAGTTTTTCAATGCGGCGGGGAGTTGATGACGCCGCCGGTGCGGTGCGGCTTGCTGCCGGGGACGTTTCGGGAGTATTTGATTAAAAATAACCAGATAAAAGAGGAGATTATCTTATTAAATAAGATGGGTAATTTTGACAAAATTTATATGATTAATTCCGTGAGAAAATGGCGGGAAGTGCAGGTCAATTTTTCCGATCAGAAGCATCTTGAAAGGGGCTAAAGCCCAACAACGAGTTGATCGGCGAAAATAATTATTAATTGTTTTCATGTCCGAATAATCTGTTGGGTTTAGTTACTCAACCCAACCTACCCCGCTGCTATAATATGCAATCGGAGAGAGTTGACTGCCCTAGCTCAATCGAAAATCAATTATGTTGTCGATCTGTGAATGTCAGTGGTTAGTTTTTGTTCTAATTGCCCGAGGCTTCAATCCAGACTCAATAAACAGATTGCTGAGAAGACATTTACTGCTCCTCCCAATAGTTTTCCGATAAAAGAGCAGTGGAATCAAAGTTCAATTCCCAACTATCAGGAAATTCAGTTTTTTGATATTCAAAGCGGACATCATCTAACGCATCTCTGTAAACTGTATCTAACACTTCTCGAAGATAGGGCTTTAGACTGGGAGAATCATTCAAGAGGCCTTGTATTTGGCGACGTTGCTCTCGAATCGTGAGTTCCCATCCATTAAAATTTTCTGGACTCTCTACATAGATCCGTTTTAGCAAATGAGCCAATAACACTGTCAATCGATTTTTTAATTCTCGCTTGTCGCGTTTAGCCAAGCCTTCAATCTCCTCAATCAAGCCTTCGATATCCAAATGTTCAAAATTTCTCTCCTTGAGTTGAGAAACCGTGACTTCACACCACTCAATAAAATCGCGATCGTACAATTTTTGATTCCCCAGAGTTGAATCCATCTTAATATTGCTCCAATTTTACCAGACGCTTCCTACTGCTGCTGTACAGTGCTATAGTTCAATACGGGCAATGTAAACCAGAATGTCGCGCCTTGATTGGGATTGGCAATGTCGCCCCGCATGGCGCCGATTTTTCCCCCGTGGGCGTTGACAATTTGCCGACATAAATATAAGCCCAATCCCAACCCCTGAATGTTGCCCACTTTTCGGCCCCGTTGATATAATTCAAATAGCCCTTCGATTTCTGCTTCGTTCATGCCCACGCCGTCGTCAATCACGCGACAGCGGACGAACTGTTTTGGGGGATGATTTTGGGCATCAGTTTCGGTGATGACTTCCCCCAAAAGGGTAATAGTGATGCCGGGGGGATTGTATTTTATCGCGTTGGAAAATAGGTTGTCGAAGACTCGCCAAAGTTGGTTTGGATCGGCGTTTACTTGGGGTAAAGTTTCGGTCATTTTATTGTTTAATTTTGCCTTCTCTTTATTGAGAAGGGGTTCCCATTCTAGGGCTAATTTTTGGGTGAATTGATGCAGTTGCAGCGGTTCGGGGTTGAGGGTGATGCCCTGCAATTCGATATCACTGGTTTGGACGAGGGAATTGATTAATGCCAGTTGCCGATCGCAGCTATTCGCCATCCGCTTCAAAATCGAAGGGGGGACGGGCATTTCCGCGTCGGCTTCCGGCCGTTTTTTGAGCAAATTTTGCAGTACCATCAACATTCCCGTCACGGGATTTCGCAGGTCATGGGACATGGCGTGGATATAGACGCGCAGGGCAGATTCAACCTTTTTTCGCTCCTGAATTTCCCGCTGCAATTGTTCGTTTTGGGCGAGTAATTTTTTTTGCTGCTGGCGGACGGTCAGTTGGGTTCTCACCCGGGCTAAAACTTCTTGCACCTGGAAGGGTTTGGTGATGTAATCAGCCCCGCCGATATCGAAGGCTAAAACCTTGTCCATTGTCTCATTGAGGGCACTGAGAAAAACAATCGGAATCTCCCGGGTTTGGGGGGAGTCTTTCAACCGTTTGGCGACCTGGTAGCCGTCCAATTCGGGCATCATGATATCGAGGAGAATTAAATCGGGGGGTTCAGCCTCCACCGCCTGCAAAGCCCGCTGGCCGTTGATGGCCTTGCGAACCCGATACCCCTCCTCCAACAGCATCTGGGACAGCAGGCGCAAATTATCGGGGGTATCATCGACGATCAGAAGGTCAGCCTGGGGTTGGGAGGTGCGATCGCGGCTCATGGGGTAAATTTACCTAAAAAGAAGAAGCCAGCGCGGCTAAATCAAAGTTTTCACCATATCATCTATGGTATCCAGGCGAAAATCATCCACCAACTGGGTGAGGATGGCGGCGAGGTCGGCTTCCGAGGGGGGGATCTCGGCGATCAACTCCAGCACCTGGGCATCATCTCCGCGAATGGCGGCTTCGTAGAGTCGCCGCAGCCAATCCGGTGGCATCACCCGCAGGGCTTCCGGCGTCAGTGTTCCGGCGGTTCGGGGGGAGGCGGTTGGGGAGGGGGTTTCCGGGGCGTAGTGGTAGCGGATGCCCAGGTGGACGGCCATTTTCTCGAACAGTGCGATCGCCTGAAAGGGTTTGCGGAGGATATCGTCACACCCGGCTTTGCGAATGTCGTCTTCCTGTTCCTGGAGGGCGCTGGCGGTGAGGGCGATAATTTTCACCCCCTCCCCGGACGGTTGGGAGCGAATGCGGCGGGTGGCCTCGTAGCCGTCCATAACGGGCATTCGCATATCCATCCAAATCAGTTGGGGGGCGTATTGTTCCCAAACCCGGATCGCCTCCAGGCCGTTTTCGGCTTCAAATACCCGGAACCCCAGGGGTTCGAGTAACCGCCTCACCAGCAGGCGATTTTCCGGCACTTCGTCCACCACCAAAACCCGGTATTCCGCATGATCTTCGGATGCGATCGCGATCGGGCGCCGGGGGACTGTAGAAACCGCGATCGCCTCCCCCGTAGCCAAATCGGCGGGGATCTCGAAGCTGAACCGACTGCCCCGCCCCATGGTACTGCTAACGGTAATGGTGCCCCCCATCAACTCCACGAATTTGCGGCTGATGGACAGACCCAACCCCGTCCCCTGCTGGGCCTCCCGCCCCATTTCCGTCTGCACGAAGGCATCGAACAGGGTTTCGATCTCCTCCGGGGCGATACCCGGCCCGGTATCCTCGACGGCAAATTCCAGCACCACGGAATTGGCACCGGGAACCCCGGCTCGAAAATCGGCCCGCAACGTCACGCCCCCGTCTGCGGTGAATTTGACGGCATTTCCCAGCAAATTGATCAACACCTGGCGCAGCTTTTTTTCGTCCCCCAGGACGTAGCGGGGCAGATCCGGGGCGCGATCGGCTTTGCCGGTGGGCTTCGCCCAATCGCACCGCAGCCAGATCCCCCGTCCTTTCGCCCGCAGTTTGAACAGTTCCTCCAGGGTGTCCAGGAGGCGGTGCAGGTCGAAGGGGTGGCGCTCGACGGTAATTTTCCCCGCCTCGATTTTGGACAAATCGAGGATGTCGTTGATCAGTTCCAGGAGGTGTTCCCCGCTGCGGTTGATGATTTCCAATTCCTGGGACCCGGCCGCGAAGGTGGGGTTGTGGGCCATGATCTGGCTGAAGCCGAGGATGGCGTTGAGGGGCGTCCGCAGCTCGTGGCTCATATTTGCCAAAAATGTACTTTTCGCCCGGTTGGCGGCGTCGGCGGCCCGTCTAGCCTCCTCTAAGGCGACGTTTTGGGCGGCGAGTTTGAGGCTCTGCTGTTTTTCCCGCTCCAGGAGGCGGGCCTGGGCGAGGGCGATACCCATTTTGGCGGCGACGGATGCGAGCAGGTCGATTTCCTCGTCGGTCCAGGTGCGGAGGCGGCGGCACTGACTCAGGTAAATGGCCCCGTTGGGTTGGCCCCCGTAGGAGGTGCGGATGGTGAGGAGGGATTTGATTTGGAAGTGGTCGCAGAAGTCGATCGCCCCTTCGAGGAGGGGTTCGGCGCGGATGTCTTCCGTGGCGATCGCGACGT
The DNA here is from genome assembly GCF_035615495.1 of Lyngbya sp. CCY1209. GTDB lineage: Bacteria > Cyanobacteriota > Cyanobacteriia > Cyanobacteriales > Microcoleaceae > Limnospira. Next base: position 24,145 of record NZ_JAJENU010000238.1, on the reverse strand, counting down.
CCCGGCTCAAAACCCGTCGGGTGTAGGGGTGGTTGCCGAGGGGGTGTTGCCGGTTCAACATTGGGGGACATTCCGATTGCAGGTATTCGGCGACGGCTTCGATTTTGGGTTCGGGACTTGAGAGGTAGGTGTAAATCGTACAGCGATCGACGGCGAAGGTCTGCCCGATGCGGTTGGCGGCGATTTGGAAGATGTGGCGGGAGTCGAGGCTGGACCGCAGTTCTTCGGTGATTTGCCGCAGGAGTCGTTCCCGCTCGAATTGCCGTCTGAGGGCGATTTCGGCCCGACGGCGCTCGGTGATGTCGTTGCTGCTGGTGAGGAGGCACTCTTCGCCGTTGAGGTGGATGAGGTCGGCCGAGAGCAGTCCGGTGCGGATTTCGCCGGATTTGGTGCGGAATTCCAGTTCAAAATTGCGGACCTTGCGATCGCGGGCCATGATTTCGAGCATCTGCGATCGCTGTTCGGGGTGGACCCAGAGGTTGATTTCGAGGACCGTGCGGCCCACGATGTCCCCGACTTCGTAACCCGTGACGCGGCAGAAACTTTCGTTGACTTCCAGGTGAATGCCGTCCCGGAAGCGGCTGAGGGTGATCGGGTGGGGGGCGGAGTGGAAGGCGGTGGAGAATTTTTGTTCCGAGTCCCGCAGGGCGATTTCGGCTTGGCGACGTTCCCGCACGGCGGCTTCGGCAATTTCGACCTTTTGTTCGAGTTCCCGGGTGCGTTCGGCGACTTTCTGTTCCAGGCTGTGGGAGTAGTCCTGCAGTTGGTGGTAGGACCGTCGCAACTGGCCCCGCATTTGGTTGAAGGCCCGGGCGAGGGTCCGCAGTTCCCGGGTGCAATTCCGCCCGACTTTGCGATCCCAGTTGCCCCGGGAGAGGGCGTCGGCCGCTTGGGCCAGGGCGGCGACGGGGCCGGCGATCCAGCCCCCCGTGACCCACCCGATCGCGATCGCCACCCCCAGGGCGACTAAACACAGGGCGATGGTGATGCGGGTGTTGGTTTGGATTTGTTCCATAAAATCCGCTTCGGGAATCACCACCACGATCGTCCATTCCAGGCCCCGCTCGTCCTCGAAGGGGAGCAGTTTGACGTAGTGCATTTGGGACTGAATGGGGATTTTTAATTGTCGGGAATTTTCGATGCGATCGAAGCGGCCGAATTTTTCTTTTAAGTATGCGCTGACTTCTCGGGTCAAGACCTCTTCGCTTTGCAGGGCGATTTGGCGGACGACGCGATCGTTTTTTTCCCGAAACAGGGGTTCGGCGGTGGAACTGGCGACCAACAATCCTTCGGGATCGACAATGAACGCCTGACCGGTTTTTCCCATTTGAAAATCGCCGATAAAATTGCTGATGTGGGACAGGCCGATCACGATACTCATCACCCCCTCGGGTTCGGTGAAATTGCCGGGGGGATAGATGGGTTGGCTGGCGCTAATTTGCAGGATTGGGGGGGGCTCGAAGCGGGTGTAAATTTCGCTCCAAACGGGCTTTCGTGTCGCCATCGCGACCCGATACCAGGGCCGCTGGCGGGGGTCGTAATTCGGATCGATCGCGGCGGGAGGTCCGTTATTAATTGAATCTAAGCTGTCGTAGCGGTAAAGGTCAAAATTCGTCCCTTCGCCCGCCATGCCGACCTGCAACTTTCCCGTCCGCGTCCTGGCGGTGGAGCGATATTCGCCCTCTTCGTTGGCTAAGGAAAGGATGGCGATCGACTCGAAATATTTGGCTTTTCGCCACAGGTAAGCTTCCCATCCATCCAGGTCGTCAATGTCCAACAATCCCAAAGCGACCACATCTTGAATGTCCCGGCCGACCATAAAGGGGATGTCGAGGTAGGATTCCAGATTGGCTTCGATCCGCATCGCCACTTCTCCCATCAACTGCCGCGCCAGGTCGTCTACCGCTTTTTGTCCGTTTTTGAAGGAGAGATATCCGACAATTCCGACGGTGGCAAAAATCTGAATCACGAAGGGAATGACCAACAAGATCCGCAGGGATATATTGCCGGAAATTCGGGCGACAGTGCGGTTGAGACGGCGGCGAGTTTTGAGATGCATATCAGAATCGATGAGACCCATTTTGATCCCCCTCTCCCGGATGGGGAGGGGGTGGGGCAGAGTCGAAATTTTTGGAAAAATTTGACCCTGCAACAATTTGTTGGACGGTTCTAAACGGCGTTCAATCCCAACATCCCCTCGAGGGTAAAGTAGGTGAACAGGAACACGCCCACCACCAAACCCAACAGGGCGATCGCGGTGACAGGACGGTTGAGGAGGGGTTTGAAGCGTTCAAACAGGAAGAAGAAGATCCCGAGGCTGAAGCTGATCAGGTAGCGGGGATAGCGGGAGACATTTTCAAAAAAGTCTTTCATGGGTTGTTTTTATCAATCCAACGGTAAGGGGTTCATTCTATTAGTATTAACACTTGTCGCTCATTTCGACAAGTCGGGAAGGGGGTTCGGGCGCCAGTTTTATAAAACTCGTTTGATGGCGACCGAGTGGCTGTAAAGGTGGCCGTCATTCCCCACGATCGTCGGCAAAAAATCGCGGTCGTGAAGTTCTGTAAATTCCGGGGTATTTCTCATGGCTTTTAAATCCTCTTCGCTTTCCCAGTGGGCGATCGCCGTGACCCGGTTTCCGTCGTCGCTGGGGAGCAACTGGGCGGAGATGAAGCCCGGATGGTGGATCGCGACTTCGTTGTAAACCTTCTGAATGGCTCGGAGCGCATCCGGTTGTTTTTCGGGGATCACGGTAAAGACACTCACAAAGGTGATCATGATTTTTTAAAGTGAAATTCTATCGGAAGTGAACCGATCATACCATAGAATTGCAGCCCCTTGGGAGGCGTGAGTCGTGCAAGTTTTTTGGGGTGCGTTCCTACTCATCTATTATCGGTCAAGTGGTCGGTGAGAGTTGGGAACGCCCCCTACAATTGACGTTCAACCCGAATCAATTGATAATCAATTATCAATTATCAATTACTCTCGGTTCAGGCGATCGCCGGACTCCACGTCGAACCAGTGCATCTGCTTTCGGGGCAGGGTCAATTGCACCGTTTCGCTCTCCCAAGTTTGATCCGGTGGCACGATCGCCCGCAGGGTTTGATCGGAACCGTCGATGCGGACGCTGAGGAGTTTTTCTTTCCCCAAATCTTCCACCAAATACACCTTTCCGTTGACGGTATCGGCGTCGCTTTCTTCCCTCAAAAAAACGTCCTCCGGCCGGATGCCAAAGGTGATCACTCGGGGCGGTGCCTTCAGATCCGGGAGCTCGATGCGGAAGTCCCCCAAAACGGCTTTGCCGTCCTCGCAATCCAACGTCAACAAATTCATCTGCGGACTGCCAACAAACCCGGCGACAAATCGATTGGCGGGTTTCATGTAAATCTCGGCGGGGGTCGCCAACTGCTGCAAATACCCGTCGTAAAGTACCGCAATTTTACTCGAAAGCGTCATCGCTTCCGTTTGGTCGTGGGTGACGTAAACCACGGGTTTTTGTTGGGATTCAAACAGTTGTTTTAAGTCGGCGCGGACCTGTTCCCGCAACAGCGCATCCAAGTTACTCAGGGGCTCGTCGAGCAGGAAAACATCCGGATCTCTGACGAGGGCCCGCGCCAGGGCTACCCGCTGCCGCTGACCCCCGGAAAGTTGTCCCGGTTTGCGATCGAGGAGGTGGGCAATTCCCAGGCGGTTGGAAACGTCATTTACCCGCTTTTCAATCTCCGCACCGTCAACTTTTCGCAGCCGCAGCGAAGTGGAAATATTTTCCGAAACGGTCATGTGGGGATACAGCGCGTAACTCTGAAACACCATCGCGATGTTGCGCTTTCCTGGCGGGATGTTGGTCAAGTTTTCGTCGCCCAAAATCACCAGACCTTCCGTTGGCATATCCAGTCCGGCGATCATCCGTAGCAGGGTCGATTTTCCGCACCCGGAGGGGCCGAGGAGGGTGAGAAATTCGCCGTCATCGACGTTGACGCTGACATCTTTGACGGGGATGACATTGTGGGCGAATTGCTTGCGTAATTTTTTCAGTTGAAGTTGAGCCATGATCATCTAAAAGTTGAGTGGGAAAGAATTAACCTTTGACCGCACCGGCGGTAATGCCTTGGACGATCCGGCGCTGGAAAATTAGCACCAAAATCACCAGGGGAATGGTTCCGGTGACGGTCGCTGCTGCGATCGGGCCGTAGGGAATTTCAAAGACGGATGCCCCGCCGATTTGTGCCACCGCCACGGGAATGGTGTACATCTCCTCTCGGGTGATAAACGTGAGGGCAAAAATAAACTCATTCCAGGCAAAAATAAACGTGAGAATTCCCGTTGTCACCAACGCCGGGAGGGTCATGGGAAGGACAATCTGCAACAGCATCTCCAGGGTGCTATAACCGTCAATTTTAGCCGAATCTTCCAGATCTTTGGGCAGTTGTTGGAAAAAACTCCTCAGCACCAAAATTGTCAGGGGAAGGTTGATGGCGGTGTAGGGAATAATGAGGGCAATGTAATTATTTCCTAAACCCAAGGCTTTGACAATTTCCAGGAGTCCCAGAAACAGCAGGACATAGGGAAATAAACTGATCACCAATATAAACACCAGGATGATATTTTCTCCCGGTATTTTCAGGCGAGTCAGGGTGTAGGCGGCGGGGGCGCCCACGCCCAGACAGAGGACGGTCGAAGTCAGGGAAACGAAGGCGCTGTTGAAGACGTAGCGCAGGAATCCCCATCCCAAACTTCCGTAATGATCCCAGGTTAATTGGTCGGGACTGGGGAAGTAAATGTTGGGGATAGTGGAAATGGCTTCGTTGGTTTTAAAAGAAGTCAATAATTGCCACATAACGGGGGCGAGGCAGAAGATAATGGTGAGGACGACGCCCACCCACAGGGCAATTTTGCTGTAGTTAATTTTTCCGCTGGCTTGGGATTCCGGAGCGGGTTGATTGGTGACGGACATTGATTATTTACCTCCCATAACGTTGACGCGAGATTTCGACAGGAAAAATGCGGCGATCGCCACCGCTAAAATCAGCAGTAAAAACGTGACGACTACCAGGGCCGCACCGTAGCCGAAATCCAGGTATCTTCGCACCGTGGCATAGATATAAATAGAGACGGTTTCCGTGGCACCCGCCGGCCCCCCACCCGTCATCACCTGCACCAAGTCAAAGATGCCGAAAGCTTGGGCAAATCGGAACAGCAGGGCGATGATAATTTGGGGGGTGACGAGGGGGATGGTGATTTGCCAAAAACTCTGCCACGGCGTCGCCCCGTCGATGGCGTGAGCCTCGTACAAATCGCCGGAAATCGATTGCAAACCCGCCAAAAGAATGATGGCGATAAAGGGGGTGGTTTTCCAGACGTCGGCGATAATCATCGCCAGCATCGCCCGGGTGGGATCGCCCAGCCAAGTGATGGGTGTTGCGATCAATCCCAGGCGGGTGAGGAGGTCGTTAACAATTCCATATTGGTCATTGAAAATCCACGCCCAAGCTAACCCCATCACCGCCGTAGGTAACGCCCAGGGAATGAGGGAAGAAGTGCGGACGAATCCCCGCCCGAAAAAGGCTTGATTCAACACCAGGGCGATCGCCATTCCCAGCACCAATTCGGTTAAAATGGAGACGGCGGTAAAGATGCTGGTATTCCACATACTCTGCCAAAATCTACCATCACCGACCAGGCGCTGATAGTTGGCGAAACCGGAAAAAACCGATTCCAGTTGGGTTCCTAAATTGTTGGTAAATAAACTCAACCAAAACGCCCGGGCGATGGGGTAAATAAACACCAAAGCGAGGATGAGCAGTGCCGGCGTAATTAAGTACCAGCCGGTGAGTTTTTCTCTGCGATCGATATTATTTTGAGTCATGATATTGGGTTTATCGCTTCAACAGGGCGCGAGTTTCATTCGCCGCCGCTTGCATGGCTTGTTCCGGGGTTTGACTGCCCGTCAGAGCCGCGCTCAGGTAACGCTGGAGGATGTCGGAAGCCTGGGCATATTGGGCGACGGGCGGACGCAGGACGGGATTTTGAACCACGTTTAACAGGTCAGGAAGGTAGCTAAATTTTGCCACTAACTGAGGATCGTTAAAAAGGGATGTTTTGGCGGGGACGTACCCGGTTTCTAGGAAGTATTTAATCTGCACTTCTGGGCGACTGAAATATTCGATCACCGTCCAAGCTTCGTCTTGATTGTCGGAACTCGCAGAAATGCCGAATCCCCAACCGCCCAGACAGGCACCGCTGCCGTGTTCGGGTTGGTGAACCATCGGTTTGATGGCAAATTTTCCGGCAATTTCCGAGTCCGAAGCCAGGGAATAAACGTAGGGCCAGTTCCTTAAAAAAGCGGAATTGCCATTTTGAAATAGGCGGCGGGTTTCCTCTTCGGCGTAGGTGGTGACGCCGGGGGGAGAAATGCCTTCGCTGATGGTGTCGCGCAGAAATTCTACTGCTGCGATCGCCTCGGGTTTGTCCAAACCGACTTCCTGGGTGTCCGCGTCGATCCAAAATCCGCCGTATCCCTCCAAAATCTCGGTGAACATGGCAGATAATCCTTCATATTGTTTGCCCTGCCAGACGTATCCCCAGGGGACTAATTCTTGCTCTTGCAGGGTGTTGGATAGGGTCATCAATTCCTCGAAAGTCTCCGGCGGTTCCGCCCCAATTTCCTTCAATAAATCGGTGCGGTAGTAGAGCATTCCCCCGTCGGTTCGGAAGGGCATTCGATACAATTTTCCTTCGTAGCGACCGCCGTTGACATCTCCTTCTAAATAGGCATCTAACTGTGTTTCTGTGACGCGATCTGAGAGGCTCGACAACCAACCTGCTGCTGCAAATTTTTGCACCCAAACGATATCCATGTAAACGAGATCGTAGGGGGAATCTCCCAGCAAAAATGCGGAGGTATAAAGATCTTCAACCAAGTTGGTGTTGTTGGGGCCTTTGACGACTTCGAGGCGAAGATTGGGGTGTTCGTTATTGAAATCCTCGACTAACGGTTCCCACTGGGTTCCTTCCAGGGCTTGAATGAGGACTTTCACCGTCACGGGTTGTTGGGTGATAGCCGGCAGCACGGCGAGGCAAATGATACCCACAAAGGTGGCGATCGCTAATCCAAAATGAAGCCAGAATCCTTGGGATTTGGAATTGGGAGGGCGAATATTAATCCTCAATTTAATGGCATGAAATTTAAACATGATTTTTTGAGAGATAATTTGATCACTGTTACCATTGGCGATTTCTCGATTTAGCATCGATGAAATCCGAGACAAACTTATGCGAAACTTGGCGATCGGCGACTCATCTGGGCGATCGCATCCCCCCAAGGGAGGCGACCCCGATCCAGGTTGCTATTATAGATAGAGATGGAAAGAATTGCAATCTAAGTTTAGATTCCTTAATATTTGAGACCGGCGATCGTCGGATTGCGGGGGGACACGGCCCTCGATTTTCCACCGTCGCCGATCGCAGATCGAGACCCAATTTAGCCCGTCGAAATGGACGATTTTTAACCGCAAAAATGACGGGAAAAGGAGGGCGATCGGGTCGGAGGACGGCGGACGGGGGCGGGGCGGTCTGTACAGAAACCGCGATCGCCGGTAAAATTTGGTCAAGATTGGCAACATCGTGCCAGCCAGCATTTTGGGAAGCAGCAGTGTTAGACATCAAACTCATTCGGGATAATCCACAGGCCGTTCAAGACCGCCTCAACCTGCGGGGAGATTACGATCTGCAGCCGATCTTGGCGTTGGAGGAAAAACGGCGATCGCTCGAACAGGAACGCATCCGACTCGAAACCCGCAGCAACGAGATCGGAAAACTCGTCGGAGAAAAAATCAAGTCCGGGGTCGATCCCAAAGGGCCGGAAGTCCAAGAATTGCGGGACGAGGGACAGCAAATCAAGTCCCAATTGGGCGATCTCGAACCCCAAGAAAAAGAGTTAGCCGCCGAAATTGACGCCCTCTTGTTGCCACTACCCAACCTCCCGAGCCCAACCACTCCGGTGGGAAAAAGCGAAGATGAAAACGTCGAAATTCGCCGCTGGGGAGACGAATACAAAACCCAAAATTCCGACATTTTACCCCACTGGGAAATGGGCGAAAAGTTGGGAATTTTTAACTTTGAAAGAGGGGTAAAAATAGCCCAAAGTCGTTTCGTCGCCCTCGTCGGTGCGGGTGCTGCTTTGGAACGAGCCTTAATTCAATTCATGCTCGACACCCACACGGCGAACGGCTACGTCGAGGTGATGCCGCCGCTATTGGTGAACAGCACATCTTTGACGGGGACGGGTCAACTACCCAAATTTGCCGAGGAAAGTTTCAAGTGCGGCGAGGACGACCTGTGGCTGATCCCCACCTCGGAAGTCCCGGTGGTCAACTTATATCGGGATGAGATTTTAGAAGTGGAAAATCTTCCCATTTACCACTGTTCCTTTACTCCCTGTTTTCGCCGGGAAGCCGGAAGTTACGGCAAGGATACCCGGGGTTTGATCCGACTCCACCAGTTCAATAAAGTCGAGTTGGTGAAATTGGTCAAACCGGAAACCTCCGAGGAAGAACACCAAAAATTGGTGGCAGATGCCGAGGGGATTTTGCAGGCTTTGAAACTGCCCTATCGCGTCATCGAATTGTGTACGGGAGACTTGGGATTTGCGGCGGCGAAGTGCTACGATTTGGAGGTTTGGTTGCCTTCGGCGGAAACCTACCGGGAAATTTCGAGCTGTTCTAACGTGATGGATTTCCAGGCTCGGCGGGCGAACATTCGCTACCGGGAAGCCAAGGGCGACCAGAAGAAGAAGAAGAAGAAAACCGAGTTTGTCCACGCTTTGAACGGTTCCGGATTGGCGATCGGACGGACGATGGCGGCGGTGTTGGAAAACTACCAGCAGCCGGACGGAACGGTTCGGGTTCCCGAGGTTTTGCAGCCTTATTTAGGGCGGGAAATACTGTAGGATTTTGCCCGAGTCGGTTGGGTTGGGCATCCGCTCAACCCGACATTATAATTGATTATAATGCTATAATAATCTTCGTGACTTTATTCGACGGACGGATGAGCGTCAGAGTAGAATCGCCCTCACCCCCGACCCCTCTCCCAATTCTGGGAGAGGGGAGAAAATCAATTCTACGAGTTTTAAACAAAAATTTGCAGGTCAAAATAGACGATCGCCAAGTAGGACAACAACCACAACAGCAGGCTAATTTTGATGCTGTTATCTTCGATTAAGATGCGATCGGGTTCTTCTCCTGCCGCCAAAACGGTGACGATCCGCTTGTAGTGCATGACGGCATAGTAGACGATGGGAACGGTGATTACCAGGGACGGATTTTTGTCTGAACTGATGGTAAATAGGGAATAACACATGATGGTCATGGTCGCCGTACTATTGATCAAGGAGTCGAGATAGGGTAAGGTATAGTGGGATAAAACCGGGCGTTGTTGGTTGGTTTGTCCTCGCTGATAAAAGAGTTTTAGATAGGAGTGTTTTCCGGCGGGATGGAGGGATGCGGGGGATAATTCTTCTAAGGATTCGATGGGGTTTTGTTTGTGGAGGAGGGAGAGGAGTTCCGATCGCCGTTTTGCGAAGCCTTGAAATAGGGTTAAAAAGAACGTGCAAAGGGTGATCCAGGCGGTGGGGGTGTCCCCCACGGCGTAGATGCCGGCGAGGAGGCGGAGGACGAAACCGAAGGCGATACAATTGACGTCGAAGAGGGGAATATTTTTGAGTTTTAGGGAGTAGGCGATATTGTTAATTCCGTACAGCAGCAGGCAGGAAAATACGGCGATTCCCAGGTGGTAAGAACCGATGAGGGAAACGGTTACTAAGAAAACGGCGATCGCGGTGGCAGTTGTCAGTCTCACCCGTCCGCTGGCGAGGGGACGGAGTCGCTTTTTGGGATGTTGGCGATCGCGTTCGATGTCTTGAATGTCGTTGAAAATGTAGACGGCGGATGCTATCATTGAAAAGAGGATGACGGTGAGGATACCGTTGGCGATCGCCTCGGGTTGCAGCAGCCTCCCGCCAAAAATTACCCCCGCCAAACAGAACAGATTTTTCGTCCACTGGTGGGGACGCAGCAGCTTGATAATATCTCGAATTCCGAGCGAAACTTGAGGATCGTCTGAGTCGGAGATATCCGCAGATTTTGCTTGAATTCTCGTACCAAATTTAGGTTTCATTGCACTCACTCTAACACCACAGCACAGTCCTCAGCGGGACATGATAATGATACCAGCAAATATGGTGGCGAGCCCAACCCACTGATTCAGTTCAAACCGTTCGCCGAATAATACATTTCCGGCGATCGCAATTAAACTAAACCCGATCCCTGCAAAAATCGGATAGGCGGTGGAAACGGGGAGTTTGTCCAGAGCTCTGGCGAACAAAATCACGTTGATTCCGTACACCATAATTCCTCCGATAAACCAGGGAGAAAACAACAATGCCAATAACCCCGGATCGGTGGCGACGAGTCGCGACTTTTTCAACAGCAGACTGCCGATACAGTTGTTGACGGCAGCCAGCATCAAAAATCCCCATCCACTCAGATAAAAATTCATATCGCAGTTTCCCATAATATGTGAACATTTTGAGGAGGGAGAACCCCACCCAACCCTCAGCAAGGGAAGGGCTAATTTTTTAGGCTGATGACTTGTCCCTGCGAGTAGTAAGCGACTTGATTCGGTTTGATTCGTTCTTTGATTTTAATGGTAAAGGATTGCAGGGTGGTGTAATCGACATCCGAAATTGTAAAGTTTTGGGTTTCCAGTCGATCTTCAAATGGAAGGTGTACGTTCATAAAGAAAGTTCCCGGCGATCGCAGTTGAACCCGATACTCATTCTCGGCTATCTGGGTGACATCCACGGCATCCGACGGACTGAGGATGTTGTGGAAACTTGCATTGTCAATCCAGTCAATTTGGGACTGGCAAAAGAGTTGAGTGGCGGGATATAAACTATTTCGATAAATATAGGCACCATTCAAACTGTCGGGTATGTTGATCAAGAACATTCCATCCCCTTCAAGTTCGCGATCGATGCTTTCAAGCACTTGCTTTGAAATCTGTCCCGCCGCAATCCATTTTTGATTGGAGGCGTAGAGTTGATAGGAGAAAAAGAGGGATAGAGTTATAAAAACAATTGCCGTTATGAGGCGAAACCGAGATAATAAAAATCCCAAAACGAACACACTCAAAATAACCAAAAACACCGAGGGGAGATACAGTAGCCGTTCCCCCTCGGTTGTCCAGAGGGAGACGGGGATGTTGATGACAGGTAACAGGGAAACAAAAAATAAACCCAGCAACAAAATGACCAATTTGGCAATTGAGTTGTAAATCCCCCCTTTCCAAAAACAGACGATAGTAAAAATTAAAATTACCGCCAAAAACACCGAAAAAGACAGGGGCCATATTCCTGCGTAGACGGGGTTTAGGGGTGGGATAAAAATCCTGATACTGGAATACAAACCCCGCAGAAGAATGGCGAAATCGAAGTTCATGTGAACGTCACTTCCATATCCTCCAATAAATTGTTTTAATCCCCAATATCTGAGTCCAAAATAGGGAAAAAATGCAGTGGCATAAATTAGGGGCAAATAAAATATTTTATAAATTTTATTTGCGGATTTTTTTTGATTAATGTGATCGTAAATTTCATACAAAAATAGGAAGCCGGGATAAACGAGAACCGATTCTTTCGATAGCAAACCCAGTAAAAAAAGGAGATAGGAGAATAGAAACCATCTGCGATCGCCCGTCTCCTTATATTTCAAATAACAGCAAAATGCCGCCAACCCAAAACTGGTAGCGATCACATCCGATCGCGCCGCAATCCAGGTGACGGCTTCGACGTGGCTGGGAAGGATGATAAAAATAAATGCCGATAAAATCGAGAAAATAGTGACAAACTTTCCAGCCAGTTTTGCCCCCCGAAATAGGAGACGAGACAGTTGATAAACCAGAAAACCATTCAACCCGTGAAAGAATATATTTGTCAGGTGGTAGCCGACGGGATTTAATCCCCAAATCTGATAGTCAAAAAACAGTGTCAGGGAAACGAGGGGGCGGAAAAACACATCCGGGGGAGTCGTCCAAACGCCCAGTGGACCTCGCGTTTTTACTTGGTAAACCCAGTTGAAATCATCGGACAGGAAAAACGAATCGACGATATTTCCGTAGGCGATCGCACTCAAAGCAAGACAGACAATTAAGGCGATCGCGTGGAATTTGAACTGTTTTGAATCGAAACTCAATACCGTCATACTTCAAGCATCCTATGAAAACTGCTTGAGAAGCCAAAGCATTTTTTCTTTCACGGGTTTTCGGTGGGCAGAACCCGCCTTTTCTGCCTGTAGTTTATCGTAGTTTTTCTGGAACCAATCGTAACTTTCCTTGAACATTTCGTCGTTGGAGTATTTCGGTTTCCAGCCCAAGTTTAACAGGGGTTGAACGTCGAAATAAAATTCTTTGTGGTAGGTGAGATAGTGCCAGGGGGCGAGGGGACTCAAACCCACGATATCCAACAGCCTCAGCGTTCCGATTGTCAACCCGGTGGGGAGGCTTTTAACCTGGGAATCGGTTCCAGCGTAGGTTATTAAATTCTCTAACCCCTGTCGCAGGGTTCCAAAGCGATCGCTTCCGACATTGTAAATTCCCGGTTTTCCCAAATCTAACGCCAGCAGGTAAGCGTCCATCAAATCCAGGGCGTGGACGAACTGAAACTTGATATTTCCATCGCCGATAACGTAAACATTTCGCCCTTCTTGAATCCACTCAAAGAGAATCTGAAAAATGCCCAGCCGTCCCTCGCCCAAAATCGTCCGGGGGCGGATGACAATCAAGGGCAAACCTTCGCGATCGCACACCTGGCGAACCGCCAATTCCCCCGCCAACTTCGCCCGTCCGTAAATCTCCACCGGCTGGGGTTCCGTGTCGTTAGTAATCGGACATTTGGGATCGCCAAATAACGCGCTGGAACTCATGTGAATAAAACTGCCAACCCCCGCCTTTGCCGCTTCCTCGGCGGCGATGCGGCTGCCCTCGACATTCACCTCCCAAAACTTATCCCCCGACTTGGTGAGGGGCACCAACGCCACATTGTGATGAACGATATCGATCCCCTTCATGGCGGCGGCGACACCCGCGCGATCGCGAATATCACAGTTGATATATTCAATTTCCGGGGGGCGAGTGGGATCGTCCCAAATATCGAGAATTTTGACATCTTCCCCCCGTTCCAACAGCCGGCGGGCGATCAGATTGCCCAAAAAGCCGGAACCCCCTGTCACCAGATGTTTCATGGACTGCCGCTAACCTTCCAAACGATAAACCTGCAAGAATCGTAAACCAATGTCGCCGATTCGTAAAGGAATTGAACCGGCGGATAATTGTAAAACCACAACCGGGGGGCGATGTCGCGAGAAACCGTTTCCGGGCGACACCCCACCACCCTTTCAACCCGAAAACCACAGAATTGAAACATCGCCCGACTTCTGCGACTGTGGGGTTGATTGCAGTATAAAATAACCTCTCCCAGCGGCCATAATTTTTCCCGTTTCAACCCTATCCTCAATACCCGGGCATTGTCAAAAGTATCCAAATAAGTTCTATCCCGCACATTGGCAGGCACGAAAATTTGCAAATCCGGGCGGAGTTTTTGCAGGAATTCGGCGGCATAATCCTCCTCCGACTTGGAATGTCCGAAGGAATTTCCGGGAGACACGAACACGCGATCGCCCGTTTCCGCATCCGCCGCCACCCGACGCACCACCGCTTCAAAATAATCCGATAAATTCTCCACCGCTTCCGGCGATTCTGTCGCCGTCAACCCCTCCGTGACGATCATATAATCCGCCATCAGTTATCGATTCCCCCGTAATTGTCGAACACCCATTGGAGGCTGCGACGCATCCCCTCTTCCAGGGAAACTACAGGATAATAGCCCAATTCTAGTTTAGCTTTGGCGACAGAACAGGCGATGGTTTTATTCATTTCCGACAAAACATGAATTTTTTGCTGGTACAATCCCAGACGTTGCAAACTCCCATCAACCACGGTGGCGATATCCCCGGCAATTCCCGGCAATTTCAAACGTTTGTGGGCGCAAACTTGGTTAAATTCAGATTCCAATAACTTCTCAACCGTGTCGATAATTTCATTCATCGAATAGGGGCGATCGTCCGCGATCCAGTAGGTTTCGCCGTTCGCATTTTCCGACTCCGCCGCCAGCAATATTCCCTGACAGAGATTGTCCAGATAAGCCATCGATCGCAAATTATCTCCATCCCCCACAATCGGGCCCTTGCCATCCCGAATCATTTTAAAAAATAGGGTCTGTCTCGGCGGTTGGTTGGGGCCGTAAAACCAGGGCGGACGGACGACGACGGTTTCGATTTTGCCCGATTTTTGTACCTCAGAAACCGCCAATTCCATCAACATTTTAGATTTCCCATAATTCATATAGGGATTGTAGGGGGATTTTTCATCAAATAAATGGTCGGGGTGGGGATTGCAGCCACAGGGGGAATTGGAAGATACAATAACCGCCCGTTTGATCCCATTTTTTACCGCAGAATTTAACAAATTTTTCGTCCCCTCAACGTTGATATCGTAAAACTCAGAAACCTGGCGGGGATGGATGATTCCGGCGGTGTGAAATAGGGTCGCGCCGTCCGCCCCCTCACAGAAGCGATCGCAGTCTTTGGGATTCCGCAAGTCCCCCACAATTACTTCAATTTGATCCGAAATTTTTTGGATACTTTCGGGATCTTGACCGGGCAAAATCAGACAGCGGAGGGTTAAATCGTCCTTCGGTTGCGACAACCGTTCGACATCTGGAATTCCCTTGATTAACGCTTTTACCAAACTGATTCCCAGCCAACCCAACGCACCCGTAATTAAAACGCGATCGCTCATTTTCTCCTCACCTAAATTTTGCCCAAAAACTGTAACGCATTCCGCCGCGCGATCGCCATAATCGACCCCTGGGGATTCACCCCCGGCGCCGTACACAGCAAACTCGCATCGGCAATATAAAGATTGTCAAAACCGTGCACCCGGCCGAAGGAGTCCGCCGCACAAACCCGGCGATTTTCCCCCATCGGACAGGAGGAAAATAGGTGCACCGTCATCAAATTGGAACTCGCCGCCGGGAGCACCTCCGGGATGCGATCCAAATCCGCCGTGCCCGCCAACCGCCCGAACCCCGATAAACTGGGGTAAAGCGCGATCGCCCCCGCCTCGAACAGCAATTGGCCCAACTTCCGCAACGCCTCGGCCAGATCCCGCAAATCCTCTCCACTCAGGCGATAGCGCACCAGGGGATCGCGAAAACCGGGGAGGGGGCGCACCGAACCCCGGCCCGACCCCGTAATCATCGCGTAATAAATGGCCATATTTTGCCAGTGGCGGTGCACCTCCCCCGCAAACTCGGGATGATCCACCATTCCCACGGACAGGTAAGCCGGAGAACTGATCGAACAGCCGAAACTGAACCGGGGGGCGAACTCCTTCACCTGATGCACCGGAACCCCCATGTCGCGGGCGTTGACAGCCTCCGGAAATTGCGCGATCGCCTTCACCGTCGGGTGCAGTTGCAGGGAATTGCCGACATTTTCAGTGATGCCGCTGCGCCGCAACAGGGCCGGGGTGTGGATGGCCCCGCAGCAGACGAACACCGTTTCCGCCTCGATTTCTCCCCGATTTCCCGACAAAATCCACCGTTTCCCCCGCCTGCGAATCCGGTCAATTCGCGTCTCCGACAACAGCCGACAACCCGCCTGTAACGCCCGGGGAATAAAGGTTTGGGTCATCGACTGGCGAGTTCCTTTCGGTGGCAAACTCGGGTTGTCCTGGGTTTCATAACGGAACCAGCGCGGGACTTCCAGCGATTCCCACCCCAATTTCACCGCCCCTTCGTGGAGTTTCAGGGAGGCGGCGGGGGGCTTTCCCGGCAGGGGACAGACGGTGACGGCCCGTTCGCAGGCCTCAAAATGGGGCAGTAAGTCGGCGTCCGCGAGCCCCTCCACCTGAAATTCCCGGCGCCAGCGTTCCAAAATCTCCGGCGGCGTGCGGTGGTAGAGCCCGCTGTTAATTTCGCTGCCGCCCCCCACGCAGCGCCCCTCCACATATTGAACTTTCGGCTTACCGAGGGCGGCGGTTAACCCCCCATTGCGATATTTCTGCACCATTTCTTCCTGGGAAAAGGGCTCGCAGGATTCGAGGGGTAAAAAAGATCCGTCTTCGATGAGCAAAACGTCCCGTCCGGCTTCGGCCAGCAAACAGGCGGTGATGGCACCCCCAGGGCCGGAACCGATGACGGCAATTTCGCAGGACTGGGATTCAGACATGACGATCGCGGGGACTCGAATTGACCAAAGATTGCCAACAGAGTACCACCAAACTCTCGTAAAAGCGCATCAAATCTCGGCAGGGGCCGAAGGGGGAATTTTTCCATGCTTCGATCTGACTGCGGCGGCGATCGGGGGTTTGGCGGTGAAAGGGCGACCCGCGCAGCCATCCCCAGCAGTCGAAAATAACAGTGAGTAACCAGATGGGAAATTGCAGGTAATCCGGCATCCGGCGATGTTGGTCGAGGACGAATATCACTACGTCATTCTGGTGGAAATCGGCGGTTTCGTCGGCGGGGGTGCGATCGCGGATCATCGAGTAACAGAGGGCGGAAGCGGTGCGGGTGAAAAGTTGGTTCATGGTTTTTTTGAGATCAATTTTCGGTTATTTTGAAAGTTTGTCAATCCGAAATTTATTATGATTTAATGTTTGCAAAAGGTGATAACATCAAATATAGTATAACATTTCCGGCATCCGGAATTAGAAACCGGGTGTCTTCAGAAAAATCGGGTGGAGACATCTAAACTATCATAGAAACCCGGTTTCTTGGACGCACTGTAAGACCCGACATGACAAACGATCCGTATCACCTGAAACGTTTCCTGGACGCACAAGCCACAAGCTACGATCGCGCCTTAGCCGAACTCAAAGCCGGCCGGAAGCGATCGCACTGGATGTGGTACATTTTCCCCCAATACAAAGGTTTGGGTTTCAGTGCCATGTCGCGGCGGTACGCCATCCAAAGTTTGGAGGAAGCAGAGGCCTATTTAAACCATCCGATATTGGGCGATCGCCTGCTCGAATGTACCGCGACGGTGTTGGGAATTACGGGGCGATCGGCTCACGATATTTTCGGCTCTCCCGATGACTTGAAGTTGCGCTCCTGCGCGACCTTATTCGAGGTGGTGTCGCCCCCAGATTCCGTGTTTTTGCAGTTGTTGGATCGGTTTTACGACGGGGATCGGGATGCCAAGACTTTGCAGTTATTGAGATAACAGATTGAGGTTTTCGTAAAGGTCGGCGATCGCGCATTTAAACCCGATGCGATCGAATTCCACCTGTTCGCCGGCACGATAGATTTGAGGCATCCAGAGATTGTCCGATTTGCGCTGAAATCGTTCGATCAAAACTTGTTTTTGATGAATCAACACATATTCCTCAAATTCCGCGATCGCTTTGTAATCGGCGAACTTATCGCCCCGGTCGAAGGCCTCGGTCGAATCCGATAAAACCTCCACAATCAGCTTGGGATGCAGGATAAAATCTTCGTCGGAAATGCGATCGCGATCGTCGCACGTCACCGCCAAATCCGGATAATAAAATAGATTCAATTCGGGGAGGCGTACCTTCATATCCACCCCATAGGAAATACAGCCCGTGTCGCGCAGGTGATTGACCAGCAGCGCGGACAGATTTCCCGTAATGATGACATGAGCCTTACTGGCTCCGGCCATCGCCACGATTTGCCCCTGTAGATACTCATGTTTGATCGGACTCACCCGCTCAATTTCTAAATACTCTTCCGGTGTAAAATAGGTGTGACTTTTACTATGAATCATTTTTCTTTGTCGAACCTCATTATCAATATCTTACAGCAGATTCAACTTATTCGCCCAGGCTACCGCTTCCGTGCGGGAATATTTGGAAGTGTTATCACTCGTCTACAGCTTGTGAAATCGGCTGAGGAGACTGTGGGAGTCCGAACCCAATTGCTGACGTTGATTGAGGAAATGCCGGAAGCTTGGCTGGAAGAAGTCAAAGATTTTGCCGAGTTTATTCAGCAGAGGAAGCCAAGAATGACTCGGACTTCGGAGTAGTTTTCTTATTCGCTCTTAACTGGATTTATTCGTACAATTCGGTATGCCATAAAACTCGGGCATGGACTGCCTCACCTTTCTCATCAAACACATAATTTATGATTTATACTTGATGATGAGTTCATCCTCACAATCGAAAATTGTCAAAGCCTTTTTTATGCGCTCAAATTTTCCTTTATTATCTATGTTTGCTTCAATAAAATATGTTTCATTAATCGCAGTGGCTTGCCTGCAACGATTCGGATCTTTGGTCAGACTTATTTTTTCTGCCAAATCAGAAGTGAAGAATGCTTGAGGTTGAGAATCAAAAAAATGTTTCATCACTTCTAGATATAATTTGCTCATCTCTGATATTTCAAGCTTTCGATCAAAAAAGATCGCATACTTCAACTTTTTGCCCGTCGGATCTTCTGCGTCAAAAATATTGACTTCGTTAAAATCCATTTTTTCTTCAATTTCAATATCTGGGAAAAGCCAGACTTTTAAGAAGCGATCTACAATCATTTCAAATCTAGTTTCAATCTCTTTTATTCCCCATCGATCAATTTCGCTCAAATAGCGATTCAACCAAAGCCGACTATATTTATAGCCTTGCTCTTTTCCGTCAACATTCATATCTCTTTTTTCGATAAAAGTTTTATTTCCTAATTTTCCATTGTTGCCAGAAAGTGTCAGATTTGCGATCGTGTTCAAATAATTATTATTGATAGTATTAAATTCCATTTCACCCAATTCATTTTTCCATTGTTGAACTGGATTTTGAGGAAATATATGCTCTACAGTAATATCTTCATTGTCTTCAATTTTGACGGGTTCATTGTTTTGGTAATTCTCAAGTCTATCCAAAAAATACATTCTGTTTTTTGCCTTTATTTCATACATATTTTTTCGTTCGAGTGCATCGATCAATTCTCGGTCACGCGGAAACCTTTGGCTTCCCTTTTTCTGAATCAAAGACAATTGTAATGAGTAAAGATAGTTCTGAGTATTCACATCTTCATAAAGGCGCATAAAAATTTTATTGAGTGAATTACTTGACAGACCCATGATAAACCTTCTCCAGGTAAAAGATTGAATCAATTCTAAGACACTAATAAAGTCTTGTTTGGTGATTGCGCGACTTGAATAATCATCATAAACTTTGATTAAAAATGGATAGGCAACATTAATCTCAAGTCGGTTGATGTATTCAAGCTGAAGTCTAATATCCCGATCTTTTTCGTTGGCTGGATTTAAGAGTTTGTTGTAATGATAAGCAAATTTTTTGAGAACAGTCAGGTTTTGCTCTAAAACCGCCACTGTTGATGTCGGATATTTGAACTTAAATTCTTGATAAACCTTGTTTTTGTTGGGTATTTTTTTATTTTCGAGGGTCAGGTAATCCCTGATATAGTCAGAGACTTTACTAGAATTTTTAGATTCATCTTTAGCCAGCCTTTCAATGTGTTCCCAATATACTGTGTAAATTTTGTTTTGTAATTCTCGATTGAGATCCATCAAAATATAATTTCGGATCAGATCGGCTTGAGATAATTCAAGTCCCGTCGAATTAAGGCTTTCAAAAATCCTTTGGGGATCATCTTTTCCTCTTTCAAGTGAAATTTCGACAAACATCAATTTTTTTAATCCCTTAAGGACAAACTGATAATTCTCTTCTGAGATCCTGGACTGGAAATAATTGAAATTTTCAATTATTCGAGAAAAATCGGTATATTCTTTGAGATTGTCATTTTGCAAAATATATTTTAATGCTCGATCATTGTTTTCGGTTGGTCTTAACTTAAGTTTTTCGTCGCCTTCCGCAAATTTATTGATAAGGTAAGTTTCATAAATTTGATTCGTTAAAGATGTTTTGCCTAGTTCTTGAGCCAATCTGTGTAGAACCAGATAAATTAAAGTGACAGTTGTGAGGCGTTGCTGTCCGTCAATAATCGTCAATTCATTAATATCTGAAACGGAGTAAACATCATCGCGAATGTACACAATACTGCCAATGAAGTGAGCGTTAAGCTCTTCTTTATTGCTGAGTTCCAAAATATCATCTAAAAGCTGTTTGCATTGTGAATCACCCCAATCATAATTTCTTTGATAAATTGGGATGACAAATCGCGTGTCACTCTGAGACAAAAATTTGTTGAGGTTGATTTCGTTGGCTTTCATGATGGTAGTGTTGAGGGTAGCTACAATAGATCGCACACCAGAACCTTCGAGCCTCGGCGCATTCCGGAACTGCGTCCAAGCCCGATCGCGAGCCTATGATTTTCTACTGTAACGCCTCCTTCAAGTCCTGTCCAGCAGTTGTTAACAATTCTTATTCATTTTTTGCCTGTTACACTTCCACCAGCCGATCGCACCCAAAACCCTCACTCTTCCCACTCTCCTTGCAGGGTAAATCCCGCCCAAAAAAACGGGGAATTCCACTCCGAAGACTGCCACAAATCGATCGGGGCAGATCGCAACGCCGCCGCTGGAGACTGCCCCCCATCCAGCATTTTTTGATAAAATTTTACCATCAATTCCGCTCGGAGCGATCGCGCCCGATCGGGTATTCCAATAACGCCGTATTTTCATCGAGAATATCCCGTTGAATCGCTCCCAATTTGTTCTCGCCTATTTCCCGGCTTTAATTGTTCCGCCAGCCTCCCCACGCCTCCGATACCCACGCCGCCGATTCCCGGCCCGTCCGTACCGGGTTTACCGTTCTAAATGATGGTTGTGTAGTTGGGCTTTAGCCCCGGAGCGGAGCGCTGAAGCGCAACTACGAACGATTCATTATTATAAAAATTTTACCACAGAGACACAGAGGACACGGAGACATTATGGGTCTTCCCCTTTACCCTTGCTAGGGGACGTGAAAGCGATCGCCCACATAATTTAACTGTTCTTTCAATTGGGCATTTTCGGCTTTATTGCGGGGGATGTCGGGTTGGAATTGCCACGCTTCGCACTCTCGGGCGAGGGCTTCCGCCAACTGCCAGCGGTGGTAAAACGTGCGTCCGGCAACCTGTTTGATGGCATCGATTTGGGCGGGACTGAGATAGCTTTTATCCAAATCTTCGATGCGGGTGGGGTCGATATAAATGGGATAAACTCGGGCGATCTCAAAAAGCTGTTTTTCCTGGTCTTTTGTCAGGTTAACTCTGGCCTCCACTTCTTCTTTAAAATTGACACCGCCCGCGATCGCACGGCTGCTGAGGTCGGAGAGGCGATCGCTCGGAATTCCCACTTCCCGCAACTGTTCCAAAACGGGTTGGGAGAGTCGGTAAGTCACATCCCGATACACGGGTTGATCGAAAACATTCTGCACGATAAACAGCATGAACAGGCTGATAATTGCCGCGATGATCGGCGTGGACACCCAGCCGGAGGCGATGCCCAACAAAACCCGCCAGCGAATTTGTCTTGCACCTTTAATTCCCCGCAGCAAACCGATGCCGATCACCGCCCCTACGACGGCTTGGGAACTGGAAACGGGAATTAAGGGAATGGTCGGCAAACCCGCATTTGACAACAGGCTTTCCAACCCCGTGGAGGAAAAAATATACAACACTAAAGAATGGGCGACCACCACCACGAACGCCGCCACGGGAGACAGGGGCATCAAACTGTTGCCCACCGTCATCATCACCCTTCTAGAGTAAGTGTAAACCCCGACGGCGATCGCAATTCCGCCGACGAGAAACAGTTGTTGGACGGAAGTAATTGCCACCGTTCCGATGTAAAAGTCGGTGAACGGGGAGGACGAAACGAACACCCCCATCACGTTGCCGATATTGTTGGCACCGAGGGCGTAGGAACCGAAAGCCCCGGCCACAATGAGTCCCCAGCGGGTGTAAAGGTCGAGACTTAAAAGGTGAAGTTGGGCTCGCTCTAGAATCGCCTCGACTAAATGATAGAGAAGGGCGGCGAAAATGGCACCCAAAATGGGACAGGCGACCCAAGTTCCCAGAATTTTAACTAAAGTATCGGTATCGGTAATCGAGCCGCTGAATTGGTTCCAGCCGATAATCGCCCCGACGACGGCTTGGGTGGTCGAAACGGGGAGGCCGATTTTTGTCATCCAAAAAACCGTCAAAGCGGCGGCGAAGGCGGCGGTAAATGCCCCGGCGATGGTGTTGACGGCGCCGAGTTCTCCCAACCCCCCGGCGGCACCCGCACCCCCCAAAACGGCGCCGATAATCACGAAAACGCTGCAAATAAAAGCGGCGGTTCCGAACCGCAGCATCCGGCTACCGACGGCGGTTCCGAAGACGTTGGCGGCATCGTTGGCACCCAAAGACCAGCCCAAAAATAAGCCGCTCGAAAGAAAAATTAAAATTGCGATCGCGTCCATTGTTTCCCCGGTCGTGGCCCGTCCGCCGTTTTAATTTAACGAAAGGTTAAGACGACGGTTCGGCTCACATCGACATCGCGATCGCCGTATCTCTTGCCTGACGGGCGATCGCGCCCAATTTTAAACCGTCTCGTGCTCTCTCAAATTAACCGTTCGGCGGCTCCCATCTCGGCGCCACAAATTCCCTTAAACCCACTACAATCTTAAATTGTAGCATATTTAACCGTTTCTTAACCTGACCCCGGGGAAAGGTGGCAGAGGGCTAATGCCAGCAACCCCCCACAGAGAACATGAATTGTTAATTGTTAATTGTTAATTGTTACATTACCCTTTTGATGGCATAAATCGCCAATTCATCTCCGGCATCTTCCGCCGCGTCGGCGAGGCTGTCGATCAGATCTACACTGTCCCGCAACTGCATTTTGCGATCGAGGGGCAATTCGGAATTGAAGATATTTTTCTTGAGACGGATGGCGATGCGATCGCTCTCCGTTTCGTACACCCGCACCCGATAAAGGTGGTCGCGGACGGCATCGGGGTGGCGGAAAAATGCCCTCGCTGCGATGACGACGGTTTCCACACTTTTCACCGCCATCGCCGTCAATTCTTTGAGGTCTTGGTGGTAGGTTTCGGGAATGTCCGGATGTTCGATAATAATACTTTGATAGGTGTCGCCGAATACGTCGATCAAATAGTAGAGATCTTCGAGCAAACTCAGCACGTCTCCCCGAAAGTCGGGGATCAACATTTCGGTGTAGAGTTCCGATTCGATCGCCCGCCTCAGTTCGTTGCAGCGCCCTTTCACATCCCGCAATTGCTGCATTTTGGCTTCGCAGGCATCCCAAATTTCTTCGGCATCTAGATAGGACGACATCCCCATTTCAAAGTATAGGCATCCTTCGGAGATCTTGTCGAGGAATTCGTCGATTTGAGCTTCGATAAATTTGGTTTTTCCAAATAGGGGGGCGATGTCTTTGTTCATGTTCTCAAAATCTTTCAAATCGACGGGAATGGATGCGATCGCCATTCTCAAATTTGATGGGGAACCCGGACTCGCCCCACGGGTGAACCGCCCGCGATCGGGCGCTCTCAGGATTGGGTCATGTCCTCACCGTTCTGCCGGTTGCTCTACAATTGTTCGACCAGGGGTTGAATTATACATCAATTCAAAAGCCAGATCTTCCTGATCGAATCCATTTTACAATTTTTGAACTTCGGCTGTCAACCCCCACTAAAGCTACGTCCGCGCGGGGGAAACCGATCGCGGCATCGCGTTATTTGAAGACAGTTTGGCCCGGTTTGAAGAATTGGGCGAAATTGGGCGATCGCCGATGGTGACAGTTATTTGCTGATCAGTTTTGGATGGAATGGCAGTCGCCGGGTTCACAGCACCATTTTACCATCCCGAAGATCGAAAACTGACCGAATTTGCGATCGCATAAATTGACTCATATCAAATTCGCTTCAATGCTCCCATTCAATTCGGTTGCATACCCAACCGCTTGGGAATCAATTCCCAAACTAACAGCAAAAATCATCGGTCGATGATTGGGAAAGTTGTACGATATAGCGCGGCGCGCGGGTGTAGGGTGTAGGGTGTAGGGTGTAGGGGCTAGAAATCGCCAAGACACATGGAAGTTTCGGGTTCTGT
>NZ_JAJENU010000237.1:0-6946 GCF_035615495.1 Lyngbya sp. CCY1209 | reverse complement strand
GAGCCGTGTGAGGTGAAAGTCTCATGCACGGTTTTGAATGGGAGGGGGAGATGGTAACATCTCTCTCGACCCCTAATATCGTCAGCCCGTCGTTATACGGACACCTTGCAGATGCCCGAAGAGTCCACACCTCCCCCCCCGATCGCGCCACCCCCGACCCCTCCCGAAACATCGCCGGCGCGGCCGAGGTCGGGGCCCTTCGATATCTTCAAAGCGTTTCCCGAGTTCAACCGAGGCAACCGACTCTACAAACTGGGGCGATACGAGGGAGCCTTCGCCCACTACGATCGCGCCGTAGACCTGAAGCCGGACTGGTATTCCGCGTGGCTGCGGCGGGGCAACACCCTGCGAAAATTGGGGCGCCACAAAGAAGCCCTCGCCTCCTACGATCGCGCCATCAAACTGCGCCCGAACCACTACTGGGCTTGGACGTTCCGGGGCATCACCCTGGCCAAACTGGGGCGGAACGAAGAGGCGATCGCTTCCTTCGACAAAGCCCTGAAAATCAAACCCGAGAACTTCGAGGCCTGGTACGAGCGGGGTCTAGCCCTGGAAGCCGGCCTGCAATTCCAGGCCGCGGCAGCTTCTTACAAGCGGGCGATCGAAATCAAACCAGACCTATCGGCGATCTGGTACCACCAGGGCAACGCCCTGATGAACGAGGAGCGCTACGCCGACGCCATCGCCTCCTACGATCGCGCCGTGCAACTGCAGCCGGCCAACTCCGACGCCTGGTTCAACCGGGGGGAAATGCTAATGAGCCAGTACCGCTACACCGAAGCGATCGCCTCCTACGACAAAGCCCTGGAACTGCAACCCGAGCGCTACCCGGCTTGGTTCAACCGGGGCATTGCCCTGCAAAAACTGCGCCGCTACGAAGACGCGATCGCGGCCTACGACCGCGTCATCGAACTGCAACCCAACGACTACGAAGCCTGGTTCTACAAAGGCATGGCCCTGAAATCCCAGTGGCCGAAAACCGCCCTGGCCAACCTCGACCGCGCCCTGGAAATCAACCCCGAGTCCCCCGCCGTCTGGATCGGCCGCGGCCAGACGCTCCTGGACATCAAAGACTACCGCTCCGCCATCGCCGCCTTCGACCGGGCCACCCAACTCAACTCCAACTTCCCGGAGGCCTGGTTGGGGCGGGCGACGGCCCTCTACCACCTGAAACGCTATCCGGAGGCGATCATCGCCTGCGACAACGCCCTGCAGGTCCAGCCCAACTTCCTCGATGCCTGGAACCGCCGGGGACTCACCTTGGAGCAGTTGGGGCGCTACGAAGAGGCCCTGATGGCTTACGATAAAGTGATTCAAATGACCGTCGCCGACCCGGACCTGGCTTCCAAAGCCGGACTCCAGCGCGGCGCGGCCCTGGAATACCTGAAGCGGGACGAGGAGGCCGTCGTCGCCTACCGGAAAGTGGTGCGGGAGCAGCCCGACAACTTCGAGGGCTGGGTGAAACTCGGGCAGGTCCTCGACCGCCTCGGACAGTACCTCCAGGCCGCAGACGCCTTCGAGCAGGCGATCGCCATCTGGCCGGAAAATTATCAGATTTGGTTGCAGCAGGGGGCCGTCCTGGAAAAGTTGGATCGATTTCAAGATGCGATCGCCGCCTACGACCACCTGATCCAGATCAAACCCGACGCCTGGGAAGCCTGGGTGAGGCGGGGGCAAGCCTTCGAGCAGATGGCCCGCTACCAGGAGGCTTTCAACTCCTACGGAGTCGCCCTAGAACTGCAACCGAACGCCCCCACCATCGTCGCCCACCGGGAGCGGGTGAAGCGAAAACTGGCGGTTCAGTGATGCGGAGGCGACCGGAGGCAAGTTTATATCAGATCCGTACAAACTCCCCAATCATCTTGAGATGATTTGAGCTAGTAGGGGCGCAAGGTTTGCGCCCTCGGGAATTAATTCCCCAGGGGTCTGGATGTCCCACCCGTTGCTCCCTCGGCTCCCTCGACCCCTGGAGCTTCCTCCGCCCCGGTCGCCCCCCCACCCCCCACCCGGCGCGCGACGCCATACAGGTGCTTTAAACGAATGACTCCTCTGGAAAAGGCGCAATTATTTTCTCAGTTGGCGGTGCTGCTGGACTCCGGTCTGACGGTACACAAAAGCCTGATCGCGATCGCCAAAAAGAGCCCGAGCCGTCTGAGCCGCTACCTGGGGAAAGCGATCCTCTCTCTGGGGCGGGGAGAAGAACTGCCGCAGGCTTTGGGGCGGATGCCCCGCATCTTCGACCCGTGGACGACGAGCCTGCTGGACGTGGCGGCCAAAAGCGGGGCGTTGCCGGAAATGTGCTGGCAACTGGCCAAACTCGAACGGCAGGAATGGGACCGACAAAATTTTTACCGCTCCGTCACCCTGGCGGCGGTGACGAGCGGGGTCAGCCTGCTGCTGCTGTTGGCGACGCTGTTGTACACCACGAAAGCCACCTTCGGCACTTGGCTGGCGGGATGTTTGCTGGTTCTGGGGGCGGGGTTGGCGCTGCCCCGAGTGATCCCCCGTTTGCCCTGGGTGCGCCGCGTCCGGACCGCCCGGGCCATGCTCTACCTGGGACAGTTGGAGTTGCCCCTGCGGTGCGGGTTGCCGATTTTGACGGCGATCGAATTGGTGCGCGATCGCATCCCCAAGTCGGAAATGGCCGGAACCCTGACCGTAGCTCTGGGACAGATCCCCGCCGGCAAAACCCTCAGCCAAAGTCTGGAAGACCGCCTCCCCGCGGCGGCCATCCGCACCATCCGCACCGGGGAGGAGACGGGCCAGTTGGAGCGCGCCCTGTACCATCTCCAACTCTATTACGAACGGGAATTGGAGCGATCGTTGCGGGTGATGCAGGGAATTTTGGTGCCCGTCACCCTGCTGGCCGCTGGGGGCGTGGTGGCCCTCCTCAGTCTCAACGCTATGAAATCCCTGTTCATCTTGCTCCCGAGTTGAGCCATTTCCCAAAATTTAATGTCGCCGATCTTGTGAAACTGAGCCGGTACATTTAAGCTGGTGTTCAGAATTGGGAGTCGGGAGTCGGCAAAAGCCAACTCATTGGCAATTGTCCCGGATCAATTCCCACCCCAATTCCTGCCAAACACTATCGATTTTCACCAATCGGTTGACCGAATGAAACTACCAAATCTGAAACGTTTTCGTCCGGGATTGGTTTTGGGAGCGATCGCCGGCATCTTGCTGGGTCAAACCGGCGCCGAAGCCGCCGATCGCGTGGTTCTCACCTACGGCCCCTTCCAGGCTCCGATCGCCGTCAGCGACCTGGAGCTATTCGCCACCGAGGGAGTCACCACCAAAACCATCCGTCAGATCGTCGGCGCCTCCGGACTCGACGAAGAAACCCTGCGCGGTCTGATGAGCCTGGAAATCGGCTTCGACCTCGTGCCGTTCGCCTGCATGATTTACACGCCGACCGGCCAAGAACTGACCGACGACATCGGCGCAACGGTTCGCACCCACCGCCGGGTTGCTAACGGAAAGGCCATCCGGGCCGCGTTGATCAATGCCGTCAGTGACGACGGCACCATCTCCTTCCTGGACTTCTTGAATTACTACCCCGTCCCGGGAATGTACGTCGATGTGGCGAACATCCCCGCGACGGTGGACAAAATTCAGGGCTTGAGCGACGAACTCGGTGCCCTGTTCAGACAGGCTTCCGACTTCGGCACCGAATTTTCCGACGGAACCGTTATCGTCGGCGGCTGCTCCCTGCAGGAGGTCAATCTTCCCGGACCGGCTCCGGCGCCCCCGCGTCCGGCCCCCCCGCGCCCGGTTCCGCCACCTCCGGCACCGGTACCTCCCCCGGCTCCTCCGGTTCGCGGACTCTGGTAAATCTGTCCCGACCCCAAGATTGCATCCGACCGATGCAAATGCGGCAGCATTCTCCACTCGGGGAAGCTGTCGCGCCGATTCCGGAACCGAAAACCATCAATAATTATCAATTATCAATTATCTTCTGCTGCTTCGAGATACTGGGCATCCATCAGAAACGCACCTTTGGCGAAGCGGACACCCCAGTAACCGCCCGGACGGCGATCGAGGACTGTACCCACTTCCCCCAATGCGATCGCGTCCGGGGGTCTGAGAATCGGCATCGGTTCGGCGGTTTTGACGTAGGGGGGTACGGCGATGACCCGAACTTTTTGATGGATGGCAAATTCTTTTTCTTTTTCCATAGTCATAAAATTTTTAATTTTAAACAAAATTCAAACCGATCAACTTCTATGCCAATGCGGTTTGAATTCACCCATCATAAAATACATGATAGATGACGCCAGTTGTCAATTTTGACGGTCTTGATCTCCGACCCACTGGTTTCGCTGCTACGGCTTCAGATGCGGGCAAATTTGCCCGCACCGAGGGCCAATTATAGCATTTTTGACCTCCGGCGAGGCACAAAAATAATTCTCAATTGTCAACTGTCAACTGTCAATTGTCAATTCTTCCCCACCGTCGCCCGAAACTGATGTAAACTGGAGTCGGGCATCACCCCAGAATTCGGATACCCGGGCGGTTGACGCAGACGAAGCCGGCAGGAGATGGGAAATAATCTCCCACCCGGGCGGATATCCGAAGAAGGCAAAATGTCCCATTGACAGAAGCTCGCTAGGGGGTAATCATCATGGCTACAGATCGTCGCGTTTCCCGAGTGGCTTCGCTGATCAAGCGGGAGGTCAGCCAGATATTGCTCCACGATATCAAAGACGATCGCGTGGGAACCGGGATGGTGAGCATCACGGACGTGGACGTTTCCGGGGATTTGCAGCACGCCAAAATCTTCGTGAGCATCTACGGGACGGAAGAGGCCCGCCGGGAAACGATGGAAGGGTTGCGGTCGGCGACGGGTTACATCCGCTCCTATCTGGGGCAGCGGGTGCGGCTGCGGCGGACGCCGGAAGTGGTGTTTCTCGAAGATCGCTCCCTGGAACGGGGGGACAAAATTTTGGCCCTGATCAACGAGATCTCTCAGAATCACAAAGACTCGGAGGCGGAGGAGGGAGAAGAATCGGACACTTCCGCCGAAGCCGAATAATTTTGAACTGACGGGGTGTGGGGAAAACGAACATGGAGCTTTCGCTGGCCGAACGGGTCGCCCAAATGGTGGTGGTGCGGGCGTCGGGGCACTTATTCGACCACCAAATTCGCTATCCGGCCTGGGAGCCGCCGTGCGATCGCCTGCGGTATTGGCTCGAAGAGTTGGGCGTCGGCGGGGTGATCTTTGTGGACGGCAGCGCGGCGGAACTGGCAGTCCGGACTCAATTGCTCCGGTCCTGGGCTAAAATACCTTTACTATTGGCGGCGGACATCGAGGAAGGGGTGGGCCAGCGGTTCGCGGGGGCGACGTGGTTTCCCCCGCCGATGGCTTTGGGGGCGATCGCCAATCGAGATCCGGAAATGGCGGAGCGGTACGCGGAAGAAATGGGCGCCGTCACAGCCCGGGAGGCTTTGGCGATCGGTTTGAACTGGATTTTGGCGCCGGTGGTGGATGTCAACAACAACCCGGATAACCCCGTGATCAACGTCCGAGCCTTCGGGGAGACGCCGGAGACGGCGGGGCGGCTGGCGGCGGCGTTTATCCGCGGCTCTCACCGATACCCGGTGTTGACTTCGGCCAAGCATTTCCCCGGCCACGGGGATACGGCGGTGGATTCCCACATCGAGTTGCCGACGATCCCCCACTCCCCGGAACGGCTGGCGGCGGTGGAGTTGCCGCCGTTCAAAGAGGCGATCGCGGCGGGGGTCGATAGCGTCATGGGCGCCCATCTGCTGATTCCCGCCTGGGACGAGACGTTGCCCGCCACCCTGTCCCCGGAAATTTTGACCGGAAAGTTGCGGAAAGCATTGGGGTTTGAAGGATTGATCGTCACCGATGCTCTGGTGATGGGGGCGATCGCCGACCGCTACAGTTTGGCTGAGGCGTCGGTGCTGGCGGTGGAGGCGGGGGCGGACATTCTGTTGATGCCCGAAGATCCGGAAGTCACCATCCAAGCCGTCTGTGAGGCGGTGGAGTCGGGACGAATCTCGCCGGAACGGATTCAAATGTCGTGCGATCGCATCGCCTATATGAAAAAGAAAATATCCCCCCCGGAACGTCAACGGCAATTCGGGTTGGAGGATCTATCGACGCCGGCGGCTAACCAGACGGTGGAACTGATCCTGCGGGAGTCCGTCCGGGCCGGCGCCGCGGTCCCCCTGCAACTGCCACCGAACCCCGGACGGGAGGGGTGGCGGAATCTGGTGGTGGCCGACGACCTGCTCAACTGCCCCGTCCTGGGACACCACACCCCCGCGATCGCCGTCCCCGGGCACCGAGGCTTCACCCTGCAACTGCTCGACCGCCACGGCCGCACCCCCCCCGGGGAGGATGGGGAATTGTCTCCGACATTGCTGCAGTTATTTATACGCGGAAACCCCTTCCGGGGCTCGGCCGGGTTGTCGGAAATTGCCCGCATTTGGTTTAAGAAATTGTTAAAAACCGGCGAACTTCGCGCCCTCGTCATTTACGGTAGTCCCTATACCTTGGAACAATTTCTACCTGAAATTCCGTCGAGTTTACCTTACGTTTTTTCCGACGCTCAGATTCCGGCGGCTCAGGCGATCGCCCTCGACCTGCTGTTGGGATGACGGTTTCGAGCCGTCCGCCGGAGACTTCGGGGGGGAGGTTGCCAAGCCTCGTCTCCCTTCGGATTCGGCGATCCCCGGTCGGTTTTCGAGCATTTGAATCCCGTTCTCCCCGTCCTCTGGCGGCTGACCCCGGCTCCGCCGGCTGGGTGGGTCGGTGCAAAAACAAATGTGGCAGATCCGAAACGGGTGTGTCATACTAAAATTTCAGACTTGATTGATTGCCGGATCGGCGAAGAGAGATAAATGTCAGCACCCCCGGCTGAAGCACGGGGGCTTCGTGCCCTCCCCTTCAGGTAGCTGACCAGCTTAAGCCTTAACTGGC
>NZ_JAJENU010000236.1:0-14428 GCF_035615495.1 Lyngbya sp. CCY1209 | reverse complement strand
CAAAAGTCGCTATCAGTCCGTCGCGGAAGTTTTGGCAGATTTACAACCTTCGTCGGGTACAGTTCCACCTTCACCCCAAATCAAGATTCCCGCCAAACCCCAAAATAATACCTTTGAATTTGATATTGTCACAGTCAATGAAAGGGGGAGAAAAATTAATCGCCGTCAGGGTCAAGCCAAATACATTATCGAAGACCTTGGAGATGGTGTGACTTTGACAATGGTATTAATTCCGGGGGGTACTTTTATGATGGGTGCAGCGAGTTCTGAAGCAGGAAGTGATGAGAGTGAAAGACCCCAACACCGAGTCACCCTCCAACCCTTCCTGATGGGGAAATATCCTGTCACGCCGAAACAATGGCGACAAGTCGCCAGCTTCCCAAAACTCCGACGCGACCTTGACCCCGACCCCGACTCCTCAAGAAATTACTCAAATCTTCCCGTCGAAAAAGTTTCATGGTATGATGCACTCGAGTGGTGCGCCCGTCTCTCCAAAAAAATTGGCAAGCCCTACCGATTGCCCAGTGAAGCTGAGTGGGAATATGCAGCCCGAGCCGGAACCACCACCCCGTTTCATGTTGGTGAAACCTTGAGTACCGACCTCGCCAACTACAATGGCAACCTCATCTACGGCTCAGGAGTCAAGGGAGTCTACCGCAAAAAAACGACCCCCGTCGGTCATTTCCAACACGCCAACGCTTTTGGCTTGTATGACATCCACGGGAATGTTTGGGAGTGGTGCGCCGACCCCTGGCATGAGAATTACAACGGGGCACCAACGGAGGGTCGAGTTTGGGATGAAAAAGATGTGTATGATAACTATGTTGATAATTTAGTAAATTTAATAAATGCAAAAGAACGCCGAGTTCTGCGGGGCGGTTCATGGAACTACGTTCCTGTAGGCTGTCGCTGTGCCAGCCGCGTCGGGTTTGAACCGGACAACTTCTACAACCGCAACTTCGGTGTCCGCGTCGCCTGTTCCGTCCCGGATAATTTTCACTCTTTGCAACTATAAGAAACCGGATTTCTATGAGAGTTTCTCCTTCCCCACCAGATGGTTGCCTAGAAACCCGGTTTCTACCCCCCACCCGACACCGATAAGAAACCGGGTTTCTATGAGAGTTGATGGGTTGCCATGAAAGATGCTTCTAGAAACCCGGTTTCTACGCCTCACCCGACGAAACTTCGGAGGGCTTTCGGAAACTCTGAGCCCGGATGCCGTACTTGGGAGCGAAGACTATCGCCACCAGAAATAGAGGGGGGTTTACAGGCGTCCCCTCGTGCCGCCTTTTATTTCCCGAGAGAGGATGTCAAACTAGAGCAAGTATTCGCACCCTCACGGAGGACAATCGATGGCGACACAAGATCGTTGCTGTTCCTGTCACGGGGACGCCCCCGCGCCCAAAACTGCCCAACCCGAACCGGAAAGCCTGCGGGAGGAAGTCTTGCCCCTGGCGGCGATAACGGCAATTTACGTCCTGGCGCTGATATTCCACGGGTGGCTGAAGCAGGTGGCGTTCGGCTGGGGGGAATATCTCGTGTTCATTCCCCTGTACCTGGCGAGTGGGTGGGGAGTGCTCCGCAGCGCCGGACGGAATATCTTCCGGGGGCGGGTGTTCGACGAGACGTTTTTGATGAGTTTGGCGACCCTGTGCGCGATCGCCATCAACCAACTTCCCGAAGCCGTAGCCGTGATGTTATTTTACCGCATCGGGGAGGCATTTCAAGAGTATTCCGTGAAGCGATCGCGGCGATCAATCCGATCGCTGCTGGAAGTGCGCCCCGACAGCGCAAATTTGCTGGTAGACGGGGAATTGCAGGCCGTTTCTCCGGAGTCGGTGACGGTGGGAAGTACGATTTTAATTAAAGCCGGTGAAAAAATCCCCCTGGACGGAGAAGTAATATCCGGAACCTCCCAAATCGACACCTCGCCGCTGACGGGAGAATCCGTCCCCCGTTCCGTGGAAGTGGGAGAAACAGTCCTCGCCGGAACCATCAACAAAACCGGAGTTTTGACGGTGCGGGTGACGAAATTATTCGCCGAATCTTCCATTACCAAAATTTTGGAATTGGTGGAAAACGCCCAGAGTCGGAAGGCGAGAACGGAACGATTTATGACCACCTTCGCCCGGTATTATACGCCGGTGGTGGTGGGGTTGGCGATCGCGATCGCGTTACTTCCACCGCTGTTGAATTTCGGCAGTTATCAGGAGTGGTTTTCCCGGGCGTTAATTCTGTTGGTGATTTCCTGCCCCTGCGGTTTGGTGATCAGTATCCCCCTCGGCTACTTCGGCGGCGTCGGCGGGGCGGCGAAACAGGGAATTTTGGTCAAGGGTTCGACGTTTTTGGACGATCTGGCGGCGGTGAAAACCGTGGTGTTCGACAAAACGGGGACGCTGACCGAGGGGGTATTCGAGGTGACGGAAGTGGTGCCGCACAACGGTTTTACGGAATCCGAACTGGTGAAAATTGCCGCCCAGATCGAATCCCTTTCCAACCACCCCGTCGCCCGGGCGGTCCGCGACGCCTACGGGCAATCTTTGCAGGGAACATCTGTCGATGATTACCAGGAAATTGCCGGGTGCGGCGTCAAGGGAAAATTGCAGGATCGGAGGGTAATTGCCGGGGGCGATCGCTTATTACACATGGAAAATATCGACCATCCCCTCTGCGATGTGGGGGGCACGGCGATTCACCTGGCGGTGGACTGCCGCTATGCCGGATATATCGTGATCGCCGATCGCCTGCGGGATGACGCGGTGTCGGCGGTCCGGGCGCTGAAGGATTTGGGGGTGGACCGGACGGTGATGCTGACGGGGGACGATCGCACCGTAGCCGAACGCATCGCCCGAACCCTCGATCTCGACGGCTACCACGCCGAATTGATGCCGGAGGATAAAGTCGATCGCCTGGAACAGTTGTTGCGTCAGGATGGCGGACGGGTGGCGTTCGTGGGGGACGGCATCAACGACGCCCCCGCCATCGCCCGGGCGGATGTGGGTATCGCGATGGGGGCGATGGGCTCGGATGCGGCGATCGAAACGGCGGATGTGGTGATTATGACCGATTCTCCCTCTTTTGTCAGTCGGGCGATCGCCGTGGGGCGAAAAACCCGCCGCATCGTGTGGCAAAATATCGGGTTCGCGATCGGGATTAAGGGCTTTTTTATCCTGTTGGGAATTTTTGGATTCGCGACCATTTGGGAAGCGGTTTTTGCCGATGTGGGGGTGGCGTTATTGGCGATTCTGAACGCGACCCGAATCATGCGATCGGCTTAGATATCTAGAAACCGGGTTGATACCAATATCTCGATGGGAAACCCAAAACTTTCCTAGAAACCCGGTTTCTTCCCCCCCACCGATCGCTCTAGAAACCGGGTTTATACTAATATCTCGATGGGAAACCCAAAACTTTCCTAGAAACCCGGTTTCTTTCTCCCCGGAGCTACATTATATGGCGGCACACTTTCCCATGCTGTTATGGTATGTCAATTCGGAGAAAAAGTCAAGCCCTCCCGAGAGATCTAGAAACCGGGTTTCTTCGTCAATCCTGAAACGCGAACGGAAACTTGGGCGGCCGAATTTGCAATTGCAAACTGCGATAAACGGCGATCGCACACCCCGACCCCACCAACGCCAAAGCCGGGGGCACCAGGGGGATCCATCCCCCCGTCTGCCAGAGGACGACGTAAGAGCACCCGTACAACACCACCAGACCGCAACCCAATCCCAAACCGATCCAGCGGCGGCGGTGGAACGCCAAAGCGATCGCACTTCCGGCCGAGGACCCAACCCCGATCCAGAGGACTTCCCCCCACAGGGGCCACCACCAAATCAGGGGGCGTCCGTCCTCGACGGCACTGACGATCTGGCTGATGGCGTGGGCTTGGACGATAACGCCGGGGATGTCCGGGTAACTTTCGTGGCTGTAGGGGGTGCGGTGCAGGTCGCGGAAGGTCTTGTCCGTGGTGCCGATCAACACGATGCGATCGCGCAGCAACTCCGGTGTCAGCCCCCCATTCAGGGCCTCCCCCAAGGTCAGGGTGCGGGCAATTTTGCGATCGC
This sequence comes from Lyngbya sp. CCY1209, assembly GCF_035615495.1. Taxonomy (GTDB): domain Bacteria; phylum Cyanobacteriota; class Cyanobacteriia; order Cyanobacteriales; family Microcoleaceae; genus Limnospira. The sequence goes on along the minus strand of NZ_JAJENU010000236.1, from coordinate 10,364 downwards.
GGGTATTTCGATAATTGATCATGATCTGATACCCAGCCGAATCGATCTGATGGTATCCGGCGATGTTGCCCTTGATGGTTCGCAGGGTCAAATCCCCCAGATGCAAGCTATTTCCCGTCACCTCCAAATCCGCATCAGTGAGGAGTCCGGCGGCTTTCAAATACTCGATGGCGACCCGCAAATTGAGGGAATTGTTGACCGGACAGCGGGAATCCATCGGGGGGGCCTGACCGATGAGTTGGCGGCGGAGAACCCCATCCGGGTCGATAATGGCGTTGCTGAACCCCACCCGAGTCCACACTGACTCCTGGGGAATGTGGGGCGAGGCGGGAATACCGGGAGCTTCCTCACTTTCCCCCACCTTGCAGACGGTGATGAAGCGATCATTATTTTGCAGGTGGTCGATCAACTCCCCACGTTCCGGGCCGACGGGGACTTCCTGATAAATGTCCAACCCGATCGCCCTCGGTTCCAGGGGTTCGAGCTGTTCCAACAACTCCTCCAACACCCGGGGGGAAAGCGATCGCCCCAGACGTTCTTCCGGCGGTTGATTCTGCACGTCAGCCCCCGTCACCTCGATCACCAGCATTCGCGGGTCGGGTTTTTCGGCGGGGCGCGATCGCATCAGGTGGTCGAAGGCCTTCAGTTCGTACCGTTCCAGCCACCCGGCCAACCGCATTCCCATCACCGTCGCACCGACGGCCAAACCGACTCCCACCCCCTTGGCGATCCTCAGAATGACCGATCTTTCCCCCGGATCGATCCGCTCCAACTTTCCGGTCAATTCCGACCAGGAAGGCGGACTGGTCAAACAATTTTGAAAAATCACCGGCAGCCAGCAGGCGCAGGGGAACTCGCCCTCCAAGCCCTGCAATTTTTCCCGAGCTTCCCGCACGGACAAATAAAACGATTTCCCCGCCGAAAATGCCCCGATCCAATTCATCAAAAATTCCTGGGCGACGCGGTCGGGAACCGGTTCCCGCATCACGATCAATTGGGGAATGTTGAGGGCGCTCAATCGATTCGCCAGACCCAACCCGTCGCAGGAGTTGAAGATGGCAAATTGCAGCCCCCCCCTCACAGCCGCTTTCAGGGCATTTTTCAGGTCAGGAATGGCGAGGGTTTCTTCGGCGTTAATTTCGATGTGTCCGGTGGAGCCATCCGGGGTGCTGGCGCTGTGGCCCGCAAAAAAGAGAATATCCCAGCTTTCCTGCCACAGCCAGCGGTCGAGTTCCCGACGTCGCGGTTCGACCAGAAACACCGTTTCCGAGTCCGGCAACTGTTCCAGGATCCCCCGATCTTTTTGAACTTCAATCCCCTCGGAATTCCCCAATATCGCCAGAATTTTGATTTTTTTTCGCCGCCGATTTGGAGATGAAGATGGGGAGCGATCGGGGGAACTGAGGGCGATTTCCGCTTTGGGAAAATCCTCGAAAAAATTCCACAAATGCCAGGGCAAATGTCGCAGCCGTTCGTCTTTGGTTTCCACGATCGCGCGAACTTCTCGTTCCGGGGAAAGGTGCGTCCGCAACTGCCGTTCGATCCGCCCGAAGGAGCCCGAGTTCAGCCAGGTGTTGATCTCCCGCCTCAATTGCCCGCACAGGTCCTCAAAATCCGATCGCGAAATCTGCCGGGTGTCCTCATCATCAAATTCAATCTCAGGGACGTAGCCGCGTCGCATCCGCCAGTCGTGATAGAGTGCTTCGTAGAGCGATCGCCACTCGTCGTACAATCGAGACAGTTGGGGAGCCGGCGGCAGGCTCCCCATTTGGGCGGCAGATTTCCCTTCCGACTGATACAAGTCCGCGAAAACGGCCGGAAACCCCTGTTCACAACTGCCCGCCCCGAAGCGGATAATGACGCGCTGACTCATAAATTCCCCGAGTTAAATCACGAACGTTTCGATCGCATCGATTTCGTCAAGCTGCACCCGCAAACTAAAATGATAACCAGGGGAACACTTGAACCGCGTAATTTGGAGGAGATCGTCGCGATCGCGAGCTTCGATACTCTTGAGGGTTTCTCCGGTTCCCGAGATCAGACTCAATCCGATCTGAGCCGGAAGGTGGGGCATTTCCGGACCCGGCGCCAATTTGACCCGCACCCCAACTCGGTCGTCGCTTTCCCGGCTCAGTTCCACCAGCAAGGCGACGGTTCCCTCACCTTCGCCGAGGGCGATGGATTTGACCCGCCGGATGGGTTCGCCCGAACCGCGCAGGCGGAAGTTGGCGGAACGCCGAAAGGCAAATTTGAGGTCGCCGGAATTGGGAAACAGCGTTTCTACCGCCTGCCATCCGGTTTCAAATAAGTCGTCGAACCATTGGCTCAGGTGGACTTCCGTCCCACCCCGGCGGCGTCGAAACAGGCGGTCGCGCCCCCGTTCGTCCGCCAGCAGGGACCCCCACAACGGAAAGGGAACTTCCAGTCGAGGGACGAGCAAATCGGGGTTCCCGAGGCGTCGCAGCAGGTTTTCCGCCTGGGAAGTGGGGACGGCCCGCAGGGGTGCGACGGCGGCCCGCCTCTGTTCCCGGGGGCAAAATTCCCGGGACACCCAAAGCACCGCCAGGTCCCGCACCAGGTCATCTCCGTCCAGGACGTAGGTGCGATCGCCTCCGTCGTAACGGCCCCGGGTTTTGAGTTCTCTGTGGCTGGCATAGCCCCAAATATTGACATAACCTTCGTCAGGATCGACCCGCACCGCCAAATAGTAGTCGCCGACCCACTCGGGGATGTCGATCCACTCTTGGGGAACCCGAAATTCGTCGGTATCGATGGTTTCCGTGGGAATCAGAATGAATTTCAGATCTCCCACGGCTAAGGCCGTCCCGCCGACGAGTTCCCAAATGGCCGAATTGGCAGTTGTCCCAGAATCCGGGCTCGCTTCCGGCGCGTACTCTTCTTGCAGCCAGGGGAGGATGATGTCGAAGCTGATGCGATTGAGGTACGTATTCCAGCGATCGCGATTTGTCGGGGCGGACTGGCTCTGCTGCCAGGATGCAGTTTGCACTGCGGGGGGAATTTCCAACCACACCTCGGTTGGGTTGGCGAATAAAACTGTCATCGGAATGACTCCTGCGAGAACACGGTTTAGTTGTTTTCCTCATCACCCGGCCATCTGGCTGGTACAACTGCTGTTGTATCTTTACCTACGTTTTGGTTTGACACAAATATGCACATATTTTAACGACGGAGATTTACCGATCGGGGGAAATCACAGAAGAAATGGGGGGCGACGGTCAGGGATCGATTTCGAGACAGCAAGAACGGGCGGTGCTCACCGGCAAAGCCGATCGCAAAAGGATGAGATCTGGCGGTGCGCCAAGAGTGTATTTATAGCGTGGCGCGCTTTTTAATAAGGAATGGAGAATCGGTCATTTTTCACTTTTCACTTTCCCCACACCCCGCACCCCGCACGCGGCGCCATGATTCCGTTCCCGACCGCACCCATCGAAACGTCGGGGGCGGATGGGCGGGAATTTTCGCTCAAATTCAAGCATCGTCGGCCCCCCCCAAATAACTCGGCAGCCACTCTTCCAGGGCGGTGGCCATCTGTTCGAGTTGTTCGCAAGTCGGGGAGGCCTTCACGGTGTCTTGGCTCCACTGGGCGAGGGCCTTGACCAGGAGTTCCCGCGCCCGGGACAGGCGCCGGGAGACGGTGTACTGTTTGGTTTGCACTCGGCCGGCAATTTCCTGTTGGGTCAGTCCCAGGCCGTAGTAGAGTTTCAGAATGTCTTGCAATTCGGGTTTGAGTTTCGCGATCGCCTCGGCCAGGACTCGGTGCAGTTGGGACTGTTGCTCCCGGCGGGCGGCGATTTCTTCTTCCAAAATGGCCTCGTCCAAGGGAGACTCCCGTTCCTCGTCTGGGAGGAGGTCGATGTACTCCCGGTCCGGTCCGGGTTGGGACGCATTCAGCGAAGTCGTGTCGGGGTAGAGGTAGGCGCGGGTCCACTGAGCCGACTCCTTCAACCACCGTTCCAGGATCTCGGGAGACACTTGGGCCCCACCGGCGGGGAGGGTGTGGCGGTCGCGGTTGTACTGGGCGGCGATCGCCTCCCAGGTGGCCCGGTCGGGGGGCGGCAACTGCCGGGTTCCAGCGGCTCGATCCGGGACGTAGAGGGTTTTGAAGCCGGTCCAGGCCAGCCGGTACTCGGCGATCTTCGTCGGGCCGAACCCGGCCCGACTCAGGGCCTCTTCGAGACGTTTCTGACTGATTTTTCGCAACAGCGCCCAATCGCTGCAAATGTCCGTCTCCCGCCGCTGCCGCAGGGTGTCGCGGATGATGGATTTGAACGTCACCCCGGCGTAATCTTTGAGGGACGACCCCTGTTCGGGGTTGAATCCTTTGAAGATCCGCCGCACTTGGGCGATCGCCATCTGAAACAAGTCGGCCAAACCCACCTGAGATCCGGCAAATCCGGCCCGGGAGGTTTTTCGCGCCGCCCAGTAACAGGTTTCCTGCAGGTACGCCAACAAATGCCCCTCCACCCTGGGATTCGGTTCCGGTTCCCGTTTCCAGCGCTTGTGCCAGTGCAGCGCCCAAAAGTCCTCGGAGCGGGGAGATTCCGGCGTTTGTTTCACGGATCGTTCCATATTGCGATGCAGCCCCGGATCGCTGACCCAACTGCTGAAGCGATCGTCGGCAAAATTGACGAAGGTGGAAAAAATTTCGATGATGCTATGACGGGGACGCATATACCACTCAATTCAGTAGCCGTAGACTTATCATACGAGATCCCCTTTTGAGAGCCTAGATTTTGGGAACAATTGACGATTGACAGAAATTTCCCTTCCCCGACTCCCCAATACCGACTCCCCAATACCGATTCTCCGAGTCGCGGGGCGTAGTGAATGAGTGGTCATGCGATCGCCCGAACTTTTTGAGGGAGTTGACCGTCTCGTGAATGGAAGGCAGAAAACCGCTCCCTTCCCCGGTTCTCTGGCGATCGATTGTATTGATATTTATCCGTCATGTCAAAGCATTTTTCATCCGGAATCCGTCGGTGTTTACGTCGGTGGTTCTATCCCCTGCTCTCCGTCTCCGTCGCCCTGGCGATCGGGCTGAGTTCCCTCCCGCCGGCCCAGGCTTTTTCCTGGCAAGATTTGATCTTTCGGGGCATCCAGGTGATCCAATTGTCCACCCTCTCCGACCGCCAGGAGGTGGAACTCGGGGAGCAGATCGACGGGGAACTCGTCGGCGGGGAAATTCGCCTGCTCCGCAACCGGGAGGCGACGGCCTACATCGATCGCATCGGCCAGCAGTTGGCCCGGGCCGGCGATCGCCCCGACATCCCCTACACCTTCCAAGTGGTGGACGACCCGGAAATCAACGCCTTCGCCACGATGGGGGGATTCGTCTACGTCAACAAGGGGTTGATGTTGGCGGCGGACAACGAGGCCGAACTCGCCAGCGTCATCGCCCACGAAATCGGCCACATCGTCGGGCGGCACTCCGTTGAGCAGATGAGGCGAATGGCGATCGCCCAAGGAGTGGCTTCGGTGGCGGGGATCGACAGCAATATGGCCGTTCAAATCGGCGTGGAACTGGCCCTGCGCCGCCCCCACAGCCGCAGTGCGGAGTACGAGGCCGACCGCCTGGGAGTCGAAGCCCTGGTGCGGGCCGGTTACGACGGGCGGGCGGCGGTAGACTTCCTGGCCAAATTGCTCGGCGGCGGTTCCCCCCCCACGTTTTTGAGTACCCACCCGGCGACGGGCGATCGCATCGAGGCTTTGGAGCGAGAAATCGACGGGACGGCGACCGCCTCCGGTGCGGGAATGGACACGGCCACCTACCGCGCCACCCTCGATCACCTGTTTTCGTAGAAAGGAGAATTGATAATTATCAATTCTCAATGATCAATTCTCCGACTGAGCCTCGGGCCGGCTGTACCGCAACCGGGCGAAAAAGGAGGGGGGTTTGAGGGGAGTGACCAGTTCTTCGAGGGGGAGCATCCGAAATTTGGAGTGGAGGGCGTTGAACTGGTAGACGGTATTGGTGTCGAGTTCCAGGGCGGTCAGCCAGCCACTTTTGGCGTGGTAGACCCCGGTATCGATGCCGAGCCAGCCCTGTCCCCGGACGATGTTTCCCGGCTCGACCCCGTCAAAGGTAAACGTGATCGTGTGGCCGACGATCATCTGTTTTTTGGGAAAGTAGGGTTTGGGGATGGAATGGAATTCCCGCCGAATCCAACAAAATTCGGCGGCGGTCTGTTCCTGGAGGGGCAGTTTGGGATGGACTCCGGCGTGGACGAGCCAGGTGTCGCCGAGATCCAGGAACAGGGGCAGCGATCGCATCCACCGCAGGTGATCTCGGGGAATGATCTCCGCGTCTTGGTAGGAGACGATCGTCGCCTGACCGCCGCTGTAGAGCCACGCCTGCCAGGCCTGTTGGTTGTTGCCGACTTCCGGCATCGCGCTCAACATCAGTTGTTCGTGGTTGCCCATCAAACAGTGATAGGGGCTGTTTTTGACGAACTCGACGACTTGGGCGCTTTTGGGACCGCGATCGATCAGATCTCCGAGAAAGTAAATTTCATCTTCGGCACCTGGGCTGAGTTTCTCCAGGAGGGCCATCATTCCATCGAAATGCCCGTGGATGTCACCAATCACAATGCGTCGGTTAGACATTGTTTTCTGTGTCCTGATGGATTGACTTGAGCAATGGTTCGCTCATCTGCTCAGGGCATTGAGGAAACTTTGGAGTCCGGAGAGAAAACCTTTTTTCTGGGCCTGGGGGTTGGACTCGACGGAGTTGGGGTCGGTTCCTTGGATTGCCCGAGCTAACAGTTGTTCCAACTCATCTCCGACGGGTTTCGTCGGTCGCTGGGCGATTTGTTGATAGTCTCCATCGACTTCCAACCACACTTCCCAAGGGGAGGGATAACACCGATACAAGGCGGCGCCGTCCAGGGGTCTGAGATAGTAGCAGGATTCGATGGTGTTGATAAAGCGATCGCGCAGTTGGCGCGCCGCGTATCCTATCCCTATGATAGCAACATCTTCTAAGCGGGGATTCAAAAGGATGACCGGGCGATCGCCGGCCAGTTTGGAGAGGGTTTCCACCTGAGTCACTTCCACGGCGGACGGCGACACCACCAAGAACCGCCCGTCGTCGGGTTGGAGTCGCCTCTCGACGGGGGAACGACTCGTCCCCACGTCCGTGACCCGGAAGGGGGTTTCTCCCCAGTCACGGCGGGCAAGAGCTGCGGCTCCGGCATCGGGAAAGAGGACTTTGAGCACGGTGTCGGATGTCTCGACGGCGGGGATGAACTCTCGGGCGATGGACTGGGCTTGCAGTTCGATTTCCGGGAACACCAGTTCCACTTGCATGAGGGTATAGCCGTCGTCGAGGGCCGCCCGGGTGGCGGCTTTGGCTTGGGCGATCGCTTCTTCTAGGCTGGTCGGGAGCTGTGTCATGGATTCGGATCTTGGGCTCGATACTCTCAGTTGCAGTTATTATCTCACGAGCCCGTCATGTCGGGCAGGGGGATAGTGAGGTGTTTCGCTTTCCTCCCTAATACCGACTCCCCCTTTTTCCCCGACCGAGACTCGATGGCAATTGCCGGGATTGAAAATCAACAACCCCACCTAATTTTAAGTGCTTGATGATACAACTTATCGGCGAAAAATTGGCGGTGCATCGATAACCGATTGGTTGAATGGGAATTGGCTGGCTCCGGCGGCGATCGGAGATGTTTAACACATCCGATCTCGATTTGGCAACCTTTCTGAGTTGGAGTCGTGAAAAAGTGTGGGCAATGACGGTTCGGCGGTGCTTTCCGATTCTGATCGCCGGGCTCGGTGTCGCCTCTTTTCGCTGTCGTGAAGAGGGTTGACAAATTTTTACAAAAGCTTTACAGTATCTGTTACCTAAATTTACATAACGTACTTGTTCTGTTTGGTGCTCATTGATTACCGTGTTGAAAGCAATCCAAAGTTGAGTGAGTGACAACCCATGGGTGCCATTAGTGAATTGGTGAGAAAAGCGATAGATACCGGCTGTTTGACAGTGGAAACTGAAGATCAGCTCCGCCAGCTATTGCAGATGACAAAATACGGTCGGGACGATTTAGATGCATTTGTCAATCTCAACCATGCGGTGAGGGAAGGGCAAGTGCGACAGGAGTCCCGCGAGTTGTTCCAATTGGAGTGTTTGAAATCGTAAAGTTCGATTCGGAGTTCGATGGCGCTTCTCGCCCGTTTCAAGGGGCCAGGAAATGAAACCGCCTTGACCTCCCTCAAAGTTTAAAAATGTGTTGCCACCGCCTGCGTGTCAATACCCGATCGCGAGACTTGCGACAATTTTGGGTCCTATTTTTTTTTCACCGGGCTATCCTGAATTGAAGAACCGATTCCTTGGAGAATTCCGCGCCCGATCAGGCCGAGGCCACGACCGAGAACTTGGGTCAATACAAACACCACGCCACTGCCAACAAAAGAGACGGCAGTCCTCACCCGAGGCGCGATCGCGTCGCGACCTTCCAAGACCAAAGTGACGGCCAGGGGAACGCCGGAGAGGCTTTCGAGTTCCCGACGTCGGGACGCATAAATAGTCCGCTTTTGAATTCCCCGCTCTCCCAACACAAACAACGTATAGGTGCTCTCAAAAATGGCTTTGGGTTCGCTGACGTAGCGATCGACGCGATACCGCCACGACAGGTTATTCCGAAACTTTTCAATTTCCCGGGTGGAGAGCATCCGGCGATCGTAAAAGGTTTGTTTGACTTCTTCAAGGTCGGCGAAACGGTTCAACAGGGGTTGGATGACGCCGTTGGCAATTTGAATCGCCCCGTGCTGCAAGAGGGCTTGTGCCCGCCGCGTCGCCTCCAAAGATCCCGGGGGATAAACCTGGTTGTCGATGGTCAAGGATTCTCCGAACAACAGGTGGGCGAGGAGGTCGTCCATGAGGGGAATGCGGTTCAAAATCGCCGCTTCCACCAGGGGGGCATCCCGGAGCAACACCGGGATCGCCTCCACCTGCCGATCGCCGACCGAGAGGGTGTAATATTTGCCGTAGAAATCGGCGACGGCCCCGGCCCACAGGTCTCGCAGCAGGGCCGGACACTTGAGGATCAGGCGGTCGGGTTCGATCTCCGACAACTGCAACTCGTCGAGCAGGTCTTCAAACTTCCGCAGGATCGTGTAAATGAGTTCCTGCTTCTTGCTCAATTTCAGGAGATCAATTTCCAGGGGAATTCCCGTCTGGTTGACCAACCCGGACTGGAGTTTGGCGACGGTGGCATCAAATAGGAGCGATCGCAAGGCCCCCAGATCCGCCTCACCCGGCACCGCCAAATCGGAACGGCCGGCCTGCACCAATTCCCCTCTGGGCTGCGACGGCCCGGTTGCGGACTCCGGCGGGGGACTCCCGCCCCCCGAACCCGAAACCTCCGGGGATTCGGGGAGGAGGTGGGAGACGAGCCGTCGTGCGGCCCGCAACTCCCGATATCGGCCCCGGGTAATGAGCCAATTCAACATCGGCACCGCCCCCCGCGTCGGCATGGGTCCGGCCTGTTCCAGGTCCGCCCCCAGTTCTTCCAGGGCGGTTTCGATGTCGCGCAGCCCCGGGGCGATCAGGGCGAAGCGCAATTTTTGCCAGCGGGTCGGGGGGGCGGGTCGGGGGGGGCGGGTTCCCGGGGGGGTTGTCGGGAGGGGATCGACCCAATAGCGTCCTCCGGCGGCGACTTCCCGAATCGCGCCGAGGAGTTCTTCGAGGGCGACCCCTTTCGGACAGTAGCCGGCCACCCCCGCCTCTCGGGCGGCGGACAGCTCGTCAGGGTCGGAGACGGTGGTGATCAGAAGCAGGGGGATGTCTCGATAGCGAATTTGAAATTGCCGACAAAATGCGATCGCCCGGTCGGGGTGGGTACTCAGGTCTTTGACTCCCAACTCCAAAAGGGCGATTTTAACGGCGTTGGGGGCGGCTTCCGGCGGTGCGATCGCGTCCGATTGCGCCCACCCGTCGAGAACTTCGCGGGCCCGAGTGGCGGTTTCGGCTTCGGCGACCACTTCGAGGTCAGAAAACCGTTCGCAAATCGACCGAATTCCGATCCGAAAGATCGGATCGTCGTCAATCAGCAGCAGTTGAATAATGGATTGGCTCATCCGATGGGAAATGGGGGGCGGTTCTCCAGTAGCGAAATTGGCCGGGTCGGCATCATTCCAAAAATAAGTTGGAGTCGGGGGGGCTGTAATTTTCCGGAGCCGGGGCGGGTGCCGGGGCCGGAGCCGGGGCCGGAGCCGGGGCCGGAGCCGGGGCCGGTGCCGGGGCGGGTTCGTAATCGGAATAGCCGGAATATCCGGAGTAGCCGGAGTTGTCGGAATATCCGGAGTAGCCGGAGTTGTCGGAATATCCGGAGTAGCCGGAG
>NZ_JAJENU010000235.1:0-39050 GCF_035615495.1 Lyngbya sp. CCY1209 | reverse complement strand
AGCTGGCACCAGCGGGTGAAGTCCCACTGGGCTTCGGGACCCCACAGGAACAGCAGGGAGTGTCCCAGGCTGTTGGCCGGGGTGCTGACGGCCGCGGTCAGGAAGTTGCAGCCTTCCAAATAGGAGCTGGCAAGTCCGTGGGTGTACCAGGAGGTGACGAAGGTGGTTCCGGTGAGCCATCCGCCCAGGGCCAGGTAGGCGCAGGGGAACAGCAGGATTCCAGACCATCCCACGAACACGAACCGATCGCGCTTCAGCCAGTCGTCGAGGACGTCAAACCATCCTCTCTGAACTTGAGGGCGCTCGACTGCTATAGTCATTTGAGAACGATCCTTGGGATTTCTAAAACGTCATGCTTTCTAAGCAAGTTAACATAAATATATATTACAGTTAACATTTTTTGCAAAGGTCTATGGGATTTTTATGAACGCACAGACACAAACGACGAGTATGGGCGATCGCACTCTGGAAAATCAAATCATGGGTTCTCGTCGCTTCAGCAACTACTTTTGGGCGACAACGGTCAGCATCGGAGGCCTCGGGTTCCTTTTGGCCGGAATTTCCAGCTATTTGGGCCGAAACCTCCTCCCCTTCTCCGATCCGACCCAACTGATCTTCGTTCCCCAGGGATTGGTGATGGGGCTTTACGGGGGCGCGGCCATCCTGTTAGCTTCGTACCTGTGGTTGGTGATTTTCTGGGATCTCGGCGGCGGTTACAATCGGTTCGACCGGGACAGCGGGGACATTCGGATTTTCCGCTGGGGATTTCCCGGCAAGAATCGCCGCGTCGAGTTCAACTGTCGCACGGAGGACGTCCAATCCATCCGCGTCGATATCAAAGAAGGACTCAACCCCCGCCGCGCCCTGTATCTCAAACTCAAAGACCGCCGCGAGATTCCCCTGACCCGAGTCGGCCAGCCGATGGCCCTGGCGGAGTTGGAAAATCGGGGCGCCGAACTGGCCAAGTTTCTGCAAGTGCCCCTCGAGGGACTCTAGGATTGAAAAGATTGAAACCTATGATGCGACAGTGGTTGTTAATTTTGTGTATCGTTGGCATCGTGATGGCGGGAGGATGTAGCCTGCCGGACACGAACGCTTCTGTCAACGCCCAGAATGCCACCCCAGAAAATAGCGGCGACGGCGCCGTATCCATTTCTCAACGTGAAGAGTCACCCCTAATGAGCGATTTACCCAAACTTGAAGGAAAAGCCACGATCGTGATGACGGTCAACGGATCGCCGATTACCATCGAGGTTGATGGTTCCGCGGCTCCGATTACGGCCGGGAATTTTGTCGATCTGGTCAACCAGGGCGTCTACGACGGCGTCGCGTTCCACCGGGTCGTCCGCGACCCCCAGCCCTTCGTGGTTCAGGGCGGCGACCCCCAGAGCAAAGATCCCAAAGTTCCCATGAATCGACTGGGGACGGGGGGATTTATCGACCCGGCGACCTCCAAAGAGCGCTACATTCCCTTGGAAATTCAACCCAAGAATGGGGACGAGCCGATTTACAGCAAAACCTTCGACCAAGCCAAGGTGGGCGCTTCCCCCGCATTGCAGCACAGCCGCGGCGCGGTGGCGATGGCCCGCTCTGCGGCGCCGGATTCGGCTTCCTCCCAGTTCTATTTCGCCCTCGCCGATTTGCCCTTCCTGGATGGGAACTATGCGGTTTTCGGCTATGTCACGGACGGCATGAACGTGGTAGATGCCATCGAGCAGGGCGATCGCATCGAGTCGGCGAAAGTGACCGACGGATTGGACAACCTGAAAAATTAAAACACTGTTAAGATTTGTGACGGGAATTCTGAGGGGATTCCCGGTTTCTGTGTAGCTGTGGATGTTGTGGTGACGGGAATCGGTTTGCACTCAGCCCTGGGCGGGTTGGTGCACAGTTGGGAGGGGTTGCTGGCTGGAAAGTCGGCGATCGCACCCGCTCAACCGTTCCCCGAACTGCCGCCCCGGCCCCTGGCGCTTTTGGGGGCAAAACCTGGGGGCCTCGCCCCCCGACTCGAAAAAACCCTGGCGGACGCTTTACTTGATGCCGGGTTGCAACCGCCCCTGTCCGATTGCGGGATCGCGATCGGATCGAGTCGGGGCTATCAGAAAGATTTGGAACAACTGGCCAAAAATAGGACGGAGGCGGATTTGTCCGCTTTTCCGCATTTTCTGCATTCTCAATTGGGGGCCAGTGCCGCCCGTCAAATCGGTGCTCTCGGGCCGGTTCTGAGTCCGATGGCGGCCTGTGCCACGGGACTTTGGGCGATCGCCCAGGGATTTGAATTGATCAAAACCGGGCAGTGTCGGCGGGTTGTCGCGGGTGCGATCGAGGCCCCCGTCACTCCCTTAAGTTTAATCGGATTTGCCAAAATGGGGGCTCTGGCATCCGAGGGGGCGTTTCCCTTTTCCCGCGATCGCGACGGGTTGGTACTCGGAGAAGGGGCGGCGCTTTTGGTGTTGGAAGAGGCGGAATTGGCCCGCCGTCGAGGTGCGAAAATTTACGGCCAAATTTTGGGGGTGGGGTTGAGTGCCGATGCCTGCTACCACAACAAACCCGATCGCGGGGGAAAAAGTGCGATCCGGGCGATCAAAAAAAGTTGCGATCGCGCCGGTATTTCTCCCCAGGAAATCGACTACATTCACGCCCACGGAACGGCGACCATTTTGAACGATCGCCACGAAGCGAAAATCATTCAAAAACTCTTTCCCGGTGGCGTTCCCCTCAGTTCCACAAAGGGCGCGACCGGGCACACTTTGGGGGCGTCGGGGGCGTTGGGGGCGGCGTTTTGTCTGATGGCATTACAGGAGCAAATTTTGCCGCCCTGCGTGGGGTTGCGGGATTTGGAATTTGACCTGGATGTGGTGAGGGTTGCTCGGGTTGCCGAGGTGCGACGGGTGTTGTGTTTGGGGTTCGGATTTGGGGGGCAGAATGGTGCGATCGTTTTTGGGAACGGAGGTTGCGGATAAAAGCAATAGATTATGTTGAATAAAAAATCAAGTTAATTTGCAGATTACCATTATATAAAATAAATATACAAGATTTATGGGATTTTGTCAACCCTCTAAAAAAAATCGATTTTTTTTTATTTCGTAAATTAAACGATGTGGGGCGCAGGATTTAATTCTGATATAGATAGTATAGCATTACTCCGCTCCCCGAGATTCCTGATATTCGACCAACTCCACAATTTGACCGTCCGCGATCGCCACATCGATGGATTGTACCGCCTCATCGAACGCCTGCCGCATTTCCGGACTTTCCGGGGGGGGGCGGATTTTGCCAAGTCGTGAACTTCCGTCAGTTCCGATTGAAATTGGGGGTTGTGAAAGATTATTTGGATGCGATCGCCTACAGAATGGGAGGGAGCATCGGACTTGAACGACCTTTTTGAGAACTTGTAGCAATTCTAATGCTATCACCAATCGGTTTTTATTGAAATCGACTCTCAACTATCTGCACGGGTCGAACATCTCGGGAAAAGTTGTTGCGCTTCGCCGCCTTTCACCAAGGGGCTAAAGCGCAACAACGCCATGGGAAAAGTTGTTGCGCTTCGGTGCCAGAGTGGGGCTAAAGCCCAACAACAGCCTTGATTTAGTTCACAGAATTTTCGGGTATTTTTTCACCTGAAAATGTCAAAAAGTTTCCGAATACGCCGATCGTCTGATAGCGATGCTCGAACAATTCCGATGTGTAAATACTCAAAAAAATGGCGTTTTTGCGGTGAGTTGAATTGTCAATAAAACTCCTAAATGTGCCACGCTGGGAAGTGGCAAAGGTGCTGCAAACATCGACGTAGAGATCGGAAAACCCTTGTAAAACTTCGGGAACCTTCGACTCTTGGCAGGCAGATGTCTTCAGCTCTTTTGAGGCATACACCGACGCATAGTCGAGATATTCTTCGCGGGAGGGGTTTGTGAATGTCATCGTCCCCGCCAGGATGGCGAGGAGGATCGCCCCCTTGCCGATATAACCGCCGCCGTGATGGTTGGATTTGACGCGATCGACTTTCATCATTTTCAATAAACCTTAAAATGGCATTTCGTTGGGATTGATATTCCTTTCCTCTATTTTATCCTTCAAGCCCGTCCGGGCGGATTTCGGATAGGACGGATGAAAGATCGGGCGGTTTCACGTCACCCCCCCTTTTTCCGACTCAACCGTTCGATTTCCTGTTGCAACTCGGCAATTTGGCGCCGCAGCCGTTCCGCTTCCGCCCGGGACGCTTCCGCCTCGACATCGACCGAACCCTCAGCCGTCGCCCGCCTGTAGTTCCCCGAGCGAATTTGGCGGTATTCCTCGGAATTCGACCACTCCCGCAAAAAGCGGATGCGTTCGACGGGGAACGGGTGACTCAACATCACGCCCTGGCCGCCGTTGTAGAGCAAAAATTTGTAGACCTGATTCAGCTCGTCCTGGTCGAGGTCGTGATAGCGGTCGGACTGGCGGATAAATTCTTCCAGGCTGCACTCGTGGGCGCGTTTTTCGCTGACGCCCGAGAGGATCATCATCGACTGCATGACACATTTTAGATCGTCCGTCACCAACAGCGCCGCGCGATCGGCCGAAAGTTCGGCTTTTCGGCGCCACTCGTAAAACGCAAAAATCAAGCCGCTGCTGACGAGGTTGCCCAAGCCGAAGGTCAGTTCCCCCAACATCGACGCCACGCCCATCGCCCAAATTGCCATCTGACTGAGAATCGGGTGGCCGCACTTGATGTGACCCAATTCGTGGGCCAAGACCGCCCGCAATTCCGCTTCGCCGATCAGATCCAGCAGGCCGGTGTTGATGACGATGTAGGGGTGTTCCTGTCCGAGGGCGTAGCTGTTGGGTTGGGGATTTTGGGCGACGAACAGGGAGGGTTCCGGGGAGACGTCGAGATCGCGGATGCACTCCCGGAAAACGTGGTAGAGGCTGGCGTACTGGCGGGGTCCGACTTCGATGCAGTTCCCCATTAAATAGACATATTGGGGACGTTCGTAGACGAATTCGACAAATTTGCTGGCGATCAAGTCGAAACCGGGGACGCTCCGCAGGGCATCTTCCGCCTGTCGGTCGAGGGGATGCCGAAATGCTTCGCTGGAAATTCCGGTGTAGGTGGGCATGGCGAGCTCCGAGATCCTGTGCAGAGTGATGGGGTGGTCTGTCGTCGGGTCTTCAATATCTTTTTGATTGTAGTCGATTTGCCGGAGTTGACGGGGGTCTTTCGGGCCGATCGCGATCGCCCGATGTCCCCTCAACTGCCATCGCCCGACGAAGGGGGTTTGACTTCCCCTTCGCAATGTTCGGGGTATTGTTCCCAGGAGAGCCCCAAATTGCCTAGAAAGGGTTTGGAATATCGCGCCTGTTTCCAATTGAGAGCCGCCCGAATTTGTTCGGGAGTCAATCCCGTCGCATTTTGAAAGTGGGCTCCTTGCAGGTTTGCCCCTTCAAAGTTGACGCCTTGTAAGTTGGCTTCTTTGAGGTTCGCACCCCGGAGGTTGGCTCGTCGAAAATTCGCGTCTTGTAGGTAGGCCCCTTGCAAAATTGCCCCCTTCAAATTTGCCTCTTGAAAGTTGGCACCCTGTAGGTTTCCCAAAATGTAAGCCCGCTGCAGGTTTGCCCGCTGTAAATTCGCCTCCAACAAATTCACGCCCTGCAACTCCGCGTCTTGCAAGTTGGCGGCGCTGAGGTTGGCTTTTTGGAGTTGGGCCAGCAGGAAGAAACATTCCCGCAAATTGGCTTTCCAGAGGTTGGCACCTTGCAGTTGTGTCAGTTCAAAGGTACTGCCTTTTAAGTTGGCTTCCTGGAGTTTTGCGGTCTTCAGGTTCGCCTCTTTAAAGTCGCTATCGACGAGGGTGACTTGTTCGAGATCGGCCATCGGCAAGGACAGCCCTTTGAGGCTCACGCCGTCTTTGGAGAGTTCTTCTAGGGCTTTAATTCTGGCGTGGCTGATTTTGATGCCCTGGGCTGAGTCGATCACCTGCCAAGCTTCGTAATGGGATTTCTTTTTTCCCCGCCTCATGTAAATGACGAGGGCCGTGACGATGCTGATACTTTCAAAGGTGCCGAGAATTCTCGACTGTTCGAGGGATTTAATAAAGATGTTGCCCCAGGTGGTATTTTGTCTGAGGGTGTCTTCCAAGTAGAGGATGGCGGAAATGACGATGAAGACGGCAAATAGAATTAATAATATTTCCAAAAAATCCCGGACAAATTTAGCGAATGAACGTGCGATTCGCGACAGTTGACGGCGGGGAAAATTTCTGGATACATGATATTTAATACCGTTCATATTTTGATGTTTTATTGATATTTGATATCGTCGATGTCGGCGGCGGTCAGAATTGACAGGCGATCGAAGAGAAAGCGGAACGGGGGATTCATGCGGATTTCAAAGGATCGGGGAATGTCATACATTATAAATCGAACTTTTCTGTCAGTATCGGGAATCAAACCGCACCGATCGCCCGTCGCGACGGACCCCCGTTCCCGCCCTGAGACTCCGACGGCCAGGATGGCCTGGGCCCAAACCCGCGATTGGTCATATCCGCCGGCACACCAATCGACCTTTACGAAACCTTAATCCTTTCAAAAAATTGCGTAAATTTTTGATAAAGAAGCCTCCAATTGCCTTCAAAAGTGAAAAGGGTCCGTTATCATCAAATATTAGGAGCATCACTATAAGATTAATTAAATGAGCCAGGACAAAAATGCGAAAGCCCAAAATTACCAAAACGTGATGGAAATTTGGGTCAACAACGAAATCGATCGCCAACTGAAGAATCTGTCTGAAAACCTGCTGAAATATATCAACCGCATCGAAGTGGCAACTTACGCCCTCAACCGCCTTCCCCCCCTCTACGCTTCCTGCCAAGAAGGTCTGGCCAGACAAGAACAGCAAGCCAAAAAGTACAAAAGCAAAATTCACGAAACGGTGCGTCAGGCGCTCGCGGCCGTCCGGCGAGATCCCATCCGAATGTCCACCCCTCTGATGTCTCCCGAAGAAGTCCAGTACGAGCAAACCCTGCGGGAACTCATCGATCTGCTCCCCAAGCAAACCGACGCCCGTCGCAACGCCCTCGAACTGGTGCGCCACGCGATCGCGACCCCCGCCAAAGTGCCACAGCGGAGGCGGGTTCCCAGCAAACCCCTCGTCTCCCACCGCGATCAAATCCGGGAACAACTCAGACTCGCGACCACCGACCCTTCCCCATCCGAAAAAGCCGCAACCGAAGCTCGTCGCCCGCCTTCTCCTCAAGCCCTCGCCGCCCGCCAGAGCCAGATGCCGGCCCCAGTGCGAACCGCAAACGCCCTCGGCGGTCGTCGCTCCGAACTCGCCGAGAACACCGAAGCCAAGTCCCTCGACTGGACGGACCCCCGCTATCACCTATAAACTTTTCCCCCGTCTCAATGGCGGGGATTTCCATGAATTAGCAGCCTTGACATTCCCCGCGCCCAGGCTTTGTTCGAGTCTCCCTCTAGCTGTTCACACAGGAGGGCGCAGCGCTATCAAAAAAAAAGGGCGGAAGGGAAAACATCTCCCTTCCGCCCGCATCCGGCAAAGATGACCTTCAAATTGGGGTCGTCATTTCACGTACCGGGACTTTAAAATATCCCGATTTCCAACTGCGAAGACTACTTGACTTCCACTTTGGCGCCGGCTTCTTCCAGTTGCTTCTTGACCGCTTCGGCATCTTCTTTGTTGG
Source organism: Lyngbya sp. CCY1209 (assembly GCF_035615495.1). Taxonomy (GTDB): domain Bacteria; phylum Cyanobacteriota; class Cyanobacteriia; order Cyanobacteriales; family Microcoleaceae; genus Limnospira. Next base: position 31,368 of record NZ_JAJENU010000235.1, on the reverse strand, counting down.
TGCCTTCTTTGATCGGTTTGGGGGCACCTTCCACCAAGTCCTTGGCTTCCTTCAGGCCTAAGCCGGTGATGGTGCGGACCACTTTCAGAACGGCGATCTTCTTGTCGGCCGGGAATTCGGTCAGGATGACGTCGAATTCGGTCTTCTCTTCTTCCTCGGCCGCTTCGGCAGCGCCGCCGGCTGCCATGCCGGGAGCCGCCATCATCATCATGCCGCCGCCGGCAGAAGCGGACGCATCCACGCCGAACGCCTCTTCAATTTGCTTGACCAACTCGGACGCTTCCAGCAGGCTCAGGGATTTGAGATCTTCTAGAATTTTGTCAGTTTTCTCGGACATGGGTTAACTCTCAGTAATCGTGAACGACAAACAATTAGAAACGGATTTAAGCCGCCTGGGAATCCTCTTTTTCGGAGACCGCCTTGATGGCGCGGGCCAGGGACGCCGGAACTTCTTTGATTCCGACCGCCAGCTTGGTGGGGACGGCGTTGACTCCGACCGCCAGCTTGGTGGGAACGGCGTTGATGGCCCCGGCAATGCGGGCGATGAGTTCTTCTTTGGTGGGAAGTTCGGTGATGGCTTTGACGTCATCGACACTCAAAGCCCGACCTTCCATCACCCCGCCGCGAAGCTCGGTTTTTTTGCTCTCCTTCTGAAACGCTTGATACGCTTTGATGGCGGCGCCGAGATCGTCTTTGACGAAGATAAACGCCGAGCTTCCGCTCAGGAATTTCTCCATCGGTTGCCAGGTTTCGTCACCTTCGACCGCTTTCCGCATCAAGGTGTTTTTGGTGACGGTACAGGTGCCACCCGTTTCGCGCAGGCGGTTCCGCAAGTCGGTAATTTGGGAAACAGAAAGCCCGGTGTAGTCGATCACCAGGGTCAGTTGAGCCTCGCTCAACGCCTTCTGGAGATCGGCGACAATATCTTGTTTTTGGGCTAAGGTTCTTCCCATTCGTGTTGAACCTCCATGTTGTACGATCGCCCGATCCCATCCGGGTCATATCAAGTTCGGATCTCCATCGTTTTGAAAAAAACGATTTGAGCGGACTTGATATCAAACAGAAGACCGGTTGCATTAAAAAACCTCGGACTTTCGGCCGAGGCAAAGGAATAAGAATTACCCGTAAGAATTTGGGACAATTTCTGTCTCCAATTCGCGGTTAAAATCTTTAATACCTTGACCTCGGCAGGATATTAAGCGAGTCGCACCTGCTGTCTTCGGCTACCGGATCTTTAATTTGTGATGGGCTATAGCGCGGTAATTACACCGATTTATAATTATCGCGCGATCGCCACTTTTTGTCAAGGACAATTTCAAAATTCGGGCGTCGGGTTCAGTCCCGGAAACCGGGTGTCTCAATAACTTTCCCCGATTCCCGACTCCCTAATACCGACTCCCAATTCTCTACGCCACCTCAGCGACTTTCAGATCCCGCAGGGCGCTGATATCCACTTCAATGGCCGGCCCCATCGTGGCGCTGATGTACACCGTCCGCCAGTAGCGGCCCTTGGCACCGGACGGGCGGTTGCGGTCGATACACTCTTGCAGCGCGGACAGATTCACCAGCAGGTCTTCTGCGGAGAAGGAAGCTTTCCCAAACATGACGTGGACGATGCCGGTGCGGTCGGCCCGGAATTCTAGTTTCCCGGCCTTAAATTCCGCGATCGCCTGGGTCAGGTCCGTCGTCACCGTGCCGCCCTTCGGGGAGGGCATCAGACCCTTCGGACCGAGCAGGCGGCCCAGCTTCGCGACCTGGGGCATCATGTCCGGCGTGGCGATCAACTTGTCGAAATCCAGCATCCCTTTCTGAATTTCCGCGATCAGGTCGTCCGACCCCACCAAGTCCGCCCCGGCGTCCTGGGCCTCCGCGACCTTCTCACCCTTGGCCAAAACGGCTACCCGGATTTCCTGGCCCGTCCCCTTGGGGAGCGTCACCGTGGTTCGCAGTTGTTGGTCGGTGTACTTGGGGTCGATTCCGAGGCGGATGTGGGCCTCGGCCGACTCCGGAAACTTGGCGGTCGCCGTCTGTTTGAGCAAATTGAGCGCTTCCAACGGCTCGTAGGGCCGTTCTTCGACCTGCTTTCTCAGTTCTTGTAAGCGACGTGATACTTGTTTTGGCATTGTTTTCTCCTGGGGTCACTAACGAAGTTCGACTTCTCCCCCCATCTGTACGTTGGACAATTGGGTTGGCGAATGGGAGAGAACCCATCGGCCGATTTCAAAACCTAGTCTGCCACCGTGACGCCCATATTCCGGGCCGTCCCCTCCACGATTTTCATCGCGGCTTCGATGTCGTTGGCGTTGAGGTCGGGCATTTTGGTTTCCGCGATTTCCTGCAACTGCGCCCGGGTGATGGTGCCGACGCGCGATCGGTTCGGCTCCCCCGACCCCTTCTCGATGCCGGCCGCTTTCTTGATCAAAACGGAAGCCGGCGGGGTTTTGAGTACGAAGGTAAAACTCCGATCTTCATAGACCGAAATTTCCACCGGAATCACCAGACCGGCTTTGTCAGCCGTCTTGGCGTTGTACTCCTTGCAGAACATCATGATGTTCACCCCGTGCTGACCCAGTGCCGGACCGATGGGAGGCGCGGGGTTCGCTTTTCCCGCGTTGATCGCCAACTTGATAACTGCTACAACTTTCTTAGCCATTCCTTAGCCCTGTTTTTCAACCTGATTGAACTCCAATTCCACCGGCGTATCCCGTCCAAAGATCGACAGTAGGGCCTTGAGCTTGTTTCGCTCCGGGCTGACTTCAATGACATCCCCTTCAAAGTCTTTGAACGGGCCGGAAAGCACCACAATATGATCCCCGGTGGCCATCGCTACCTTGACGACCGGTTCCTGTTGCTGGGTGTGCCGGAAGATCCGTTCGACTTCCGCCGAACTCAGCGGCAGGGGTTTGACGTGTCCCCGTCCTCGCCCCGAGTGTCGTTTCTGCTCTGCCCCGACAAAGTTAATCACATGAGGGGTATTTTTGACAACCTGCCAGGCCTCATCGTCAATATCCCAGTGGTTCAACTCGCCGTTCCAGTTCAATTTCATCTGGACGAGTACGTAGCCGGGAAAGACCTTTTCCTCGCTGTGCTGGCGACTGCCGTCCTTGCGGAGTTTGATCGCCTGGGTTTGCGGGATCTCGACTTTGAGAATTCGGTCCGCCACGTCCAACGTTTGAACCCGTTGTTCCAAATTGACTTTGACTCGCTTTTCGCAGCCCGATGCTACCTGAACAGCATACCAGCGGAGTTCTCCGGGTGCATATTCCGGTTGATCGTCTATTTCAGACATAGAATTGAGTTGTTCCGACTCGTCTGATGCAAAAGTCATCCAAATACCTGCCCCGACGCCCAACGAAAGAAGTTGTCGATCAAATAGATCAGTGTTGCTGAAAGCATGACCATCAACAAGACTCCGGCCGATTCACTCAGCAGTTGCTGGCGGCTCGGCCAGACGACCTTATCGAGTTCTTCCTTGGTTTCCTGAAGAAAACCGCCGACACTAAATCCCTTGGGGGCTTCCTGGACCCCGGTTTCTTCTTTCTTTGACACAGCTTTTCCCCTCGCGATTGTAAACTTGACAGTCGATCCTCACGACCGTTTCACGCTGGCTCAAACGATTAATTATAACATCTGGGTGTCGATCGCCCACGCACGTCCCCGATCGCGTTTCTTCAGATGGGTTGGGGTTCCGAGTCCCCTTCGCCATTCCTCCTCCCCGGACTGCCCGACTCAAATTCCCAGAAAAAAACCAGGCTATTTTTTAACCTGGCTTTTTTTGAGAAATTGGACGCGCCCTGGAGGACTCGAACCCCCGACATCGGGTTTTGGAGACCCGCGTTCTACCAACTGAACTAAGGACGCCCGCCGCACGGGGCAGTATCGCCACGTGCTTTCCTAGTCTAACACGATACCCTCACAAAATGGAAGCACTTTTTCACCCATTTCCAATTTTTTTGGGGGAATCCTGGAGCCGGGGGTCTAGAGGGGGCGATCAAAGCGCTGGGGCACCCGGGTGGCCTTCCCGACGCGATCGCGCAGGTAGTACAGTTTGGCGCGGCGCACCTTACCTCTGCGCGTCACCTTGATGCTGGCGATGCGGGGGGAGTGCAGCAAAAATACCCGTTCGACTCCGATACCCTGGAAGATGCGGCGGACGGTGATGGTTTCGTTGATGCCGCCGTTCCGCATGGCGATGACGGTACCTTCGTAGGGCTGAATCCGCTCTTTTCCGCCTTCTTGGATTCTCACGCCGACTCGGACAGTATCTCCGACGTAGATGGTGGGGATTTCCTTCTTCTGGAACTGCTCTTGCAGATTCTCGATCTCTTCTTTCTCGATCGCGCGGATGATTTCCTGGGCTTGCATGGCTCTGGTTTAAAACTCACAATCTCCTATTGTGACATTCTCCCGCCGAGTTTTCAAGTCCCGGCTTTGGGGGAGTAGGGAGTAGGGAGTAGGGAGTAGGGAATAGGGGGACTCCGCTTCCCGGAGCTTCCCACACCCCAATTCTCCCCCCGGTGTGATGGTTTGCGACGGGCGATCGCCTATGATCGACATTTGTTTGTCCAACTCTTTCGGTGGCGATCGCAATGGATGTTTCCCCTTTGACTCAAGTTCCCCTGTGGGGGATCTGCCTGCTGGCGTTTTACGTTGCCTGCACCCTCGGCGCCAACGACGTCGCCAACTCGATGGGGACCTCCGTCGGATCGAAGGCGATCACCCTCAGACAGGCGATTCTGATCGCCGGGATATTGGAATTTTCCGGGGCGGTGCTGTTCGGGGGGGGCGTGTCCGAAACCCTGGCGACGGGGGTGGTGAAGCCGGAGGAATTCATCCGATCGCCCGAACTGTTCCAGATCGGGATGGTGGCGGTACTGTTGGCGGCGGGAATTTGGCTGCAAATCGCCACCCGCCAAGGTTTGCCCGTGGCATCTTCCCATGCCGTCGTCGGGGCGATCGCGGGATTTAGTGCGGTGGCCGCCGGAGTGGGGGCGGTGGCCTGGAAAACCGTCGGTTTGATTTCGAGTGCCTGGGTGATCACGCCCCTGATCAGCGGTGGGATCGCCGCCCTATTTTACAGCCTGATCAAACACTGGATTTTAGATCACCCCCACCCGTCCCGGCAATTGCAAGAATGGACACCGTGGCTAAGTTTCAGTCTGATCGCCGTCTTCGGGACGTTGGTGCTGCCGCAGATCAGCCGGCCCCTGCAAGAGTGGATCGAGGCCCAATTTCACCTCAATTTACCCGCCCACGATCTGACGATCGCGATCGGCGGTGTCGCCGTGGCGGGTTTAACGTGGTTCAGTTGGCAACCCGTCTACGGGGGGGAGTCGGTATTAGGGAATCGGGAGTCGGGGAAAAGGGGCGAAAATCCGGCCCATAAAACCGAAATTACCCGTTTCGACACCACGATCGAAACTCGACTCGCCCGCTTCCAAGTTCTCAGCGCCTGTTTCGTCGCCTTCGCCCACGGTTCCAACGACGTCGGCAACACCGTCGCCCCCCTCGCCGTCGTCGCGTTCATCCGCAACACCGGTACCGTCCCCATCGGCGAATTTCACATCCCCCTGTGGATTTTGGTCGTCGGCGGGGGCGGCATCGCCACGGGTTTGGCGATTTGGGGCAAAAACGTGATTTCCACCGTCGGAGAAAACATCATCCCCCTGGCACCGAGCGCCGGATTCTGCGCCGAACTGGCCACCGCGACGACGGTATTGCTGGCCTCCAAAATCGGGCTGCCCGTCTCCACCTCCCACGCCTTGGTTGGGGGGGTCGTGGGCATCGGACTGGTGCGGGGGTTAGAATCGATCCAATTCGGGACGGTGCGGGCGATCGCTCTGGCGTGGCTGATCACCGTCCCCACGGCGGCGGGGTTAGCCGCGGGGGGATTTCTGCTGCTGCGATCGCTCTTCGGCATCGGCTAGAAGCGGGAATCGGGAAAAGGTCACTAATTATCAATTGTCAATGGTCAATTATCAATTCTCCCCGCACCCGGCCCCCCAATTTAGAGATCCGGTGCATAACGGGTTAGACTGAACTCATGTTTTGAATGCGGGCATTTGCAAACCCGCCCCGCCATTCCTTCCATTGTGCCTTTTTCGCACGAGTGTGCAAACCCCCGAGAGGATAGCACGGGGTTTCTGGCGGATTCGCGCTTACTAGCAGATCGATTAAGAGGTTAATCGCTCATGGGGACACAGGATCGTCAACCGCCACCCTCCGGCAATGAGGATAACAGACCTGCACAAGAGGTCTTAAATGCAGTTATTCAAGAGGTCGAAACATTTCACCGGAATTTTCGGGAGCGACTCTCCCAAGATGTCGAGCGACTCCAGCAGGATAAAGATCGCCTGATCGAGGAGATTCAACACCTGCAACGGCAACAACAGGAGTTGCAATCCCAGCAATTTCAAACCCTGTCGGAGCGCCAACTGGCCCAGCAACAGGTTTGGCTCAAACAACTGGCCCAAGTGCTCGCCAACCACCTGCAGCGGGAGTTAATTGCCCGCATCAACCAATGGAGAGCGGATTCCGACCCGTCTCTGGTATCGTCCGATTCGGGCGGTATGCTGCCGGAGGGGGTAGAGGGCGGACTCGATTTGGAGCCCCAGGAGTTGGAAGCCGTCCTGGACACGAGTTTGAATCAAACGTTCCAAAGTTTGCAGCAGGAATTAAATAGCTACCAAAGTGATTTATCCGAACGGTTGAGAACCGTCCAAAGTCTCGAACAGCAGTTTGAAACTTTGGCGGAAACGTTTATCGCCCGGTTGCGGGAACAACTGGACACCTCGGCTCGAGAATTGCCGTCGTCGGGTTCCCAGACGTCCCTGCCGCCGACCTCGGTCGCCCAGCCGCAGCCTCAACCGACCCCGGCGCCCCAGCCGAAACCGAAGGGCGCTTCCCAAGTGCAACTGGGTTTATTTTTGGCTTTGATGTCGGCCCTGGTGCTGTCGCTGTTTAACGTCTGCCTCAAGATCATTCTCAAAACTTCGGATACCCCCAAGCCAATTTTCGGGCTGTTCGAGGTGGAGGGGGTGATCACGCCGGGATTGGGCAATTCCCTCCTGATCCTGTTGTTGCGGATGATCGTGGTGATGGCGCTGATGCCGATTTTGGCGACGATTCTCTATCCGGCGGTGTGGAGCGACATCCGGCGGTTCGTACAGTCCCGAGATTGGAAGTTGGTTTGGACGGTCGTCGGCAGCGGTTTCTTTTTATTTTTATCCCGGGTTTGCATTTACATCGCGATCGGGGAAATTCCCACCGGGATCGCGATCACGATTTTCTTTGTCTATCCAATTATCACCGTTTTGGCGTCGTGGGGACTGTTCGGCGATCGCCCCAGTTTGATCCGCGTGGGGGCGATGATCGCCATTTTGATCGGCGGTGTCCTCTCCCTGCCCAACTTTCTCGGGGGTGCGGCTGGAAATACCGGCGTGGGGGTGATCGCGGCCTTGGGGGCCGGCATCGCCTTCGCCGGCTACGTTTTGTTCACCCAAATTGCGGCGGGGAAATTGCACCCCATCCCGTTCAGCTTGGTTAACTTTGCCTCGATTTTTGTCTTCTGTGCCCTGAGTTTGATGTTTCTGCCGGACAATTTGGGGTTGGATGTCAATCCGAACCTGTGGACGGGAATTATCGTCGGCGGGGTGATCTTGGGCGTCCTGACCCTGTTGAGTTACCTGCTCAATAATTTTGCGATCCGGTCGGCGGGGGCGGCGCTGGCGTCGATCATCGGCACGTCCGGGCCGGCTTTGACGGCGTTATTCGCCTTTTTGATTATCGGCGAGGCGCTGACGCTCCAGCAAATTGGCGGCATGGGTCTGGTGATTTTGGGGGTCGGCACCATGAGTGTGGAGCGGATGTTGGTTCCCAAGAAGAAGGTGTCTTAAATTGAGGGAGTCGGGAGTCGGGAGTTGGGAGTCGGGAATTTTAGATTTTAGATTCTTTCCATCTTGACTCTCTTGCCCCGATCGCCCGATTTTCCGCCCGCGGTGCCATACTTTTGACGGGTTAAGAAACGGGGCGATCGCGCGATCGCCCCGTCCCCTTTGAAACATTAAGCCGACTCGTGCTGTCGGCGCCATGCGGGGTGCCACAGCACCTCCGCCGTTGATCGCTGTTCGACCATTTCCTTGGTAATCACGCAGCGGTTGACATCTTTGCGGGAGGGCAACTCGTACATCACCTCTAGCATCAATTCTTCCAAGATGCCGCGCAGGGCCCGGGCGCCGGTTTTGCGTCGGTAAGCCTCTTTGGCGATCGCTTTCAGGGCCTCGGGTTCAAATTCCAGGGCAACATTATCCATCAGCAGCAGCTTCTTGTACTGCTTCACCAGAGCGTTGTGGGGTTCAGTCAAAATCTGCATCAGCGCCTCCTCGTCGAGGGGCGAAATCACCGTCAACACCGGCACCCGGCCGATAAATTCGGGGATGAGTCCGAATTTGACCAAATCCTCCGGTTCGACGTGTTTGAGAATTTCGTCGGCACTCGGCGCGGTTGAAGTCTGGGTTTCGGGGGTGCCGTTCATCCCCGGTTGGATGAAGCCCAGGGATTTTTTGCCCAGGCGCTGTTCGACCACCTTATCGAGGCCCACAAAGGCGCCGCCGCAGATGAAGAGAATCTTGCTGGTGTCGATTTGGATGAAGTCCTGGTAGGGGTGCTTGCGTCCGCCTTGGGGCGGCACGTTGACGACGGTGCCCTCCAAGATTTTCAACAGCGCCTGCTGCACGCCTTCCCCGGAAACGTCCCGGGTGATGGAGGTGTTTTCGCTCTTGCGGGCGATTTTGTCGATTTCGTCGATGTAGATGATTCCCCGCTGGGCAGCTTCGATGTCGAAGTCGGCGACTTGCAGCAGCCGCAGCAGGATGTTTTCCACGTCGTCCCCCACATATCCCGCCTCGGTGAGGGTGGTGGCATCGGCGACCGCAAACGGGACGTCCAGGAGGTCGGCGAGGGTCTGGGCTAGGAGGGTTTTGCCGCACCCGGTCGGCCCCATCAACAGGATATTTGATTTTTGCAATTCTACCCGGTCATCTTTGCGCTCGTCGGAGTCCGGGCCTGGATCGCGGGCCGTTTCTTCGGCATCGGCACTCAGGCGCTTGTAGTGATTGTAGACGGCGACGGACAGGACTTTTTTGGTGCTGTGCTGGCCGATGACGTGCTCGTCCAGATAGTGTTTGATTTCGACCGGTTTGGGGAGATCTTGCAGCGGCGTTTTCAGGGGGTGCGATCGCTGCGGATGTCCTTCGCCGGCCAGGGCGGGGGGCGATGAAGTCCGGTCGAAACCGGAAAACTCTTCCTCTAAAATTTCGTTGCACAGTTCCACGCACTCATCGCAGATGTAGACCCCAGGACCGGCGATCAATTTGCGAACTTGCTCCTGGGATTTGCCACAAAAAGAGCATCGTAAATGAGAATCATACCTGGACATATTTAACCTTATGGGTGACAGTTCCTAATTGTGCTGGGCGGGGGAAATCCTGTCGGATGTCGATTGAACAGGAGGAGAAGTCAGCTTTCCGAAACTGGTCTATTCTAGCCCCGTCTGTCTTGTGAGTCGCTAATTCAACCGTAACATCGAACCCGGAAAACGTGGTGGGGTGGGGTGTTAAAAGATGTTGCTAAATTGGAGGCAGGTGCCGTCAACGGGCGCGATATCGGGGAGTTTCGCCGGACGGGGCGGCGGCGGATTTGGGGGCCGGTTCCGAGTCAGGAGCGCGGCCGGGACAGCAACTGCTGTTCCCCGTTCCCCGCCATGTGAGATAGTGAATGGTGCACTTGATTTGCTCGGATGTCTGTCGTGCCGCTCAAATACGCTCTTGTCCACGAATGGTTGACGCCGAAAGCCACGGGGGGATCGGAGTTGGTCGTCCGGGAAATTCTCAGGCACATCGATGCCGAAGTCTACGCGCTGATCGATTTTGAATCCACCAATCCCCAGAGCTACCTTTACGGGCGCCCGGTGGGAACGACCTTTTTGCAGCGTTTTCCCCGGGCCCGGGAGGGGGTGCAAAAGTACCTGCCCCTGTTGCCACTGGCGATCGAACAGCTCGACCTGCGAGAATACGACGTGATTTTATCTTCGTCCCACGCCGTCGCCAAGGGCATCCTGACGACCCCCCGACAACTGCACGTCTGCTACTGCCACACCCCCATGCGTTACGCCTGGGACCTGACATTCGACTACCTGCGAAGTTCGGCTGTCGGTTCCGGCATCCCTGGCTTTTTCACCCGCCTGCTGCTGCACCAGTTGCGGCAGTGGGATGTCCTCAGCGCCAACCGGGTGGACTATTTTATCGCCAATTCCAGACATACGGCCCGCCGGATCTGGCGGTGCTACCGCCGGACGGCGGAGGTGATCTACCCCCCCATCGCCACGGAGCGCCTCCCCTTCCGAGAGCAAAAAGGGGACTTTTACCTGACCGTCTGCCGCCTGGTCAGTTATAAGAAAATTTCCCTGATTGTGAGGGCGTTCAACGAGTTGGGTTATCCCCTGATCGTGATCGGGACTGGCCCGGAGCGCGATCGCCTGCGCGAGATCGCCGCACCCAACGTGCAGTTTTTGGGGTGGCAGTCGGACGAGTCCGTGGCCCGGTACATGGCCGAAGCCCAGGCCTTCGTCTACGCCGCCTGCGAGGATTTCGGCATGGCCGTGGTGGAGGCCCAAGCCTGCGGAACCCCCGCGATCGCCTACGGGGCGGGGGGAACCCTGGAAACGGTGCGGGACCTGCGACGACATCCGGAGTCGGGGACGGGCCTGCTGTTCGACTCCCAGACCGAAGTCGCCCTGATCGAGGCGGTGCAGGAATTTGAACGGTTGAAACCCAAATTCGTCCCGGAAATCGCCCGCACCCACGCGAGTCAATTTGATCGGGGGCAGTTTCGCGATCGCTATTTAAGTTTTCTCGATCGCTGCCTCGGGCGGATGGACTCCGAAAATTTCGGCTAAAATGCCAGAGGATTTCGGATGGGGAGAGAAGCTCAAAAGGGGGAAATCGCTCGGGTTTGCCATCTCGATCCCCCCAGGAACGGCCCCCGATCTCCGAGCTGATGTTCGAGCGCGAGATGTCCGATCGTCTGTATTGGGTGTCTTGAGGCTTTATGATCAGGACTGTGTGTGGTGTGAATTGAAGGAGTAAGATGACTGCCAATAGCCAACTCATCTTCGGTAGGGGACTTCGGCGTGCATTCACGAGGCGCGGCTTTGTACCCTCGGTACATCGACGCCCAACTCGAAGCCTTTCACTGGTTCGGAGTCTAAACGGCGAATTTTTTAAGCGTTCATTTGACATTCTGTTTTCTCTGTCGGTTCTGATTCTGTTCGCCCCCGTTTATTTGCTGCTGACGTTGCTGATCGCCCTGAGTTCGCCCGGATCGGTTTTCTACGTCCAGGAGCGGGTGGGCAAAAACCGCAAGCGGTTCGGATGCATCAAATTCAGGACGATGGTGAGCAACGCCGACGAAGTGCTCGTGCAGATGATGGAAACCTCCCCCAACCTGCGCCAGGAATTTCAGGATTCGTTCAAACTCAAACAGGACCCGCGAATTACCTGGATTGGCCGATTCTTGCGGGTGACGAGCCTCGACGAGTTCCCCCAGTTTTGGAACGTCCTCAAGGGGGATATGAGCGTCGTCGGTCCGAGGCCGTTGGTGGCGGAGGAGCTGCACAAGTACGGCCGTCACATGGACAAGATCCTGACGATCAAGCCCGGAATTACCGGGCTGTGGCAAGTTTCGGGGCGCAATGACATCCCTTACCCCCGCCGGGTTCAGATCGACTTGTACTATGTGAATTTCAAAAATTTCTGGATCGACCTGTGGATCATCGTCAAAACCATCGGCGTGGTCATCTTCCCCAAGGATAACGGAGCGTACTAGGTCGGAGCTCGGGTGACGGGCGATCGCCCGCCGCCGAGCTCCCCGACCCGGCTCGCCGACTCCCTTCAAACATTCGATCCCCCCGGTTGGGAGTGGCGCGACGCGCCACTCCCAACTTGCCGTGAATTCGCTCAAACCCCCAACCGGTCAAACATGAGGCCGACTCGAAAATCCGGGTCCCGGAGGCGGTGAGGTGCATAATAGACATACACCTCCGCTGTGCCGAAATCGAATAATCATCAGTGGGGGACGATACCACCAAGTTTCAAGGAAAACGATCAGATGACGGAACGCAAACGTGCGCTGATTACCGGAATTACAGGTCAAGATGGTTCGTACCTGAGCGAGTTCTTGTTGGAGAAGGGCTACGAAGTCCACGGAATTATCCGCCGAAGTTCGAGTTTCAATACCGATCGCATCGATCATATTTACAAAGATCCCCACAACGAGGACGCCCGCCTGTTCCTGCACTACGGGGATTTGACCGACGGCACCACCCTGCGCCGCATCCTAGAAGAGGTCAAACCGGTCGAAATTTACAACCTCGGCGCCCAATCCCACGTCCGGGTCAGTTTCGACTCCCCCGAATACACGGTCGATACCGTCGGCATGGGGGTTTTGCGCCTCCTGGAGGCGATCCGGGACTACCAACACCGCACCGGCATCGAAGTGCGCTTCTACCAGGCCGGTTCCTCGGAAATGTTCGGAAAAGTCCAGGAAGTCCCCCAGAAAGAAACCACCCCCTTCTACCCCCGCAGTCCCTACGCCTGCGCCAAGGTTTACGGCCACTGGCAGACCGTCAACTACCGGGAATCTTACGGCCTGTTCGCCTGCAACGGCATTCTGTTCAACCACGAAAGTCCCCGCCGCGGCCCGACGTTCGTGACCCGCAAAATTACCCGCGCCGTCGCCCGCATCGTCAAAGGAATGCAGAAAGAAATTTATCTGGGAAATCTCGACTCCAAGCGGGATTGGGGTTACGCCAAGGATTACGTCCGGGGGATGTGGATGATGTTGCAACACGACAAGCCGGACGATTATGTGTTGGCAACTAACGAAACCCACTCCATCCGAGAATTTCTGGACGTGGCCTTCAATTACGTCAATTTGGACTGGGAAAAGTACGTCAAGTTTGACGAGCGCTACCTGCGTCCGGCCGAGGTTGACCTGTTGATCGGCGACTCGACCAAAGCCCGGACTGTTTTGGGTTGGGAACCGTCTGTTACATTTGAGGGGTTGGTGAAATTGATGGTCGATAAAGACCTGAAACTGCTGGAGCAGCCCCACCAAGAGGGCGACCACTTTGACTAATTCACGACAGTAAAAGGTTGAACTTATGGACACTCTGGATTTAAAGGGAAAGCGAATTTTGGTGACGGGCGGCGCCGGCTTTCTCGGCAAACAGGTGGTGGAACAACTGCTCGAAGCGGGTGCCACTTCCGAAAACATCGCTGTGCCGCGATCGCGTGACTGCGACCTCCGCTCCCTCGAAGCCTGCCAAAAAGCGGCGAAAGGTCAGGATATCATCATCCATCTGGCGGCTCACGTCGGCGGTATCGGCCTCAACCAGGTCAAACCCGCAGAGTTGTTCTACGACAACCTGATGATGGGAGCGCAACTGATCCACGCCGCCCACGAAGCCGGGGTGCAGAAGTTCGTCTGCGTGGGGACGATTTGCGCCTACCCTAAATTTACCCCCGTTCCCTTCAAAGAGGACGACCTCTGGGAGGGCTACCCGGAAGAAACCAACGCCCCCTACGGCATCGCCAAAAAAGCCCTACTGGTGCAACTGCAAGCCTACCGCCAGCAATACGGCTTCGACGGCATCTACCTGCTGCCGGTGAATCTTTACGGCCCGGAGGATAACTTCAACCCCGAGAGTTCCCATGTGATTCCGGCTTTGATTCGCAAAGTCCACGAAGCCCAACAGCGGGGGGAAAAACAGCTTCCCGTCTGGGGCGACGGCAGTCCGAGCCGCGAGTTTCTCTATTCCACGGATGCGGCCCGGGGCATCGTCATGGCAACCCAAAGTTACAGCGAACCAGACCCCGTGAATTTGGGCACCCACGAGGAAATTACCATCCGGAATTTGGTGGAGTTGATTTGCGAGTTGATGGCGTTTGACGGGGAAATTGTCTGGCAGACGGACAAACCTAACGGCCAACCCCGCCGCTGTCTGGACACGACCCGGGCCAAGGAAAAGTTCGGTTTCGTGGCTGAGGTCGATTTCCGCCGGGGGTTGAAAAATACGATCGCCTGGTATCGGGAACACGCCGACGAGATTGCTTAGGGGTGCGGGTGAACAAGTCCGAATTGCGTCGCAGTCTGCTCCAACAACGCCAGTCTCTTTCTGAAATGGAGTGGCGGCAGAAAAGCGATCGCATCTGCACTCACCTTATGGGTTGGTCGAAATTTGCGGACGCGAAAACCGTACTGGCCTATTTTAGCTTTCGCCGGGAACCCGATCTCAGTCCGTTATGGGTGCATCACCATCAGAAATTTTGGGGGTTTCCCCGCTGCGTGGCCCGAGAAATGATTTGGCACCGGTGGCAGTCCGGAGATCCTCTGCAAAAGGGTGCATTTGGTTTGCTCGAACCCGACGCGACGCTGCCGATTTTGGAACCCTCCCAGGTGGATTTAATTCTGGTTCCGGCCCTGGCTTGCGATGTGGCCGGATACCGTCTGGGATACGGCGGGGGATTTTACGACCGGATGCTGAGTCAGCCCCGGTGGCGCGAAGTTCCGACCATCGGTATTGTATTTGAATCGGCTTATTTTCCCGCTCTCCCGGTGGATGATTGGGACCGGCCTTTGGGGGGAATTTGTACGGAAGCAGGTGCGATCGAATTGACAGAATGAAAGGGAAAAAATCGACGGGTAATTTTCGGTTCAATTGGCGGGCGATCATCACCTATATTTTACTGAGTGCGATCGCCTTTTTGATGCTATTTCCATTGCTGTGGCTGGTGGGGACGGCGTTCAAATCCCCGGCGGAAAATATCTTTCAAATTCCCCCCCAACTGCTGCCGGAAGAACCCACCTTCGGCAATTTTATCCGCGTCTGGCAGACCAATCCTTTCGGCCGATATTTATTCAACAGCACCCTCGTCGCTGCCGGTTCGGTGGCTTTGAATCTGCTGTTTTGTTCTCTGGCGGCCTATCCTCTGGCGCGGTTGAATTTTTGGGGGCGAGATGTCTTGTTGAGTGCGATCGTTTCTACGATCATGATCCCGTTTCAAATCGTGATGATTCCCCTGTATATTCTCGCCGTCCAACTGGGGTTGAGAAACACCTATTTGGGAATTATTTTTCCGGGGTTGGCTTCCGCCTTCGGCATCTTCCTGCTGCGACAGGCGTTCATGCGGGTGCCCAAAGAACTCGAAGAAGCCGCCCGGATGGACGGCTGTTCCGAGCTCGGCATCTGGTGGCACGTCATGATTCCCTCCGTCCGTCCCGCTTTAATTACCCTGGCAATTTTCGTTTTTATCGGGGCTTGGAGTGACTTTCTCTGGCCGCTAATTGTGGTCGATCGCCCGGAATACTATACCATGCCTTTGGGGGTGGCGAACCTGGCGGGAACCTTCTCCTTCGACTGGCGCCTCGTCGCCGCCGGTTCGGTGATTTCCATCGCCCCCGTGTTGCTGGTTTTTCTGCTCGTTCAGCGCTACATCGTCCCTACGGATACGGCGACGGGGGTTAAGGGGTGAAGCTAGGGAGTCGGGAGTCGGTTTTAGGGAGTCGGGAACTGAAAGCGCGTCAAAATTTTATTTTTTTAAAAAAAATTAAGAAATATTAAAAATTTCGCCTTTTTTGGCGGTTTTTGTTGATTTTTTTCTTGACTTCCGGTATTATTTTAGATAATGGGAGTGGTTGCGAAAATATTATTTTTAGCACCACTCCCATTTTGGGGGATTATGTCAATAGTCTACCGCGAATCGCCGCCCCCCGTCAACCCCTCTGCGCCGATTTTTTGGGGGTGCGGGACGGGGAAAACGGTGGAATTGATCGTCTCCCCGGAAAATACGGCGATCGCCCGAGCCCGGGGACTCATTGATCGCGTCCGCGACGAGATCGAGGAACAATAATATCATTTGAACCGAATCATGTCAGTTTCTCGCCTGCTATTTCTCGCCGAACGTTTTCCCCCGGATATCGGGGGAGTCGCCAGCAGTGCGCGGCGCATCAGTGAGGCTTTGAAAGAATTGGGAATTGCGGTGGACGTGGTGGTGTGGAGTCGCTATCTGCAACCGGGTGAGGTGTTGCCACCCCAGTCGGAAACGGCAAAGGTGTATCGCATCGGATTGTATCGAAATTGGGATATGACGATGAATCACACCCTGAATGTTTTGGAGTGGCTGCACCAACAACATTCCTACGATGCGGTTTGGGGTCACTATCTGTTTCCGGCGGGATTTTTGGCGGTGTGGTTTGCGGGTTTGCAGGGGATTGAAAGTATCGTCAGCGCCCGGGGAAATGATATCGATCGCGGCGCTTTTCCGCCGGGAGATTTTGCCCGCCTCCGGTGGACTTTGGAACGCGCCGATCGCGTCACAGCGGTGAGTCGGGATCTGGGGCGAAAAATTAAATTGCTGTGCGATCGCGACGATACAGTTATTCTCAAAAATGCGGTCGATACGGATATTTTTAAACCCGATCTTTCCCCGGACGTTCGGTCGAATTTGCGGGCAGAATTGGGGATTTTTTCTGACGAAATCGTTGTGGGATTTTTGGGGGAGTTGCGGGAGAAGAAAGGGCAGCAATTTTTGATTAAAGCCCTCTCGGAAGTGCGTCGAAATCGTCTGGCGTGTCTGTTGATTATTGGGGAAGTGCGCCCCTCCCAGTTGGGGATTTTGCAAGCCTACGAGATGGAATGTCCGGAGGATGCCAAACGGGTGATTATTACGGGTTATTTGTCGGAACGGGAGGCGATCGCGCGATACTTGCAAATTTGCGACGTTTTTCTGTTGCCTTCGGTGTGGGAAGGGATGCCGAATGCGCTGCTGGAGGCGATGTCCTGCGGCGGTTGCGCGATCGCCAGCGATGCGGGGGGAATTCCGGAGATTATCACCCACGGAGAAAATGGGTTTATCCTCCCCCGCCACCAGTTAAATCACCTCGGAAATGCGGTGTTGGAGTTTTTGGAATTGGAGGAGGCGAGAAAGGGGGAAATTTCTGGGGCGGCGCGCGATCGCATTTTGGCGGAATTTTCTTTGCCACGGGAACGGGAGAGACTGCGGGGGTTATTTGATTGATTGAAACCGTCTGAAAATTTTACCACAGAGGCACAGAGGGACACAGAGAGTTTTTACCGTTATATCAGATTTTGATAAACCTCGATCAATGATTTTCCAGATTGTTGCCAGGTGAAATTTTTTTCGACTTTTTTTCGTGCAGATATCGATAGATTTTTTCGCAATTCAAAGTTCGATCGCAGGGTGGCGATCGCTTCGACGAATGCCGTCACCGATCCGGGTTTGGCGGGGAAAAATTGTTCTCCCGGTGTCGCCAATTCTCCCACGACGGGGAGATCGCTGGCGATGATGGGAACCCCTGCCGCCATCGCTTCCAAGACTTTCAGGGGACAGCAACCTTGAACGGTATTGCGATCGCAGGGAGTCAATGGAATCACCACCGCATCGGCTTGGTGGAGTTCGGCTACCAGTTCGGGTTGGGAAATGGCTTCTTGGTAGATAATGCGATCGCGGATTCCCAATTTTTCCGCCCGTTTTTTTAAGGCTTTAACCTGGGAGTTTGTCCCTTTTCCTATTATCGTTAATTCCGCTGGAAATGTCAACTTGGCGACGGCTCTCACCGCCAGATCGACACCCTGCCACTTCGCCAAAACGCCGAAGTAAATTAGGCGAAAGGGTTCGTCGGGCGATCGCATCTCCGGACATTGGTAAGGAAAGCGATCGGGATCGACTCCGTTGGGGATGACGCGGATCTTCCGAGGTTCGATATGGCGGGAAATGAGATGATTTTGGGTGACTTGACTGGGGGTGATGACGACATCTGCCCGTTGCAGACAGAGTTTTTCTTGGCGGTTGATTTTGTGCCTCAGTTCGCGATCGCTTGCAATGTTCGGATAGCGATATTTGAGTTCGATGGAAGGCAAGCCGTTCACCTCGAAAATGAGAGAATCGCAGTATTTTGATTTGTCGATCGCGACGGGTAATCCTTCATAAATCGAGCGAATTTGGATGATTTTAAAGTGGCGATCGCGCAGCCAAAGTTGCAAATAGTGGCGAAACGTCAGGGCGCGATCGATGAGGGTTTTTCCGGTGGCGGGGAGTTGGGTTTGGATGACGTTTGGATGATATCTTGTGGGGGCGATTGTTGTGTCACCCGAGGGCGAAACTGTCACCAATGCGATCGTCCCGAAGGTATCCGCCAATACCTTTGTAAATTCTCGGATGTGAACCGCCGCCCCCTTGGGTGCCGGGACCACATCAAAAGAAATATAAGCCAATTCGGGATCGTGCATGGGTTAAGATTTATTGCGCCAACTTCGTTTTTGGAGATCGTTTTTTATGATAAATTAAATTTGCTCGATTGAAATTCGAGTGGCGCTCGAATCGGCTTTCAACCGATCAGGATTGTATGGATTGAGCAAAAATGACATTCGATCTCAGTAATTTTACTCAAAATCTGACCTACGCGACGGGCAGTTCAATTGCCCAAATCAAAGCCGATCTGGAGGATTTGGTGGCGGCGGGCCGAGAATTCCAAATTCAAGATAAAAAATATCAAAAGAGGCAAAGTTACGGAATTGGAGTTGTGACATTCGGCGCGATCGCGATGTTTTTTGGGGGGAGCATTTCTCCCAGTTTGGCTTTGCTCGGAGTTTTGGTTTTGATCGTCGGCTGCATCCTGTTGGGACTCAATCAAAACCGACTGAACGAGTATCAAAAACTCAACTTTTCCGAGCGGGGCGATCGCCACCTGCTTTTGTCTCAATTACTCGATTTTTGGATCAAAGATTTGGTTCAAAAAAGCAAAATAAAATTGGTCTTGGTGTTGAGTTCCCTCACCGATCCGCAAAAATTTGTGGGAACCAAACCCGACCCCCGCAAACCCGATCGCAGCTTCAGCTTTTATCGAGATGACTGGCTGAAAGTGAAGGGAAAATTTGCGGACGGCACCCATTTTTTTCTGCAAATTACCGAAATTTATCGCACCTGTAGCTGGCGAAATCGGAACGGAAAAAGTCGCTACCGGGAGAAACACAAGGGATATCGGATCGGGTTGAGCCTGCATTTCAATCCGGAGATTTATCGCCGGGTTCCCCAACGCATCAGACGAGCCGAAGCGGCGGTCAAACTTCCCCCCGATGTCGCGTTACAGGATGTCCGGGTGACAGAAAGCCAAATTCAGCTTAAAGTTAAACTCGAACCCCAATCCAATCCCTTCGGATGCCAGCAGCTTTTGTATCCAACTGTGGTGATGATGTTTCTGAGTGCCTATCAGATATTAAACTGGGTTCGGATCGGGTCAAAACGACAACGTGCTTGATGTCTGAGGAGGATGATCGCCTTGAAAGTGCAACTCACCTGGATCGAAGTCGAATCCGAGCAAAAACGCAATCCCACTTTTGAAACTCCGATCGCGATCGGGCGAACTTTTGGCCTGATGCCGTCCAATTTGGAGGGAAACCGCGTTTCCCGGCTGGTCATCGACGGTTCGGATATTTTGGATTATCACGCCTTGTTATTGGAACGGGACGGCCGGTTAGAAATTCAACCCCGACGATCACAAGTCAACATCAACGGGGAATTTTGTTCGCAGGATTTTTGTCTTCTCCGAGAAGGCGATCGCGTCCAAATCGGTTTCTATGAAATTGAAATTACAGCGATCGAATCCGATGTCATCGAACCGAGTTTGTCTGCTCCCGAAACCATCGGCTGTAACCGCATGGTGGGGGTTCTATTTCCCCGCCGTTGCGGGCGCCTGAATTCGGAAGAATGTCCCCATTGCGACGGTGGGGAATTTGACAACGATCCCTATTTCATGTCCGGCGAACGGAGCCTTTATGAAAACTACGGCAACTACAGCTCGGCGGAATGGATCAACGAAGCAGAAATGGAGGAATTGGGGGAAACAGAAAAGATCGGATTTGACTTTACCGAAGCCGACGCGATCGCTGTGGAGGCGGAAGCCGGGGATTTTGAACAGGATCTGACGGAAAGTTGAACACCTGGTTCATTTACGCACTCGGAGGCGGCTGGGGACATCTGAACCGGACGTTGAGTTTGGGACGAGTCGCCGCCACCCGTCGCGTCCGCATTCTCACCAACAGTCCCTATTGGTTGAAAATGCGAGAATTGCCCTCGGATTTCAAGGGCGAGGTGGATTGGATCGCCGCCGATACGGCGGACATTCGGGGACAAATTCGAGAGCAACTTTTGGGCGATCGCTACAGTTGTTTGATCGTGGATACGTTTCCCCGGGGATTGGGGGGAGAATTGGTGGAAGTTTTGTCCCGGCGGTCGGATTTTAAAAGGGTTTTGATCCACCGGGATCTCAATCCCGATTACGTCCGCCGTGACGATTTGATTTCCTTTGTCGCCGAACATTTCGACCTAATTTTAATTCCCGGCGAGGGGGAAAATCTGCCCTTCGCAAACTTGCCCCAAGTTCGATCTACGGAACCTTGGTTGAGTCGCAACAGTTGGGAACTTCCCGATCGCGCCACCGCCCGATCGCAGTTGGGATTGGCTGCCAAAACCGCCAACAAAACCGTTTTAATTTTGGCATCGGGACGGGCAGAAGAACTCAATTTTTACGGCGAAGTGACGGTGCGTCTGGCGGGACAAAAAAATTTGGATGTCCGCTGTATTTCCGCCATTCAACCCCCCAATTGTCCGCCCGAATTGTGGCGCTTTCACTACCCCGCCTTTGAATATTTTGTGGCGGCAGACGTGGTGGTGGGAAGCGGGGGTTACAACACCGTTTACGAATGTCAGGCTTTGGGAATTCCCCTGGTATCCCGCCCGTTTCGCCGCCTTTACGATCGGCAATTGCAACGCCTCAACCGCATCGTCGGAGATCCCCGCCGTTCCCCCGCCATCATCGTCGGCGACGCGGACATGGCCGTGGAGGCGGTGGCCGCTCTCCTCCCCCTCGCTTTACCGCGAAATCTCCGCTATGAAAATGGCGCGATCGCCGCTGTAGAAGCGATCGAAGAACTCGACAATCGGGAGGGCGAACGGACGACTTAAATGGTTTCAAATCGAAATCTGACAACTCATCAAAACACAACTGCCGCTGCGGGAAAATTCGGGATGTTGGGGAATGGAAAATTGTGCGACTTCTCGACATCCATTTTTGTGATAGAAATGCAGGGCCGTGCGATTGTCCGACCCGGCGATCAAACTCAGCGTGGCAAATCCAGATTGCCAAGCTTTTTGCTTAGTTCTCCACAGCAAGGACGTGCCGATTCCTTGGTTTCGATATTCGGATCGGACACCCAAAGCATTCAAAAACCAACTGTTTTGGACGAGATTCCGATCAAATCCTTCCAGGACTTGTAGACGATTTTCGGGGAGGGTTCGTTTCATCTCTTCGGTGATGCGATGGTGGATGCCGGCGTAAGCGTGCGCCACACCCACAACCCGATCGCGCCAACAGGCTACTTCAATGTTCCGATAAGATAAAAGACCCGTTTCTGCTCGCACCAGGGAAGCGACACTTTCTTCCATTGTCAATTCAGAATTAAGCGACCGAAACAAAAAATCGATCAATCCTCCGGAAGCCATCCCGAGCAGTCGGGCAATCTCCGGAGCATCGCTCGGCTCCGCGACTCGGTAAGTGACATTTGGGATATCCATATTTAACTGTCAGAATTGAGGTTGAATTTCCCGTTTTTGAAACGAGAAAAAATTCGCCAATTCCTCTTCTTTAGTTGGCGCAAATTTCGGGATTTATAAAGGACAGTCCTCGAGATTTATTGTTTCCAGCGATTTAAAATTTCTCGCAATCCTTTGCCAATTTCTTCCCAATTTGTGGCTAGATCCGTGCTGCGATCATTGCGGAGAAATTCGGCTTCTTTCAGACAGCGATCGGCCAGGGACTCCAACACCGTTTTAATACCGTACTCGCCGATGAGTTGATTTAAGGCGTGGGTCAATCTTTGCTCTTTCGGTTCAGTCATCAGTGGAACTCCGATTGTCTACAACAAGTTTGAATTGAAAAATCGGGGGCTTTTAGGAATAAAATTGGCCCCGACTAAAACGGTCGTTTCAGAATTTTACACCGTTTGCCGCCCTCTGCGATCGCCAATTTGATCCGTCCGACCCTTTGCGCCCCGCCACTTTGGGAGCGCCAACTTGTTAGAATAGGTAAAATTCACATCCCCTCGTTCCGACCGTCGGCGCGAATCGTCAATTCAGCCCCGGAGAGGAGCGACACCGGGAGTTTCTCTGGGGACCGGTTCCCCCGTCTATTCGCCCAAGGTCGGCCCCTCGGACAATATGTATGAAAAATTTGGCAATTTTGTGCGTCGATGACGAGGATTTAATTTTGGAGTTTCTCACGGAGCAGCTTTCAGAGTATCTCGGCGATGAGTATCACATTGAAGTGGCTCTGAGCGGTGCGGAAGCATTGTCAAAACTCGAAACGTTCCCGCCCCGGAGAATGGAGTTAGCCTTGGCGATCGCCGACCAAAATATGCCCGGTCTTTCGGGGGACGAATTACTGATTAAAATTCATCATCGCCATCCCCGCGCCATCAAAATCATGTTGACCGCCCAGCCGAGTACGGAAGCCCTGGGAAAGGCCCTCAACATGGCGAACCTGTACCGCTACATTGCCAAACCCTGGAATGAAACAGACCTGATCCTGACGGTTCGGGAAGCTTTGAGACGCTACACCCAGGAAGAACAACTCGCCCGCCAAAATCGGGAACTTCAGCAGTTGACCGCTTGTTTAGAACAAATCGTAGAAGAGCGGACGGCCGCCCTGATTTTGACCAATGAAAAACTGCACCAAGAAATCGCCGATCGCCGACAAAGTGAGGCGGAGTTTCGCCACATCGTCCAAAATGTCAGCTCCGCGATCGTCCGCTGGAGTCCAGCCGGAGAGGTTTTATTTGTTAACGATTACGGATTGAAATTTTTTGGCTACGAAAAACATCAAATTTTCGGTCAGAATTTGATAGGAACATTGATTCCCGAAATCGAGACATCGGGGCGAAATTTGAAAGGCTTGATCGAGAAGATTTGCCGGAATCCGAAACGCTATTCCGTCCACGAAAATGAAAACATCCGCAGCAACGGCGATCGCGTCTGGGTGACTTGGGTGAACCAGCCCATCTACGACGATCGCAGCCGGCTGACCGAGATCCTTTCGGTGGCAACCGACACCACGGAGCGGCGTTTGGCGGAGGAAGCCCTACGCTCGGAACAGCAAAAATCGGAACGGTTGTTGTTGAATATTTTACCCCAACCCATCGCCGAACGCCTGAAACAAGACGAAGGCAAAATCATCGCCGAAAAGTTCGACGACGTGACCATTTTATTCGCCGATATCGTCGGATTTACACCCCTAGCCGATCGCCTCCCCCCCCTGGAACTGGTGAAGATGCTCAACTATATTTTCTCCATCTTCGACCAGCAGGTAGAACTGTTGGAATTGGAAAAAATCAAAACCATCGGCGACGCCTACATGGTGGTGGCGGGTTTGCCCATCCCCCGGCCCGACCACGCCGAGGCGATCGCGGATATGGCCTTATCCATTCAACTCTTGGTCGATCACTTTCAATTTGAAGATATCGAACCGTTTCAAGTCCGCATCGGCATCAACAGCGGCTCCGTGGTGGCGGGCGTGATCGGCATTCAGCGCTTTATTTATGACCTTTGGGGAGATACGGTCAACGTCGCCTCCCGCATGGAATCTTCCGGGGAAGCGGGTAAAATTCAGGTCACGGAAGCCACCTACGAGCGCTTGAAAGATCGCTATGTTTTTGAACGGCGAGGCAAGGTTTTCGTCAAGGGAAAAGGGCAGATGAATACCTACTGGTTGCTGGGGAGTCAATGATTGAAATTCCCCCCGGATGAAGGCCTCCGGGTCGTCGGTGTTGAACTGGGCCGAGAGGGGTGCGGCGATCGCAAACGTCAGCAAAAGGGTACAAAACCCCAACCATTTCGATGTTTTCATAACTGAGCCAAGATGCAATTACATCAATCTCGACCGATTCTAACATTATTTGTCGGAAAAGTTGACCCCTGACGGAAGGCGATCGCGGCGACAAGGGAAGGGCGGGACAGATGGTAAGTCCCCACCTTTTCCCTTGCCCAATCCGTCGATTTGTTCGCGGTCACAAATGAGGTGCGATCGCATCCCGGCAGTCAACCCGGAAACATCTGACGTCAATTATCGTAAACTCGGGCTTCCGCCGCTTCCGGATTTTCTTCGCAGTAAACCTCAAAGGCCGTCTTTTCGATCCGCTCGGATTTCTGGTGAGCCGCTTCGGCTTGCAGTTCCTCGACGATATCCCAGGCTGCCGCACATTCCTTGGATGTGGCTCCTTTTTCGGCGCAGATATTTCGAGCTTCTTGAACCGCCTCTTCGATGCGATCCTGCAACAAAATACTCTTGGGCTTTTCGACGAAATCGCCCTTGTTGAGGATATCCGTGACGGAAACAATCCCCATCAGGGTTTCCTTGATCACGGGGGCGCGACGAATCCCCGCCTGGGCGAACAATCGGGCCACATATTCCACGCCCAAATCGGGATTGATGACGATACAGGGTTTGGTCATAATTTCGTAAACCCGCATGGACTTGGGATCTTTTCCGTAGGCCGTCACTTTGTAGACGATATCGGTTTCCGTGACGATGCCGTAGGCGTCCTGTTCGTGGCGACGCTCCACGATCAGCGCCCGCAAACACAGGTCGTTCATTTTCTTGACGGCTTCCGCCACCGTCGCCGACCCGCGAATCGTCACGACTTCTTCGGTCATGATGTCTTTAGCTTTGAGCATCATCGTTATTTCTCCTCAATTCATTCCTTACTTCTAGCTTGCCTCGTTTTGGCATGAAAAAAAAGAATTGTTTTGTCCCCTCTTTCCTGATATAATGGTTTTCCACAGTACGATTTTTGCCCTCCGGCACGTCTCGTACTTTTCATTGAAGATTATCCCCGCAAAGCGATCGCCGCCGCTTCACCCATCTTGATGATGGCACGAAGGGACAATGCGATCGCCCCCCTTAACTTTCTCTCAAACTTCGGCCACCGCCCCGTCCGGCAGGGTCGCCCCCACCAGCACGGCATCTTTCAGGTTCGCCCCGTCCAGGGTCGCCCCCCGAAAACTCGCCCCCCGCAGGCGGGCTCCCGACAGGTCGGCCCCCGCGAGATCGGCTTTCCAGAGGTAAGCATTCTGCAGGTCGGCGCGGCGGAGGTCGGCACCCTCCAAAGCGGCGAGGTTGAGGTTAGCCCCATCCAGGGTACTGCGGACCAAATTCGCCCCGGACAGGTTCGCCCGCATCAAAGTCGCCCCATTCAGATTGCAGCCCGCCAGCAGGGCCCCGGTCAAATTGGTTCCGTGCAGGGTGGCATTCTCCAGGTCGGCCCCCCTCAGATCCGCTTCGCTCAGGTTAGCTGCCGTCAGGTCGGCGTCCCGCAAGTTGACCCGCCGCAAATTGGCCCGGGCGAAGTTGATCCCGTCGAGGTCCATCCCCGCCAAATCCACCTCCACCAAATGGGCATCACTCAGATCCGCCCCGGTGAGACGGGCCCGACCCAGGGCCGCACCGCTCAACCGCGCCCGAGACAGGTTCGCCCAGCTCAAATTCGCCCCGCTCAAATCGGCCGATCGCAAGTTGACCCCGCTCAAATTGGCCCCGCACAGGTTCACCCCGCCCAAATCAGCCGACCGCAGGTTCACCCCCCGCAACACCGCCCCGCTCAACTTCACCCCGGTCAGGTCCGCGCGCACCAAAAACGCCCCCGCCAAGTTCGCCTTGGTCAAATCCGCCTCCCGCAGTTGCCCGCGCCCCAAGTGGGCGTAAGTTAGGGTGCAGCCGTACAGAAACGCCCCCGTCAAATCGGCATCTTCCAAGCGGGCGCGACTCAAATTCGCCCCGGCCAGGGACGCCCCCGCCAGATCGACGGCCCTCAGGTCGGCGCGGAGCAACTTCGCCCCGATCAGGTTCACCTTTCTGAAATCCCGTTCCCCCGCCGCGTAGCGGTTCAATAATTCCTGAATTTCCACTCCGGGTTCCTCCGATTCAAAACTGCAGGTGGCGATGGTTGCGATCGCGCCGGCCATTTCTTGCAGAAACCGACAGATGTATCGATCCGGCCCGTTTGAGACGGCTGAGGACATCTTTCTTCGGGTTACATTAAGGATCGGCCGAACTTCGGCCGACCCGGCACTTTTTGACACCCTCCGCCCATGACTCCAACCCCCCCCCTCGACGATCGCCGTCAAATTTTCGGCTGGATTGTTTATGACTGGGCCAACTCCGCCTACGTCACCACCGTCGTCGTCGCCGTCCTGCCGGCCTACTTCGCCTCCGTCGTCGTGCCTCCGGGCGGACTGACCTTGGCCGGCGTCACCTACAGCGCCACGGCCCTATGGGGCTTTGTTACCAGTTTATCCGCATTTTTGGTTTTTCTGATTGCACCCATTATCGGGGCGATTTCCGACTTTTCGGCCTCCAAGAAGAAATTTTTGTTAGCTTTCGCCTACACCGGATGCTGCGCGGCCAGTTTGCTATTTTTTTGCCGGACGGGAGACGTGGGGCTCACCCTCATACTCTACATCGTCGCTCAAATTGGATTTATCGGCGGCAACATCTTCTACGACGCCTTTCTCCCCAATATCGCCTCCGAAGACAACATCGACTGGGTATCGGGAAAGGGGTTCGCCTTCGGATACGTCGGCGGCGGCCTGCAATTCGCCCTCTCCCTGGCGTTGGTGGCCGGACACGGGGCGATCGGCATCTCGGCCGAACTGGCGGCGCGGCTGGCGATTTTGATGGCGGCGGCGTGGTGGGGCGGTTTTTCCCTGATCACGGCGTTCAACCTCCGGGAGGCGAAGGCCGCCGAAACCCTGCCCCCGGAATATCAAAACCTGCCCCGGTGGCGGGCCTATTTGCAGGTGGGCGTCGTGCGGACCGTGGTGACGGTGCGGAAGGTGAAGCTGTTCAAACACCTGCTGCGATTTCTGATCGCCTACATGATTTACAACAACGGCATCCAGACCGTGATCGCGATGGCGACGATTTACGGGGCCGAGGAATTGGGCTTTTCGCCGAATGTGTTGATGATCACCCTGTTGGTGATCCAGTTTGTCAGCGTCGGGGGGGCGTTGGGATTCAGCAAATTGGCGGAACGCATCTCGGCGAAAAATGCCCTGATGGTGTCGCTGGTGGGGTGGTCGTTCGTGGTGATTTATGCTTATTTTCTGACGACGCCGACCGAGTATTTTCTGTTGGGGGGAATTGTGGGGTTGGTCCAGGGGGGTTCCCAATCCCTCAGCCGTTCGTTCTACGGGTCGATGGTGCCGCCCCGGGCCGCGGCGGAGTTTTACGGATTTTATTCGGTGTTCAACAAGGGTTCGGCGATTTTCGGGCCGCTGCTGTTCGCCCTGATCCGCCAGGTGACGGGGACGGCTAGAAATTCGATCCTGTCTTTGATCGCGTTTTTTATTGTGGGGCTAATTTTGCTCTATTTTGTGGATGCCACCGAGGCGAGACGGGCGAAAGATATCGGGGAGTTTTAGGGGCGATCGCCGTCGAATTGAACCCCAAATTTGGATGAAGATGAAACTCGGAAACGTGCGTTAAAACTCATCCGGGCGATCGCCTACTTTTGCCCCCGATTATTAAATTTTAACTGGCAACTTTTAAGTCGCTCCCGTCATCGACGACCAAATCATAACAGGTCAGCTTTTGCAGCAACATTGCCCGCCCACTTCCGGATTGATAAATTTCTAATTCGGCGGACGACGGGGCTTCAAAAAGAAACCGTTCTCCCGGAAAGACGACGTGTTCCAGATACCAGTTTTCGATATTTGAAATTCGGGCGACTTGCACTTTTTTGGTGCTGTTGAAGTAGCAGCACAGGCGTTTATCTTGGGAATCGATCTGAATCTTGTCGAGAATTGCGGTCATGGTCAAAACCTCTTGGAATTTAAAAAAATTTGTCGATTCTGTTTGGGTTTCAGTTGATCCCCGCCGAGTTCACAGCGGGGACGGAAATTCGGAACCCCAACTCATTGTGCAAAAATTTGGTCGTTTTTAAAAGCGGTAGTTTGCCGACGGCAAGCTCAGAACCCTGACTGGCTTTGCTGGCGACCGGATGGGAACCCTTACAGAAATCTTCCCCATCCATTCGGGGAAGGGCGGGGAGAAGCCGCGATCGCCCGGGGGGTTGTCGTTCCGCCTCGGCCGGGGTTCGGCTCCCTACCCCTCCCGATCCCCATCTGAGGATCGGGTCAGATCGGCATCCAAATTTTAACGATATCTAAAGCATATCGACAAGTGGGGAATTGACCGATCTCTCTAAAGGCTTAATTTCAGTATGATTGACCGGGGGAAGCCGGTTCGCGATCGCCGTCACCCCCGCCGATGCGTCCCGTCACATTTCGCCGGACTGCCGATTTTTTCCGATCGCTGTTCCGGTCAATTTTTGCCTCAACTGTTGCGTTTACGAGGGCAACGCCACCGTCTCCAGGCGATCGAACAGATCGGCTAAAATCGTGTTGGAGAATAAGAATCCCTCCGGATCGGTGAGTCTCAGACGCCCCCCGGCGACGGCTACCCAGCCGCGATCGCGGTAGGGTTCGAGGGTGTCGTGAATTTGGGCGAGAACGTCCCGGCCGAATTGCCGTTCGAGTCGGTCCAGATCGACCCCTTCGGCCAGCCGCAGCCCCAGCATCAGGGTTTCCAGCAGGATATCTCGGGACCCGGCGATCGCTTCGGCGCCCTCCAATTTGTCCCCCGACTCCACCCAGCGGTAGTAGCGATCGCGGGTCCGCGGCCGGGTCAACCGGTAGCCCCCCAGGTAACTCGCCGCCCCCATCCCGAAGCCATAATAGGGTTTATTTTTCCAGTAAACGAGGTTGTGGCGGCACTCGAACCCCGGACGGGCGTAATTCGATACCTCATAATGTCGGTAGCCGCGGGAAGTCAGCAAATATTGGGCTTGGCGGTAAAACTCGGCGGTGGTTTCCTCGTCCGGGAGGGGCGATTCCCCCGGTTGATAATAGCGGCCGAAGGGGGTTTTGGGTTCGACAATTAAATCGTAGTGGGACAGGTGGGGCGGATTTAAGGCCAGGGCCGCGTCCAGGGAGGCTTGCCAGAGTTCCGGGGTCTGGTGGGGGAGCCCGGAAATCAGGTCGATGCTGAAGTTGGTGACGCCGACTCGGTGGATGGTGTCGATCGCCTCGAAGGTATCCGCGACGGTATGCGATCGCCCGCAGCGTTGCAACAGTTCGTCCTGGAAGGCCTGGACGCCGACGCTGACCCGGTTCGCCCCGGCGGCGACGAATCCTTGCAATTTTGCCAAATCGAAGGTTCCCGGGTCCATTTCCACGGAGATCTCGGCGTCGGGGGCGATGCCGAAGTGGCGGTCCAGGGTTCGGAGGATGCGATCGAATTGGGGGACGGAGAGTAAAGAGGGGGTCCCGCCCCCGAAAAAGACGGTTTGCAGCGGTGCTCCCCGGCGGGGTTCGGTGGTGATTTCCCGACACAGCACCTCGACATATTCTTTAATTGTGCCGGAATTGTCGCCGTGTTTGCGATCGCCGACGACGGAGACGGCAAAATCGCAGTAGTAGCAGCGGCGGCGACAGAAGGGGATGTGCAGGTAGGCGGCGGTGGGGGGTGGGGGGATCGTCAATTCCCGGCTATCCTCCGTTCGTTTCTCCATCGATCTCTCCCCCAAAAGTTTGATTGGCAACCCCGCCAATTTTAACAATTGTAAAGTTTCTAAATTTAAACGGAAGCCGATCGCGATCCCGGAGGTCGAGGTCCGGCCTGTAGCTGAGGGGTGAATTCACCGCCACGCCGTCGCCGCGATCGCCCGATCGCCCAAAAAAACGCCACTCCTTTGATGAGAGCGATGGCGATCGGGGGTGTAGGGGGGAGAGATTACCGAAACGATCCGCCCCTGAATGGGGTCAACGCTCGAAGATATAATGGATCGGAATACGAAAAGACTCAATTCCGAACCGGGAATTGAGATTTCATTTTTATTCCCCAAAACCATGCTAGACGCAATCATCATCATCCTATTTATAATAGCGGGAGCCGGGACGGGGTTCTACGGCATCGAGCTGCTGCCCATCAACGTCCTGGAACAGGTGACGAATATTGAAGGGCTGCGATCGGTGACGGCCGCATTTACCGGCCTC
The DNA here is from genome assembly GCF_035615495.1 of Lyngbya sp. CCY1209. Taxonomy (GTDB): domain Bacteria; phylum Cyanobacteriota; class Cyanobacteriia; order Cyanobacteriales; family Microcoleaceae; genus Limnospira. Next base: position 1,126 of record NZ_JAJENU010000235.1, on the reverse strand, counting down.
ATCGGCATGATCGTCGGGTTGGTGGTGCAGACGACCTACCACCGCGTCGAAGAACAAATCCGCCAAATGCCCCTCGATGTCCTGATCACCCGTTCCATCGGCATGGTGATCGGCCTGCTGATCGCCAACCTGCTTCTGGCGCCGCTGTTCTTGCTCCCCATTCCCAAGGAAATCGGGTTTATCAAACCTCTCGGGGCCGTCCTGTGCAGCGTCCTGTTCGGATACACGGGGGTGAACCTCGCCGACACCCACGGACGGGCCTTTCTGCGGCTGATCAACCCCAACAGCCTCGACACCATGTTGGTGGCCGAGGGGACCCTCAAACCCGCCCACACCAAAGTTTTGGATACCAGTTGCATCATCGACGGCCGCATCGAGCCCCTGTTGGAAACGGGGTTTTTGGAAGGGCAGATTTTGGTCCCCCAGTTCATCCTCCAGGAGTTGCAACTGGTGGCGGACGCAGCCAACGACCAGAAGCGATCGCGGGGACGGCGGGGACTCGACATCCTCAACCGGATTCGGGACGATTACCCGGAACGGATTCAAATTCACCCGGCCGATTACGACGACATCGCCACGGTGGACGCGAAATTGGTGCGCTTCGCCCAGGAAATCAACGGATTTTTGCTCACCAACGACTACAATTTGTCCAAGGTGGCGACGGTCCAGCAGGTTCCGGTTCTGAATATCAACGACCTCACCCAGGCGGTGCGTCCGGCCTACTTGCCGGGGGATATTTTGGAATTGAAGATCCGCAAGGAAGGGAAGGAACCGTCTCAGGGCATCGGCTATCTCGAAGATGGCACGATGGTGGTGGTGGAGTCCGGCAGCGACCACCTCGGCGACCAACTTCGGGTGGTGGTGACGAGCTCTTTGCAAACCTCTGCGGGCCGCATGATTTTCGCCCGTCCGGAGCAATCTGTGGTCGCCTGAAGGTGTGAATGACTGTGGAACAAGTTGGGTTTAAACTGCCTCGATTGGTGTTTCGAGGCAGTTTTTGGTTTTTAAATTAACTGCGTAAAACAAGCTTCTAGCTTGTTGTCACAGGTAAGATGCCTGTGCTACGCTATTCACAGGCAAGATGCCTGTGCTACGCTATTCACAGGCAAGATGCCTGTGCTACGCT